>CANRGP010000047.1 GCA_947630085.1 uncultured Lachnospiraceae bacterium
GGAGGCGCTGGCGGACAGTCTGCGCTCCCGCGGGCTGATCCATAAAAACAGAGTGGAGTTGTATGCCAGCTCCAGAATACAGAAGATGCTGATCAACAGCCGTGGGAAGCTGAAAAGCATCCGGAAGATCGTGGAGCTGGAGTACGGGAATCTGGGAGAGGATCTGTTCGGTCAGCCCGCGGCACGGAAACGAAAGTGATCAGAATTGAGGAGGATGACATATGAAGAGGGCAGTGAAATTAGGTTCCTTGATACTGACGACGGCACTGGCTGCGGGGATAATGCCGGGAGCGCCGGGGAATGTCCCGGCGGCCCGGGGAGGGATCCTGCAGACGGTGCAGCCTGTGAGAAATACCTATGAGTCGCCTTATGCGGCCGGGCCCGGTGTGGTAAAGACCGTACCGGATACCATCCGCACGGATGTTCCGGCTCCGGAGGGAGAACTGCGGGGAGTCTGGATATCCTATCTGGACTGGGAGAAGCTCCCGGTGGACGAGGCGGGATTCCGGAGAGGGGTCGATGAGATCCTTGACAACTGCAGCTCCTGGGGCATCAATGCGGTGTTCGTCCATGTCCGTTCCCACGGGGACGCCATGTACCCTTCCTCCGTTTATCCCTGGTCCAAATTCGCCAGCGGCTCTCAGGGAAGGGATCCCGGATACGATCCGCTCCGGTATTTTATTCAGGCCGCTCATGACAGGGGGATTCAATTCCACGCCTGGATAAACCCCTATAGGATCACAGGATATCTGATGAACTGGTCCGAGGCCGCCAGTACCGGTCCCGCCAAGACGTGGGCTTTTGACGGGGATCCTTCCAATGACCGGAACGTGCTGCTTCACGACGGCGCATATTATTACAACCCTTCCTCGGAGACGGTGAAACAGATGGTGGTGGAGGGCGTCCGGGAAGTGGTGAGAGGATATGACGTGGACGGGATCCATTTTGACGATTATTTTTATCCGGAGCTGGACGACAGTACGGAGGGCAGGCAGTTCGACCTTCCGGAATATCTGGCCAGCGGCAGCAGCCTTCCTGTGGCGCAGTGGAGGCGCGATCAGGTGAGCGATCTTGTGAGCCGGGTATACAGGGCCGTCAAGGAGGAAAAGCCGGATGTGCTCTTCGGGATCAGTCCCCAGGGATATGTTTCCCATCTGCGCAGCGACGACAGGCTTTTTGTGGATATCGACCGCTGGATGTCGGAGGAGGGATATATCGATTATATCATGCCGCAGCTTTACTGGGGATTTGAGACGAGAACCTCCGACGGCCGCCCGGCCCCCTATGCCTTTTCGGCCAATCTGAGCACCTGGAGGGCTCTGAAAGCCAGGGGCAGCGTGGATCTGTACCTGGGCCTGGGCCTGTATCGGGCGGGAACCAATGTGCAGGATTACACGGGGACTTCCGAATGGCTCCGCCGCGGCGACATCATCGGACGCCAGGTAGTGGAAGGGCGGCTCTGCGGCGATGTGAGCGGGTACTGCTTCTATGCCTACAGCTCTTTCCTGGAAGCGGCGGCCCGGCAGGAGACGGCCAATCTGCTTCCGCTTCTGCGCCAGTGACGGGCGGGAAGCGCGGGAAAGCCGGAAGCGGAAGAATCTAGTGGAAAATTTGGCGGCGATGTTGTATACTCAGTAGTAGGACAATCATACATAGATTGGAGGAATGCACCATGAGAAGTAAAACGGGCATACTGCTTGCGGCAGTTCTCGCGGCGCTGTCGGTGACGGCGTGCGGAAACGGAGAGGGGGTCCTTATCAACGGAACCACGGCGGCTCAGGAGAACGGGACGGGGGAGATCCCGGATACATCGTCTGAGACGGGAGAGTCTTTGGAGCCCGCAGAGGAGACGGTTCCGGAGCCCACGGACGAGGGGGCGCAGGGGCCGGCCAGGATAGAGATCGTTACGGGGGAAAGCAGCGCGGCTCAGTCGCTGGAGAGCCAGACGGAACCCGAGACGACGCAGCCGCCCTCCACGGAGGCCGCTGCCGTGACTGCGACGACGACCGCCGCCGCGACGACGGCTCCCCAGACGACTGCCGCCAAGGTATATACGGTCCGCGATGTGGATAAAACTATGTACGCCAAGTCGGCCGTGCGTGTGCGAACCGGATATTCCACATCCACGGAGATTCTGGGAGCGCTCGAGGCAGGAGAGAGCGTCAAATGCACCGGGGAATCGGACAACGGCTGGATGCGCGTGATATGGAATGGAAAGGAAGGGTTCGTGTCCAAGAGCTATCTTTCCGATACGCCTACGAAGACGGAAACTTCATCGGGGAACAACACCGCTTCGGGCGGAACGACGTCCGGAACAACGACGACGCCGGGCGGAACGACACCCGGAACGACTACGACACCGGGCGGAACGACACCCGGAACGACTACGACACCGGGCGGAACGACACCCGGAACGACGACCACACCGGGCGGAAACAACGGGCCGACTTCGGTGAATCCCGGAGCCACGACGCCGGGCGGTACGACGTCTCCCGGAACGCCGTCAGGGCAGAATACGGGAAATGCCTCGGGAGCGACGGGCAGCGTGACGGGAACGATCACGTCGCTGGATCCGTCGGGCGTGACCATTCAGACCAGCAGCGGGGCAAGCTATTCCTTCGGATGGGGCAGCAGTGCGTCCGCGCTCGTAGCGGAAGGAGAACAGGTACAGCTGTATTATAACGGGAACACGGTAGTCCAGATCGTCAAATAGGGCGATCCGGGATCAGAGACAAGGGGGGAAGCAATATGAAGATCATTTTTGCGATCGTAGGATCCGATGACGGAACAAGGGTGACGGACGTGCTCAACGAGCACGGATTCGGGGTGACGCGCCTGGCTACTACGGGCGGATTTCTCAAGAAGGGGAACGCCACGCTGATGATCGGAACGGAGGAGTCCAAGGTTGATGAGGCCATACGCCTGATCCAGAAGACCTGCGGCAAGCGCCAGAGGATCACCTGTAATGTGCCTACGCCCAATATTCCTTCTATTTCATCAGGGTATGTGATGATGCCGATGAATGTGGAGCTGGGCGGCGCCACGGTCTTTGTGACGGATGTGGAGCGGTTTGAAAAGATCTGACGGAGGGTTTGCCGGGGGTGGGGAGGTCCCTGCGCGGGCCCGGTAAAAGCGCATAGTAAAAGGGGTGTCCCTGCAGTTGTCATGAATGAATGACTGGGGGACACCCCTTTGCTTTTACCGCACATTCTACTGTTCTTTGATCGCCTTTTTCACGTCTTTGCGGAACTGCTTCCATTCGCCCGGATCGTTGGTGAAATTTTTCGGACAGGCTTTTCCGCTCACATCGTAATGGCGGATCACGTCGTCGGCCGACAGATCCAGGTTCCGGCACAGCCAGGCGGTCAGACGAACCAGGGAATCGTAGGAGGCTTCGGTGAATTCGCCGCTTTCATCGGGATGACAGACCTCGATGGAAACGGTGTCGTTGTTGCGGGGGGCGTTGGCGTAGCTGATCTCATCCAGGGGGATGCACTGGATGATCTCCCCCTCAAGTCCCACGATGTAATGGCTGGAAACGGAGGTCTGGCCCGTCTCCGGATCCTGGTCCGCCAGATTGTCAAAATAATTCCGGTTGGCAAGCGCGGAGGAACCGGGATTCCCCGTATAGTGGACGACGATGTTCCGGACGCGCCGCATGGTCACGTCGGGCCGGGAGAAGATATTCTTGCGGATCAGATCCTGCTCGATCCAGTCCGGCGTTTCTATGGAGCCGAGATTGACCTGGTAGGGGGCTTCCCACCCCCAGATCCGGTAACCGATCCCCACTCCGGCAGCGCAGCCGACAAGAAAGAGGAGCGCGGCTATGAGAAACGGGAGACAGCTTTTCAGATCCGGAAAAGACCGCAAAACGGATCCGCTTCTGCGGCGCCGGCGGCCGGTCCTGTATGTGCTGGGATTTTTTCTTGCGGGATGATCGGATCCGTTCCGCAAAATTTCGTCGGAGAGATGCTCCGGCGAATCGGAAAACAGATCCTCTTCGGTTGTAAACGGGTCCTGCATGGCGTTATATTCCTCCTTTTCCGCCGGCATCCGGCGGCCCGGCTTCTTCTTTCGTCCGGCCCGATGCTTTCTGTATTCTAAATTATACCCCGTGGGCATGGAAAAAACAACTTAAGAATTATTGAAGAAGGAGGAAGCAGATCATGTCGAGACGAGGAGAAAACATTTTCAGGCGAAGCGACGGGAGGTGGGAGGCCCGCTATGTGAAGGGGCGGGAGCCGTCCGGAAAGATCAGGTACGGATACTGCTACGGGGCGACCTATCAGGAAGCCAAGCAGAAGGCCATGATCGCCAGAGCGGAATGTACCAAAGAGGATGCGGGAGAGACGGCGCCGGATCCGGAGAAAGAGCAGAGAAGGAGCAAGATCCGTATGGTCACCGTCTGCGAGGAGTGGATGGAGATGCAGAAAGGACGGGTCAAGGAATCTACCTATGCAAAATACGAGTCCGTTGTGCGGAACCACATTCTTCCCGCCCTGGGATTCTACACGCTGGAGGAACTCTGTACGGAGGATGTGGAGCGGTTCAAGAGGAACCTTTTGCTCCTGGGCCTTTCCTCCAAAACGGTGAAGGATGTTCTGATCGTGCTTCACGGTGCGGTCCGGTATGCGCGGAGAAAGTATCCGGAACTTCTGCAGAACGTTGAGATCGCCTATCCGAGGGAGGTGGGGCAGGAGGAACGGATCCTGTCGGTGGAGGAACAGCGGATCCTGAGTCTGTATCTTTGCACGGATATGGACGAATGTAAATTCGGGGTCCTGCTGGCGCTTTTCACCGGACTGCGGATCGGTGAGCTCTGCGCCCTGCGCTGGAGGGACATTTCCCTGAAGAACCAGACCATCCGGATCGTTTCCACCCTGCAGCGCCTCAAGGTGGTGGGCGAGGAGAAGAGGGAGCGGACCAGGATCCGGATCGGAAGTCCCAAGAGCGACTCCTCCTGCAGGACGATCCCGATCCCGGAAAGCATGGCCGGACTTTGCGGGCGGATGGATCCCGGCGATCCGGCCGCCTATGTCCTTACGGGGACATACCATTACATGGAGCCGCGCACCCTTCAGTACCGTCTTGCGAAATACACGCAGGAGTGCGGGATCAAGGAGATCCACTTCCACACGCTGCGTCATACCTTTGCGACACGGTCCGTGGAGCTGGGGTTTGAGCTGAAAAGTTTAAGCGAGATCCTGGGGCATTCCACCCCTACGATCACGATCAGGCGGTACGTCCATTCCTCCATGCAGATGAAGAAGGAAAATATGAACAGGGTGGCGGGAGCCGTGATGACCAGAGATCCGGAGCAGGAATAGCGGCGCAGACACGGGGACGCGGGGATGCAGAAAGGCAGGAAAGTCCAGTGGATACTGGACTTTTTCCGTATATCAGGATCAGGCAGCTCCGTCTTCCAAATTCGGAATAAAACATTCCCAGCAGTTTTTCATTACGCCAATTTGAAAAGTGTTCATAGGCTGGTTGACATTGTGACATGATATATATATAATTTAGATAGAATATTACTATAAAATGAGAAAGGGAACGAGATGATGCATATTCGCCCATCTGCCGCAATCCGGCAGAATTATAATGAAATAGCTGATCTGTGCCGGAAAACCGCAGAACCGGTCTTCCTTACGAAGAACGGCGAAGGGGATTTGGTCGTTATGGATATAGAGACCTTCAACCGCAGAGAAAAGATGCTGAAGCTCCATGAGGAACTGCTGGCGGTTGAAGAGGACAGGCTGGCAGGCCGGGACGGCTGTACTGTGGATGAGCTGGACACTTATCTGGACGAAGTGCTGGCCGGGGTATAGTTTTATGGAGAAGAAACAATATCGTATTATAATTTCCGACCGGGCCAGGCGAATGCTGGGAGAGTACATCTGTTTTATGGCTCAGGTTAACAAAGAAGCCGCGAGAGCAAAGAAGGATCAGATCATGGCGGCGATACGGTCGCTTGGCAGGATGCCCGAGCGTTTTCCGTTCTTTAACGAGCCATATATACCGCCGAATAAGTACCATAAAATGTTTATAGAGAACTGGTATTTGGTGCTTTATCAGATTAAAGATGATGTGGTGTATGTTGAATATATTCTTGACTGCAGAAAGGACTATAACTGGCTGATCAGGTAGGGAAGCATGGTGTGAGATCTCGCTCTTTTGTCAGCAGCCGTACAAACAGCATTGTCCGAATGATATAATGAGTATGCAATTATAAGAGATACCAACAGATTGCCATTTGGTGAAGTGAGCAGAATGAATTTACAACAACTAAAATATGTCATAGCTGTAGCTGAGACAAAATCTATTACAAAGGCAGCCGGAATACTTTATATTTCACAACCAAGTCTGTCCAACGCCATTAAGGATTTAGAAGCAGAGATCGGTATCGTCATTTTTGCCCGCAGCCGGACTGGTGTTACACTGACAAAGGATGGCATGGAATTCCTGGGATATGCCCGGCAGGTTCTGCAGCAGATGGAACTGCTGGAGGATAAATATATTACGGTTCAACCCGGAAAAACACGGTTTGGTGTGTCTACTCAGCACTATACCTTTACAGAAAACGCCTTTGTTGAGCTTGTGCAGCGGTTCGGACAGGAGCGATACGAGTTTTACTTCAATGAGGCAGGTACACATCAGATTTTGGAGGATGTAAAGAATCGGCTCAGCGACCTCGGCATTTTCCCCAAATATCTCCACGGAGATAATATCGTCGCTGTTCCTCTTGATGAGGCGGGACGCATGGAGATTGGCTACATTCTCCCGGAAAAACAGCCTTTAAGCGAGCTGGGCGCCATCTATATCCGGGAATTGATGAAATACGCTCCTACAGAGTCATAGTTTACAGCTATGGAATACGATATTAAATAGGTGTTACCTATCATGCGGTTTGCCCTGCTATAATAATACGCAGAAGGTGGTGAGAGGTAATGCCTGTATATGTACTTGGCAATTTTCTTATTTATTGTGCGATTAACGCATTTACACCCGGTCCCGGAAACATTCTTGCATTGAATACGGTGACAAACTATGGCTGGAAAAAAGGAAAGCCGCTGTTTTTCGGGATATTTACGGGCTATTACGCCGTGCAGATCATCTGCGCTCTTTTTGTTTATGGCGTAAGCGCTTTTCTGCCCGGCGTGGTGGACGTACTCAAATACGTCGGAGCGGCGTACATCCTGTATCTTGCGGTTCATATTGCCGTCAGCCATCCGGCAGGAGATCAGGGAGAAAAGTCTGCATCCTTTATGAAGGGCTTTCTTCTTCAATTCGTGAACGTGAAAATATATATGTTTGGTATCACGGCCTTAACCGGCTTTGTCGTCAGTTACAATTCAACTTTGACTGCGCTTTTGTTTTTCGAGATTGTCATTGCTACCATCGGCACCATTGCCACCGGGACATGGATTGTCGGAGGGCTGTTGATCCAGAAGTTTTATCTGAGATATTATCGGGTTATCAATATTGTTTTGGCTCTTTCTTTAATAGAGTGCGTATTTAGCATCCTTCGGTAAAATCAAGTTTGATTATCTCCTTGCTTATCCTGCGTAAAAACGGAATAAAGAAAGAGCAGGAAAATGACGTATTTAAGCCATTTCCTGCTCTTTTGGAGTGGAGCATATGGGATTCGAACCCACGACCTTTTGAATGCCATTCAAACGCGCTCCCAACTGCGCTAATGCCCCGTCAAAATTGGTACTTAAACAGATTACCACAAAAAACGGATTTTGTATAGTACAAATTTATTTTTTTTGAAAAATTTTTTCGGCGGCGTCTGAAGGGAGCGGGGCGGCGCCCGGCCTCATCCTGTCGAATCATCGGGGGAAAGAGAAGAAAAATCTTGACTTCTGATATGATCTGGGGTATATTTTACTTGAAGTTTCCAAACGCGGAAAGGGCGGACTGCGCTCTTTTCCGCAAAATTCTATGATTGTTTCGGATGAAGGAATCGACGGGCAGGGAAACGTAAAACCGTAAAGAAACATGATATACGAAGAGGAGAGGAGACAGTATATGACATTAAACGAATACACATTGGCGACACTCGGCAAACTGATCGAAGGCTGTACGGACCGCGAACTGTATTATGCCCTTCTGACCATGACCCAGGAGGAGGCGCAGAAGAAGGTAAGCAGTCAGGGAAAGAAGAAGCTGTATTATATTTCCGCTGAATTTCTTATCGGCAAGCTGCTGAGCAACAATCTGATCAACCTGGGTATGTATGCCCCGATCCGCGAAGAGCTGCGGGCTCACGGCAGGGATCTGGCCAGGATCGAGGAGATCGAGCCGGAGCCGTCTCTGGGCAACGGAGGACTTGGCCGTCTGGCGGCCTGCTTCCTGGATTCCATCGCGACGCTGGGACTCAACGGCGACGGAATCGGCCTGAACTATCACCTGGGCCTGTTCAAGCAGGTTTTTGAGAGCAATCTGCAGCGCGAGACCGCCAATCCCTGGATCGAGAAGCCCAGCTGGCTCAAGAGGAGCAGCAAGAGCTACGAAGTGAAGTTCGGCGGCATGACGGTGAGATCGTGCCTTTATGATATTGCCGTGACCGGATATGAGAACCGGACCAATCAGCTCCATCTGTTCGATCTGGACAGCGTGGACGAGGAGATCGTCGGCGACGGCATTTCTTTCAACAAAGAGGACATCATAAAGAACCTGACGCTGTTCCTGTATCCGGACGACAGCGACGAGGCCGGCCATCTGCTCCGCATTTTCCAGCAGTATTTTATGGTGAGCAACGGAGCCCAGTATATTCTGGACGAGTGTATCGCGAAGGGCAGCAACCTTCATGACCTGTATGACTATGCTGTGATCCAGATCAACGACACGCACCCGACCATGGTGATCCCGGAGCTGATCCGTCTTCTGGTTGACCGGGGCATCGGCATGGACGAGGCCATTGAGATCGTGTCGAAGACCTGTGCGTATACCAACCACACCATCCTGGCGGAAGCCCTGGAGAAGTGGCCCATCCATTATCTCAGGAAGGTGGTTCCGCAGCTTGTTCCCATCATCGAGATCCTGGACGACAGGATCCGCCGCCGGTATCCCGACGAGGATCTGGCCATTATCGACCGCAGCGACCGCGTCCATATGGCTCATATCGACATCCATTACGGATTCAGCGTCAACGGTGTGGCCTATCTGCACACGGAGATCCTTAAGAGCTCCGAGCTGCATAAATTCTACGAGATCTATCCGGACAAATTCAATAATAAGACAAACGGCATTACGTTCCGCCGCTGGCTGCTGAGCTGCAACCCGGAGCTTACCGACTGGATCGAGTCAAAGATCGGCTCCGGATTCCGGAAGGATGCCATGGAGCTGAAGAAGCTGGCGCAGTTCGTCAATGACGAGCAGGCGCTGAAGGAGCTTCAGGCTGTCAAGCACGCCAAGCGCAAGGAGCTGAAGGATTATCTGATGGCTGCCCAGGGCATCGAGATCGACGACCACTCCATTCTGGACATTCAGGTGAAGCGGCTCCATGAGTACAAGAGGCAGCAGATGAACGCCCTGTACGTGATCCACAAATACCTGGAGATCAAGCGCGGCAATGTGCCGCACCGCCCGATCACGTTCATCTTCGGCGCGAAGGCGGCTCCCGCTTATGTGATCGCCAAGGACATCATCCATATGATCCTCTGCCTGCAGAAGCTGGTCAACGACGATCCGCAGGTCAGCCGTTACATGAAAGTCATCATGGTGGAGAATTACAATGTGAGCCTCGCGGAGAAGCTGATCCCCGCCTGCGATATCTCCGAGCAGATCTCTCTGGCATCCAAGGAGGCCAGCGGCACCAGCAACATGAAATTCATGCTGAACGGCGCCGTGACGCTGGGAACCATGGACGGCGCCAATGTGGAGATCGCGGACCTGGTAGGCAGGGAAAACATTTACATCTTCGGCGAGAGCAGCCAGCAGGTGATCGACCATTACAGCAAAGGCGATTATCGCCCCCGCGAGTATTATGAGAAGAATCAGATGATCCGCGAGGCGGTCGATTTCATCGTAGGGCCGGAGATGATGGCCGTAGGGCACAGAGAGCATCTGGAGCGCCTCTATAACGAGCTCCTGAACAAGGACTGGTTCATGACCTTCCTGGATTTTGAGGACTATGTGAGAGTCAAGGATCTGATGTGCCGCGACTTTGAGAACCGTATGGAGTGGGTGAAGAAGATGCTGATCAACATCAGCAACGCGGGCTTCTTCTCCTCCGACCGGACGATCGAGGAATACAACAGGGACATCTGGAAACTGGAGAACTGATAAAAACGAAAAACAAGAAGCGGCAGTCCGGAATAACCGGGCTGCCGTTTTTATCAGAGGAACAATCCGTTCGGAGATCAGGCCGCGCAAGAGGACAGGATACGTATTGCCGCCGTCCTGCGGGATCAGTTTTCAGTGACAGCGAATACCTCCGCCTGCTGTGTGCCGTAGGCGGACGCTTCTTCGTGGGTGTCAAAGTATATGTCGATATGCCTGCTGGCGACGCCGCTTCCGATATCCTCCACGGTGTAGACAATTCCGTTGATCATGACTTTTGTTCCGATGGGAAGAACGCTGATGTCCGCCGCTATGGTGTGATTGGCCTGCGGGACCGTCCCGCTGTAGGTCCTGCCCCAACCGCCGGAGCAGAGGCTGCAGCTGCAGTAGCCGGTTGTCGTGAAGACGCCCAGGGACTGTCCCTGCTTCCATGCGGAAGAGCTCTGGGAGGAAGCGCCGGCGTATCCGGGACCGTAGGATTTATCTATTGTGCCGGAGGAAGATGCCGGGGCGCTGTCCGAAGCAGCCGTGGTTTCCGGCTCCCGGGCGGCGCCGTCCGCCGCGTCGGAGGAGTCCGTGAAGCGTCCGATCCTGTCCGGACCCTCGGAAACGGATACGGAAGAGGAAGAAGAGGACTTCGTATATGTGAGAGTTTCCGTGTAGGGAAGCTGCCTGCCGTCCACAATGGCATATCCGGTGACGACAAAAACATCTCCGTCAAAGTCCGCCCACGGAACCGGTACGGCGAAGCCGTGCATGACAAAGCCGGTGCTCTCCTTGAGCGAGGCGCGGTAGGAATCTGCCGTCACGGTCCGGGAAAGGACCGGCTCCGAGGCGCCCTCCGGGGTCACGTCGATATGTACTTCAAATGTCCGGTCGGGATCTTCGTCGTCCCAGACCCAGCCGGAGACGGTATTGGGAATCTCGTCGTCCAGGTGGCCGACGACCTCCGCCGCCGCCGGGAACGTAAGAGCAAGTCCCAGGGCCAGCGCCGCCGGAAGGACGGAAAAATTCTTTGCGAAGCGGAAAGCTTTCATACAGTTTAACCTCCGTATTTTGATAACTGCGGATATCGGTAATTACTGGTGATTACAATTATATTACGATTCTGTTAAAAGTCAAGCAACGCAAGAAAAGTGTAAGATTTTCCGTTGAAATTCTTCCCTGCGGGGAGTACAATAACAGTATACGGCGGTTGGGGACCGCCTTTAAAAGGAGGAATAAGGAAACAATGGACGTAAAAGCACAGATTACCGCGGCGGGCGTGCTGGATTCTCTCAAGAAGCTCTTCTGACCGGGAGCGGCATGGGCGAGAAGGAATTCCGGCGTAAGACGGAATGGTTCCGGGTGGCGGGATGTCTGCTCGTTATCTGGAACCATGCGGGAAACGTGGATCTGTTTTTTGACAGTGCGGAAGCGGCGGGCCCCCTTGCGGGGCTGGAAAACGGGATTGTCCCTGAGATCGTTCAGTTCGGCATTCCCTGTTTTTTCATGCTCTCCGCTTTTCTTTTTTTTCGCGGATTTACCATGAAGGATCTGGCGGGAAAATGGAAGCGCCGCGTGAGGAGCCTGCTGATCCCGTATCTTGTATGGAACACGCTGTACTGCCTTGCCTACTGGGCGGCGGGAAGGATTCCCCGGATATCGGCGTTCATCAACCGTCCCCGGATGAACCTGACATGGTCAGGCTTTGCCCGCGCCGTATTTCTGTATGAATACAATCCGGTGTTCTGGTTTATGTTCCAGCTGCTTCTCCTGACTGCGCTGGCGCCCCTGATTTATCTGGCGGTGCGCAAAGCCCTGACAGGATGGATGCTGCTGATTCTTGTAATGGCCGGGATCCGGTGCGGTTTTTCCCTTCCGTTTCTGAACCTCGACGCCCTGTTTTACTATTCTGTCGCGGCATTTGCGGCGGTTCGGGCAGGGACATGGGCGGAAGCCGAATGGACGCCCCGAAGGGGCGCCCTGGGAATATTACTGATCGTTCTGGGGCTCATGCTCCTGCCTCTGTATCATTTCCGGGCCGTTATTCCCGCGGTAGTGGCCTGCCGCTGCCTGGTCCCCGCGGGGCTGTGGCTGCTTGTGGATGAGCGGCGCCTCCCCGGAGAGAAAGCCTGGATGGGCTGCACCTTCTTTGTGTACGCCTTTCATTTTGTCCCGGTGCGCTTTATCAATAAGGCCGCGGCGCTGATCTTCAGCGGGAGCCGGACGGCAGCCGCGCTGCTGTTTTTGATGATTCCCTTTGCGGCGTTCGCGATATGCTTCGCGGTCTCGCGGCTTCTAAAACGGTATCTGCCGCGTACCTGGCGGATCCTGAACGGGGGCCGTTAGTTCTTCCGCCCGTCCGTCTCCGTTCTTTCCATATGCGGGAGGCGGCCGCGGAAGAAACGCTTTTTCAGCTCCCGGAAGTGGAAGGGGATCAGAGGATAGATATAGCTTTTGCCGGTCAGGGTCCGGTTAAAGACGATGGCCGCGACGGTGAACAGGATCCCCACGGCAAATCCCGTGTAGTTAAAGAAAGCTGTCAGGACCAGGATGATGATCCGCATAAACTTCAGGGCGTAACCTAATTCAAAGCTTGCCTGGGAATAGGTTGCAATGGTTACAAACGCCATATAGAGCATCGTCTCGCTGGAGAACCATCCGGAGGTGACGGCGTATTCTCCCAGGACGATGCCGGCGATGACGCTTAAAGGGGTAGTCAGCATATTCGGGGTATTGATGGCCGCCAGGCGCAGACCGTCGATGGCGAATTCCAGGATCAGGAGCTGGATGATCAGGGGAACATACGGCGGCTCGGACAGCAGGATGAATTCCAGCCACGGCGGCAGGATCTGAGGGTTCTGCATCAGGAGGAGCCAGACAGGCGTCAGGAGCAGGGCCAGCAGAGTGGTGGTCATCCGGGACAGACGGAGGTATGTGCCTGTGACGGGAGGAAAATAGTAGTCGTCCGCCTCCTCGATGATGTCGAAGACCGATGAGGGAAGAATCATGGCGGCGGGAGAGTTGTCTACGAGGATCACCACATTTCCCTCCAGGATGGAAGCCGCCGAGGTGTCGGGACGCTCCGAAAATTTAAACTTCGGGAACGGGTTGTACCATTTGCTGGGATACAGACATTCCGCCAGGCTCTCCTGATTCATGGTCAGGGCGTCCACATGGGTGTTCTGGATCTTCTTTTTTATTTTGTCGAGCATATCCTCGTCCACCCGCCCTTTCATATAGCAGATGGCGATGTCCGTGTGGGAGCTTTCCCCGGCCGTTACGATCTCCATGGTCAGCTTCGGGTCGCGGATGCGCCGGCGGATCAGGGCGGTATTGAAGATCAGAGTTTCCACAAAACCGTCCCGGGAGCCGCGCATGACCTTGTCTTTTTCCGGCTCGGATACGCCCCGGGCGGGATATGTCCGGCAGTCTACGGTCAGACAGGTGTCGTAACCGTCGATAAAGATACACGAAATGCCCATGAGCAGCTGGGTGATCACGTCCTCCTCCGTATGGGCCAGGCCGATCTCTCCGTACGGAATGTACTGTTTGGAAAAGGAATGGGCATCCTGCGGCATATCTTCCGGCTTTACCGCCTCCCATACCTGCAAAAGCTTGAGAAGCACCTCATCCTTGGTAAATCCGTCTACAAAGTAAAGACAGGCCTGCCTTCCCCCGATGGTGAGCACCCGGTAGACCACGTCAAAATTCCGATCCACGTCCAGCTTTTCGTTAAAGAGCCTGATATTGTCTTCCACATTGACTGAAAATGCCATAAGCCGCCCTCCTTGCCCGTTTTTCGTTTCTGCTTCATAAAGAAAGACATGGGAAGTATGCGCAGATTTAAAAAAACTATGCCGGGAGTGCGGCTGAATAATTGTAGAAAATGTAAATAATATTAAAAAAAGAATGGAAAATTTATGCAAATTACCCGGAAACTACTTGACAAGGCGGATGTGTTGTGGTAAAGTTTAGCAGTACAGAGGGTGTCTGCACAGCGTTCCGGTTGGGGGCCGGAGCGCGGACGGATAATGTAAGGGTAATCGGACGTGAACGGAAAACTGCTTTCTTTGGGGGAAAGCAGTTTTTCATTTTGCCTGGAAAAGGGAGGAGCCGGCAGTCCTTTCGGACCGCCGGCAGATTATGAAAAAACTATCGTAATGTCTTCTGCTGTATTTTCAGTATAGACGCCAAATATGAAAAAAGTTTGGCACGGCTGTAAAAGAAATTTGAACAAATTATGAATACTGTGACAGGAGCTCCTGCTTCACCTTCCACAGGGGGAGAGAGAGGTCCACATGGATCCTGTGCGGGAATTCCAGCCGGAGCGATTCCTCCCAGAGCGTGCCGATCTCCTTTGCGCAGTAATCCCGGATCTCCATGACCTTCGGGGACTGGTAGACGCACTGGCCCTCCAGGAACACGGGGATCATCAGCTCGCGGATCGTATAGCTTCCTCCCTCGAGACGGGTCCGCTTCCAGGTATCGACCGGATCGAAGAGCAGAAGAGGATCGTTCTCGTCATATATCTCGTCCGCCAGACAGATCAGATCGGCGACCAGCTTGCCGGTCTTTTTGTCATAGATGCGGCGAATGACCTTGTTGCCCGGGTTCGTTATCTTTTCGGCGTTCTCCGACAGCTTGATCTTGGGAATAAATTCTCCGGTGGCTTCGTCGCGTATGGCTGTCAGTTTGTAGACGCCTCCGAAAGAGGGGCAGTCCTTGGAGGTGATCAGGTTGGTTCCCACGCCCCAGGAATGGATCTCGGCCCCCTGGAGTTTCAGGCTTGTGATCAGGTTCTCGTCCAGATCGTTGGAGGCGGAGATGACCGCGTCCGGAAAGCCTGCCGCGTCCAGCATTTTGCGGGCTTCCTTGGAGAGATAGGCAAGATCTCCGCTGTCCAGGCGGATGCCGTAGAAATTCAGAGGGATCCCTTCGCTGCGCATCTCCGCAAAGACCCGGATCGCGTTGGGAACGCCGGATTTCAGGGTGTCATAGGTGTCCACCAGAAGAATACAGGCCGTGGGGAAAATACGGGCATACGCGCGGAAGGCGGTCAGCTCGTCCGGAAAGCTCATCACCCAGCTGTGGGCGTGGGTGCCGCGTACCGGCACGTCGAACATCTGCCCGGCCAGAACGTTGGAGGTAGCGACGCATCCGGCGATCATGGCTGCCCGGGCTCCGTAGATCCCCGCGTCCGGACCCTGGGCCCGCCGCAGGCCGAATTCCATGACGCCGTCCCCCTGGGCCGCGTGGACCACGCGGGAAGCCTTGGTGGCGATCAGGCTCTGATGGTTGATGATATTGAGGAGAGCGGTCTCCACGAACTGGGCCTCCATGATGGGAGCGATGACCTTCACGAGCGGCTCCTTCGGGAAGACAACGCTTCCCTCCGGTATGGCGTAGATATCGCCGCTGAAGTGGAAGCCGCGGAGATATTTGAGAAAATCCTCCTCAAACAGTCCGGTGGAGCGCAGATAGTCGATGTCCTCGGAATTGAAATGGATATTTTTCACATAGTCGATGGCCTGCTCCAGCCCGGCGCAGATGGCGTAGCTGCCTCCGCCGGGATTGCTGCGGTAGAAAGCGTCAAAGACGACGGTTACATTCTGTTCCTGTTCTTTAAAGTATCCCTGCATCATCGTGAGCTCATAGAGATCTGTCAGCAGGGTGAGATTGCGGTCTGCCATAAAATCCCTCCTTTTCACATATTACGGATAGTATAGCATAGTTTGCGGAGAAGTCAAACACGTTTTGGGCGGGCGCTTCCCGGATATCCACGGTGTCCGCCGCTTTTTTATGCTCTCTGAGAGGACAAAGCCGGGAATAAATTAAGCATAATTAAGCAAACTGTGGCATATGATTTACTTCTAAAGAGATATCGCTTTACAAGAGCAGAGAGATAAAAAATCTGCTAATATAAGGAAATCCCACCTAAATGGTATGAAAATAGGAGATATATTTGCGAAAACAATGCCATTTTTTTTGTTGACATTTTATGCCAATCTCAGTGTAATTAAATTAAATTTAAATATATTCTCATCTTTGACACTTGATAAGCAGTACATTAGCCATAAAGCCTGTGTTTACGGGCTTTATGGCTGCTTTTGCTTT
>CANRGP010000048.1 GCA_947630085.1 uncultured Lachnospiraceae bacterium
AGCAGCCGCTGTATCCTGTTTAACAGGAACGGGGAGGTTTGCAGCGCCGCGCAGAAGGAGTTCACCCAGTATTTCCCAAAACCGGGATGGGTGGAACACGACGCGGATGAGATATGGTCCACGCAGCTGGGGGTGGCGGTGGAGGCCATGTCTAAGATCGGCGCCACGGCCGCGGACATCGCGGCCATCGGGATCACCAATCAGCGCGAGACCGCGATTGTCTGGGACAGGAACACCGGCGAGCCGGTTTACCATGCGATTGTCTGGCAGTGCCGAAGGACCTCCGCTTATTGCGACCGGCTGAAGGAAAAGGGGCTTACGGAAACCGTACGCAGCAAGACCGGGCTGGTCATAGACGCCTATTTTTCGGCGACCAAGATCAAATGGATCCTGGATCATGTGGAGGGCGCCAGGGAACGGGCCGAGAGGGGGGAACTTCTTTTCGGAACGGTGGAGACCTGGCTGATCTGGAAGCTGACCGGGGGCAGAGTGCACGTAACCGATTACAGCAACGCTTCGCGGACCATGCTGTTCAATATCCGGGAGCTGAAGTGGGATGATGAGATCCTGAAGGAGCTCGACATTCCGCTGCCGATGCTTCCCGAACCGAAGCCGTCGGGCTGTGTGTTCGGGGAGACGGATCCGTCCCTGTTCGGCGGCCCCATTCCCATTGCCGGAGCGGCCGGGGACCAGCAGGCCGCCCTGTTCGGGCAGACGTGCTTTTCACCGGGCGAGGCAAAGAATACATACGGGACGGGATGCTTTCTTCTGATGAATACGGGCGAGACCCCGGTATTTTCCCGCAACGGCCTGGTGACCACCATTGCCTGGGGCCTGGACGGAAAAGTGGAGTATGCCCTGGAGGGATCCATTTTCGTGGCGGGAGCCGCGATCCAGTGGCTCCGGGACGAGATGCGGCTGATCGATTCGGCCGCGGACTCGGAATATATGGCCTGCAAGGTGAAGGATACGAACGGATGCTATGTGGTTCCGGCCTTTACCGGCCTGGGCGCTCCCCACTGGGATCAGTATGCCAGAGGGACCATTGTGGGGATCACCAGGGGCGTAAACAAATATCATATTATCCGGGCGACGCTCGAGTCCCTTGCCTATCAGACCAACGACGTCCTGCAGGCGATGAAGGCGGACTCGGGGATCGAACTGACATCTCTTAAAGTGGACGGGGGAGCGAGCGCCAACAACTTCCTGATGCAGACCCAGGCGGATCTTATAGGCGCGCCTGTGAAGAGGCCGCGCTGCGTGGAGACCACGGCGATGGGAGCCGCGTATCTGGCCGGCCTGTCGGTGGGCTATTGGAAGAACCGGGAGGACATTATCCGCAACTGGTCGGTCGACCGGGTTTTTCAGCCCTCCCTGGAGGAAGCCGAGAGGCAGGAGAGGATCGCCGGTTGGAACCGTGCCGTGAGATATTCGTTCGGGTGGGCGAAAGAGGACTGACCCGGAGAAATGCGGAGATATTTATGAAGGAAAGGGAGGCGAGCTTCCATGTATGATGTGATCATTATCGGAGCGGGCGTGACCGGCTCGGCGGCGGCAAGAGAGCTGTCCCGCTTCCATGCGAAGATCTGTGTGCTTGAGAAGGAGGAGGATGTCTGCTGCGGAACATCCAAGGCAAACAGCGCCATTGTCCATGCCGGGTATGACGCGGAAAACGGATCCCTGATGGCGGAGCTGAACGTACAGGGGAATCGGATGATGACGCAGCTTGCGGAGGAACTGGATATTCCTTTTGTCCGCAACGGGTCCCTTGTAGTCTGTACGGCGGAGGCGGACAGGCCGGCGCTTGAGGCGCTCCATGAGCGGGGAGTGAAAAACGGTGTGGAAGGACTTCGGATCGTGGAGCGCGAGGAGCTCGTGCGGATGGAGCCCCATATTTCCGATCAGGCGCAGGCGGCGCTCTACGCGCCTACCGGAGGGATCATCTGCCCGTTCCGGCTGAATATTGCTATGGCGGAGAACGCCTGTGAGAACGGCGTGGAATTTCAGTTCAACACCTGTGTGGAGAATGTGGAAAAGACGGAAGAGGGATTCCGCCTGCGGACTGACCGGGGCATATATGAGGCCCGGTGCGTGGTGAACGCGGCAGGCGTGTATGCGGACCGGTTCCACAATATGGTCAGCGGCCGGAAGATCCGGATCACCCCAAGAAAAGGAGAATATTATCTTCTGGACAGAACGGCGGGGGACTATGTGAGCAGAACCGTCTTCACCCTCCCCGGAAGATACGGGAAGGGGGTCCTGGTGTCTCCGACCGTTCACGGAAATCTGATCGTAGGGCCCACGGCCCATGACATCGGCGATAAGGAAGCGACCAACACCACCAGGGAGGGACTGGATGAACTGGCCGTTAAATGTGCGGCCGCGGTCAAAGACGTTCCGCTCCGCCAGGTCATCACTTCGTTTGCGGGGCTTCGTGCCCATGAGGACGGCCACGAATTTCTGATCGGAGAACCGGACGACGCTCCGGGCTTTGTGGACTGTGCCGGCATTGAATCGCCGGGACTGACTGCCAGCCCGGCCATTGGTCGGATGGCTGCCCGGATCGTGAGGGACAGGCTGGGCCTTACGGAGAAAGAGGATTTTATTGCCGTCGGACACGATGTTCTCAGGCCGGACAGGCTGTCCGTACAGGAGAGGAACGATCTGATCCGCCGGCACCCGGAATACGGAACCGTCATCTGCCGGTGCGAGACGGTGACGGAGGGGGAGATCCTGGACGCGATCCGCCGCCCGCTGGGGGCCAGGTCACTGGACGGCATCAAGCGCAGGACCCGCGCGGGAATGGGACGCTGCCAGGCGGGCTTCTGTTCTCCCAGAGCCATGGAGATCCTGGCCCGCGAGCTCGGCACGGGAATGGACCGGATCACCAAAAGCGGCGGAGATTCCCGGTTCATCGTCGGAACCGACAAGGATTCGCTGTGAAGGGAGGGAGCCGTGTATGAAAGCATATGATATTGTGATTGTCGGAGGAGGCCCCGCCGGGCTTGCCGCCGCCGTGGCGGCAAGAAAAAGCGGAACGGACAGCATCCTGATCCTGGAACGGGAGCGGGAGCTGGGTGGGATCCTGAACCAGTGCATCCACAGCGGGTTCGGGCTCCACACATTCAACGAGGAGCTGACCGGCCCGGAGTATGCGGCCAGGTTTGTCGCTGAGGTGAAAAGGCTGGGCATCGAATACCGGCTGAATACCATGGTCGTGGATATCAGCAGAGATAAGGTGGTCACGTCCGTGAACCGGGAGGACGGGATGTTCTCCGTCCGGGCGGGGGCCGTGATCCTTGCCATGGGCTGCCGGGAACGCTCCCGGGGGGCTCTGAATATCCCCGGATACCGTCCGGCGGGCATTTATTCCGCGGGGACCGCGCAGAGGCTCGTCAACCGGGAAGGGTATCTGCCCGGACGCCGGGTGGTCATCCTGGGTTCCGGCGACATCGGTCTGATCATGGCCCGCAGGATGACCCTGGAGGGGGCCAGGGTGCTGCTGGTGGCGGAGCTGCAGCCATATTCGGGAGGTCTGAAGCGCAACATTGTCCAGTGCCTGGACGATTATGGGATTCCCCTGAAGCTGAGCCATACCGTGGTGGACATTCAGGGCAAGGAAAGGCTCACCGGAGTCACCGTCGCCCGCGTGGACGCTTCGGGCAAGCCCATTCCCGGAACGGAGGAGCAGTATGACTGCGATACGCTGCTTCTTTCCGTGGGACTGATCCCGGAGAACGAATTGTCCCGCGGAGCGGGTGTGGAGATCAGCCCCGTGACCTCCGGGCCGGTCGTCAACGAAAGCCTGGAGACGAATATCGAGGGGATATTTGCCTGCGGAAACGTACTTCATGTCCACGACCTGGTGGATTATGTTTCCGAGGAGGCGTCTGCGGCAGGCCGCAGCGCCGCCGAATATGTGCGGGGACTGTCCGCGGACGGAGCCGGAACGGTCATACGCATGAACCCCGCCGACGGGGTGCGCTATACGGTTCCCTTTCTGATCAGGCCGGAGCGTATGGATGAGAAAATGACGGTCCGCTTCCGCGTGGGAAGCGTATGCCGGGACTGCTATGTCAGCGTATATTTTGACGGCGAGAGAGTCCTGCACCGCAGACGGCCGGTAGTGGCTCCGGGAGAGATGGAACAGATCGTGCTGGAGAAGGAAAAGATCCTTGCGCATCCGGGCCTGGAAGTCATTACCGTGAAGATCGAGGAGGCGTAGAAATGGAGAAGAGAGAACTGATCTGCATCGGATGTCCTCTGGGCTGTCCGATCACCGTGACCCTTGACGGGGGGACGGTGACGGCCGTCGAGGGCAATACCTGTAAAAGAGGAGACGATTATGCGCGCAGGGAGGTAACAAATCCTACCCGGATCGTTACAAGCACGGTGACGGTGGAAGGAGGATGCGACAGGACGGTTTCTGTCAAGACGCGGACGGATGTGCCCAAGTCCATGATATTTGACTGTATGAGGGCGCTGCGTGGGGTGAAAGTAAAAGCGCCGGTCCATATCGGGGATGTGATCGTTCCCGATGCGGCAGGAACAGGGGTGGATATAGTGGCTACATCGGAGGTAGAGCAGCAGGGGGCAGGGATTGTCTGAACAGGGAGGGAATATGAAAATGTTGGAAATTACCGGGATCTGTAAAAAATATCGGGACAGGGAGATCCTGAGAGGCGTGGAGCTGTCCATGAAAAGAGGGGAATGTCTTGGCATTGTCGGAAGAAACGGATGCGGAAAGACGACCCTGCTTTCGATCCTCGCAGGGGCAAGGAACCCTGACGGGGGAATGATCTGTTTTAACGGAAAGAATGCTCTGGAGGATTCCCGGCTGTTTCGGGAATATGTGGCCTATGTCCCCCAGGAGAATCCGCTTTTGTGGGACCTGTCGGTCCGGGACAATATGACCCTCTGGTATCGGGGGGACCGGACGGCGATGAAGAAGGATATGGAGTCTGGGGCTCCGGCCATCCTCGGGATCTCTTCCATGCCGGATCTGCCGGTTTCCCGGCTGTCCGGGGGAATGAAAAAGAGGCTGAGCATCGCGTGCGCCCTGGCCGGCCACGCGCCGCTTCTGGTCATGGACGAGCCCGGAGCGGCTCTGGACATGGAATGCAAGGCCGCCATCCGGGAGTATATCCGGGAGCACATTAAAAACGGCGGCAGCGTGATCCTTACATCTCATGAGATGGAGGAGCTTTCGGTATGTACGTCGATTTCCGTACTTCGGGGCGGCGTGCTTGTTCCCGTAGACCCCCATATCAGTGAAGAGGAACTTGTAAACTGCTTTTCCGGAGACGAAGAGGAGGACGCCGGACAGCAATGAGCCGGACATATTTGATCCTTGAGATAAAGCGGGCGCTCCGCCGGCTTCCGCTTGTGCTGGCGGGGGCGCTCCTTCTGTTTATTCTGATCGGAGCGGGGGCGTTTCTCGCCTCCCGGATGCTGTATGGCGAAGGCGCTGTCGGCAGGATCCGCGTGGGCGTTTCCGTGCCGGAG
This sequence comes from uncultured Lachnospiraceae bacterium, assembly GCA_947630085.1. Lineage (GTDB taxonomy): Bacteria > Bacillota > Clostridia > Lachnospirales > Lachnospiraceae > UBA3402. Next base: position 5,506 of record CANRGP010000048.1, read on the forward strand.
GATGACGCCCTGGGGCGTCAGGTGGTCGAAATGCTCGGCAGCATAGACAGCGTGAAAAGCGTCTGCGACTTTGAATATATGGATCTGGAAAAATGCCTTGACGAACTGGGAAACGGCGGTTTGTTTGCCGCGCTGGAGGTCCCCCGGGATTTTGTCCGGGATATCATCACCGGGAAAAATACGCCGGTGATCGTATGGCTTCCCGCCGGGGCCGGACTGGAGGGAAGGCTGTTTGCCGCGCTTGCGGATGCGGGCAGCCGGACTCTGGGAGCCAGTCAGGCCGGAATCTACGCGGGCAATGAGATGTACGCGGCGGAAGGGGCTCTGGATGAGATCCCGGCGCTGGAGGCGGATCTGAACCGGTACTATCTGGATTTCAGCCTGGACAGGCTGAACTATTTCCGGCACCTTGAGGTAGACGGGACCGGGGAGGTGGATACGGCCCGCTTTTATATGATCAGCGCGTTCGTGCTGTTCCTGTTCCTTGCCCCTGTTCCGGCGGGCGAATATCTTCTTTCTCATCCGCCGGTGATGAAGAACAGGCTTTCCTGCGCGGGAATCGGAGCGGGCCTGCGCGTGTCCGCGAGGATCCTGGGACTTTTTCTGGTCCTGGCTGCGGTTTCTGTTCTGCCGGTTGCCGCCGTATGCGCGGCGGGGCTGATAAAGGCTTCCGCGCCTCTCTGGGCCGGATGGCTCATGGCCTGCCTGGCCGCATCCGCTCTGGTGATCTTTTTCTACTCTTTTTCGCAAAATCTGCTGGGAGGGCTCCTGCTTTTGGTTTTCTTTACGGCGGCGCAGCATTTTCTTGCGGGTGGTTTCCTGCCGCAGGTGTTTCTTCCCTCCTCTGTCCGCGCCATATCGGGATTTATGCCGTCGTCTGTCCTGATGGAGATCATGAAATCGGCTGTGCTGGGGCAATGGAACCTGCCTGCGGCTGCCCGGGCGGTGGGGATGATCCTGGCCGTATCAGGGGTCGGCGTGCTCCTGGAGAGGAGGAGATCATGAGAACGGCGGCGGTGTGGTTTTGGATGTCCTGCAAGCGCTATCTGAAGAAGCCTTCGTTTCTGCTGGTCCTGCTTTTTCTCCCGGTTTTATGCTTCCTGATCTGCAGAGGGGAAAGCCGGGGGTCGCGCCAGATCCGTGTGGCGCTCTGCGTGGAGGACTCCGGAAGCGGCGGAAATGCTTCGGAAGCGGAAGATCTGGGCGGAGAGCTCGTCCGAATCCTGACGGAGGAGAGCGCCTCCGAAGATGCCCTGTTTTACTTTTATCTCTGCCCGGATGAGGAGAGTGTGATCAGGGAGACGGCATCCCGGAGAGCGGAGTGCGGTTATGTGATCGAGGCGGGACTTCGGGAACGCCTGATGGAGGGCGAAGCGTCCCGGAGTATTTTTGTTTACCGCTCCCCGGCGACTGTCCTGGATCGCCTGTCGGATGAAGTGGTTTTTTCCGCGCTGGCCCGTCTCTATGATCGGGAGATCTTCGTCGATTATATTGAGAACGGGGATACGGTCTCGGACGGCTTGAAGGGACAGGCGGGGAAGTATTATGACGCCTGGGCGGAAAACGGTTCAACCTTTTCTTTTTCCTACCGGTACTATGACCGCGTGGCGGGAGAAAGCGGCGCGGCGGCTGAGGATACGCTGTTTCCTGTCCGGGGTCTTGCGGCGGTCTGCCTTTTCCTGATTGGTGTATACAGCTCCATGCTTTTGGCGGCCGATGAAAAAAACGGTCTGTTTCTTTGCCTGCTTCCCGGAGAGCGCCTGGCCTGCAAGGCGGTGTCCGCGCTGGCTCCGGTGCTCCTTGCGTCGGTTTCCTGCATGGCGGCGCTGTGGGTAGGCGGATGCGTGCGCAGCTGGGGAAGAGAACTGGCTGTTATGGCCGTGTATGTCCCGTCGGTGTGTGCTTACGGATGGATCCTGAAGAAGATCCTTCCCACCTCCGGGGCGATCGGCGCGCTGATTCCGTTCCTCCTGGCCGCTTCCCTGATCTTCTGCCCGGTATTCGTCGATCTGGAGAGATGGATCCCCCGGCTCGCCCTGTTCGGCAGACTGCTGCCGCCGTGGTATTATCTCCGGGCATTTTAGGAAACGCTGGCATATCCGTTCGGGCTCCCGGCTGATCCGATATTCCGGATGCAACCGCCGACGGAAAAGTATTTATGATTGGACTTTATATCCGGGGTATGGTATAATAATGTAATATAATTGATTTACAATTCAAAAAACAGAGGAGGATCTAAAAATGTTTTGTACGAACTGCGGAATGAAGATGCCGGACGGTTCGCGCTTCTGTACAAACTGCGGCGCTCCGATGACGGCTTCCGACACTCAGGCGGCCGGGGGCGAAAACGCAGAGAAGCCGGATACCGTGGATGCCGTTCAGGCGGCGGAAGAAACCGCGTCGGAGGAATCCGGGAGAACGGAGCCGGCGGAAGAGCCGGCCGGAGCTTGTGAGGCTGAAGCGGGGGCGGCAGAGCCGGATCCCATCCCGGCTGCGCAGACCGGTGAGACGGCCGATCCGCTCCAGGGCGCAGACCAGGGCGGCCAGTGGCAGCAGACATACGGAGCACAGTATGACCAGCCCCAGCAGCAGACATACGGAGCGCAGTATGACCAGCCCCAGCAGCAGGCGTACGGAGCGCAGTATGACCAGCCCCAGCAGGCGTACGGAGCGCAGTATGACCAGTCGCAGCAGCAGGCGTACGGAGCGCAGTACGGTCAGCCCCAGCAGGCATACGGAGCGCAGTATGGCCAGCCCCAGCAGCCGTATGGGACACCGCGGCCGTCCTTTATCGACAGACTGACGGCTTTTGCGAAGAAGAATCCCATTATCTGCGGAGGAATCGGAGCAGCGGCGGTGATTGCTATCGCGCTGATCGTTTTCTTTGTCAATTACAACAGCCCCAAAAATACGGTTCTGCGCAGCATTCGGAACACGGCCAACGCCATTGTCAAAGAAGACACGGGGATCGGAGAGTATCTGGGCTGGAATTCTCTTCTGAAAAATCTTACCCAGGGCAAGACCAGACAGGTTCTGGCCGGTGAAGTGGATATGGACGACCTGGATATGGGCGTAAGCGGCAGCCTGGGACTTTCCATGACCATTGACAGCGATGCGGGGAAGGAGGCCATGGTGAACCTCGATCTGATCGTGTCGGATATGAACATGAAGCTTGCGAACGCATATTACGATAAGAATATGCTTCTTGTCTCGATTCCCAAGCTGTACAGCCAGAGCCTGCTGCTGGATTGGGAGCAGATGGAGGAGATGGTTGATAACGGACAATTCTTTGATGTGATGGAAGATACCTACGACTGGTACATGGATTCGGATGAGAAGGAGGCAGTTGAAGACTTCTTCCGGAAAGATAACACGTCTGCTGAACTGTCGGAGAAGTATCAGGACTATTCCGAAAAGGTCTGGAAGGCTCTGTACCGGAATATGGAGGTAGAAAAGGAAGGTTCCCGTAAGTATACGATCGGCGGGAATGACAGAAGGTGTACAGGTTACGAGGTTACAATACAGAGAGAGGATATTGTCGATGTGATGGACAATTTCCTTGACTTCGTGGACGAGGAGATGGTTGAGTATCTGGCGGCCGCTACTGTTACCAACCCCGTTGCTCTCAGAGATGATATCGAGGATGTGAGGAGAGAGCTGGACGACGCCATAGAAGACGACCTTCTGTTTACCGTGTATGTAGGCCCCGGAAGCCGGATGGTAGCCGCGGAATGGGAAGGAGAAGAGGGTGAGGGCCTCAGCCTGGAGCTTCTCGGAGAGAAGAACCCGTTGGACAATATGTCCTTTTCTGCAGATGACGATGGTGAGATCATATTAGAGATATACCGCGATGTTGAGGATAAGAGCAGCGGTACCATGACGGATAATATCGGACTGACCGCGGGCTATACAAACCTGGCCGCGACGCTGGAACTGGACAAAAACAAAGGAGACTGGGAGCTTGTGCTGGATTATTCCGATTATTGGAGTGCCGACGAGATCTCATTCAGCGGGGTCTTTGAGAATGTCTCCAAAGGAAAGAATTTTACTATGACCTGTGACCGGATCAGATCGTCCGGCGAGCGCATGGACGTGAATCTTTCCTACAGCGTTTCTCAGATCAAAAACGTTGATTCCAAAGAAATCACCTCGATGGACCGCTTAAATCTTTTGGAAGCCGATCAGAGAGATTTTGAGGATATGGCCGATGAGATGGAATCCAATATGGAGGACTTCATATACGAGATCGCGGACGGATTGGATATGAGCTATGAAGATCTGATGTATATGCTGTGGTATCTCTTCTGAGAAGAGAAAAGCGAGGGAAAGCGCGCCGGTGATGCGAAAGCATTGCCGGCGCTTTTTCATGTGCGCCCGGCGGGCCATACAGTGAAAAATGCTTAAAAATAATGCTTAAAAATGTTTAAATTCACTATTGCTATTTACTGGAAGAATCGTGTATAATAAAGCTGTATTGGGTAATCTGCACAATAAATTGCGTAAAAAGAAAGGACGGGGTTATGGCAACACAGAAAAGAAAGGCAAGATTGTTAAGCATATTGCTGTCATTTTGTATGCTTGCGGCAACAATGCCGACGGCAGCATATGCGAGCGAAACAGGCGAGGGGGTACAGCAGAAGCCCGAACTGACGGCTGACTTGGAGACAGAGAAAGCAACGCCGCCGGATACCGCTCCGCCGGTGAAACGCCGCAAGGCGGGCGGTACGCCGGATTTCAAGAGTCCGGAGGTACATGGAATGGAGGTCACCTTCCGCTACTGGGCGCCGGATGCCAGCAGCGTTATTTTAAAAGGTGATTTTAACGGATGGGGGGATGACGATGTTATGTCCATGGATGAGGACAGCGGCATCTGGAGCATCACCAAGACCATGGATGACGCCAGGGAGTACGGCTATAAATTCTTTGTGGACGGTTCACAGTGGATGAACGACCAGAAGAACACCAGCAAATCCGGCGGTGACAACAGCAGGGTGGAGACTACCGGCGCGGACTTTGTCAGCCCGGAGGTCAGCGGGAGCACGGTTGTTTTCCGCTACTGGGCGCCGGATGCCAGCAGCGTTATTTTAAAAGGTGATTTTAACGGCTGGGACACAGATGACGATACGTTGGATAAGGACGATGCCAGCGGCGTCTGGAGCATCACCAGGACATTGTCTCCCGGCACGCACGAATATAAATTTGTCGTGGATGGTGTATGGAAATTGGACCAGGTGAACTATGAATTTGTACAGGAATACAGCGGCAACATCAACAGCAAAGTCGTGGTTTCCGAAGAAGAGAGCGGGGAACCCGAATTTACCAGTCCTGAGGTGAAGGAGAAGAATGTCACCTTCCGCTACTGGGCGCCGGATGCCAGCAGCGTCATTTTAAAAGGTGATTTTAACGGATGGGGGGATGACGATGCCATGTCCATGGATGAGGGCAGCGGCATCTGGAGCATTACCAAGAAACTGTCTCCCGGCACATACGGCTATAAATTCTATGTGACCGGGGAATCCGGCGATCCCTGGAAGAACGATCCGAAAAACGATGATTTCATGCCAAATGACGGCAACAACCGGGTAGTGGTCCCGGGACTGGCCGATGCGGATGTGACGGTTCAGAAGGGGCAGACGGTACAGCTGCCTGCCACGCTCGTGCTGGTGAACGAAGACGGCTCCTCCAGGGACGCCGTTCCCTCGTATTCGCTGCCGCAGGAACTGACCGGCGTTACCCTGAAGGAAAATGCCGTTACGGTGGATGGCGCCTGCACCGTCGGGAGCTTTGTCGTCGCCGCGTCAGTCGAGGGCAAAAGCTCTGAGGTGACGGTACACGTAGTCGAGGTGGTGTATACATATAACGTATATTTCTTTGACTGGAACGCGGACCATATGACTGTCGGCGGAACGGATCTGTGGATGTGGGAGGTGGACGGCGCGCCCGGACATCAGGAGTTTTTTACCTCCACGGAAACTATCCAGGGACATCAATGGCTGAAGGCCGTTCTCAAGTCCCCGGCTGCGGAGATCGGTCTGATCCCCCGCTCTTATGGGACGTGGGACTGGAAGACTACGGATCATATTTTTAACAACAAGGATAAAAAAGAGGAATGTGACGTTTACATTGTCTACGGGGATGAAAACACGTACGATGCCGTTCCCGAAATACCGGATGAGCAGGGGCGGGTCTTCTATGTTCCGGGTACCTTCCCGGGTCCCAGCTGGTCCGCGGGATCCAACAAAATGACGGTATATAACGAGGCGGAGAAGATCTACGCGTATACCTTCCCCAATGTTCCGGCGGCCAATTATGAGTTTAAAATCGCGGTCAACGGAACCTGGGACGAGAACTACGGCGTGGGCGGTGTCCAGGACGGATCCAATTACGGCGTTTCCGTCCCGAAGAGCCAGGACGTGACGGTTTACTACAGCGATGTGACGCACCTTGCCGTGACCAGCATCGGGTACCGCTTCCTGGATGTTCGGATGGAGGGATCCGGAATTCCGAACGGAACGGCCCTGACGGATCCCGGACTGACGGGGATCTACTCCGTGACAGTGACGCTTCCCGCCGGAGAGTATACCGGTCTGAAGCTGACCGTGGCGGGCGACTCCGCAGAGCGGATGTTCAAGGATTTTACTCTGGATGAGGAGAGGGATATTACGTTCTATTACGCTCCCTCGTATGACCTTTATTATCATGATGCGATGGCGTCCAGTGAAGACGCCTGGAGCACGGTTTACTATGACTCCGGGGACAGCGCGTATAAGAGCGTTTACGGAGCCGTTGCCACAGGCCAGAGCGTTACGTTTTCTCTGGATGCGGGCCAGGAGATTACCGGAGCCACTCTGGTCATAGGATCCTCGGCGTATCCTATGGCGGCGTCCTCTCCGGAAAACGGGATCCGCACATGGAGCGTGACGGTAAACGACCTGAACACCATTGGAGAGTATGATTACTTCTTTGTGGTGTCCCAGGCATCCGCCGTCAAGGTGTATTCCGACGACGACGGTTATTACGGAACGGGAACCGTTACCGATCTGTCGGACATCCATCCCTATGACCTCGTGGTCTACCGGTCCGATTACAAAACTCCGGACTGGATGAAGAACGCGGTGGTCTACCAGATCTTCCCGGACCGTTTCTTCAACGGAGATCCGTCCAATGACCGGAACCAGACTACGGCGAGGGGCCCTGTGAACTATGAATTCCCGGGCTGGAATGACCTGCCGGAGAATCCGGAGTGGATTGACAAGAGCGGATATCCTGCCAATGCCTATAAGGGTGACGGCGAATGGAGCAATGAGATCTATGGCGGCGATCTGCAGGGCATTACAGACAAGATCGGATACCTGAAGGATCTCGGCGTCACGGTGATCTACCTGAATCCGGTGTTTGCTTCCATCTCCAGCCACCGCTATGACACGAGCGATTATACCAAAATCGATCCGATCCTCGGAGATATGGGAGACTTTACGGAGCTGGTGAAGGCGGCCGAAGCCAACGGGATGCACATTGTGCTGGACGGCGTGTTCAACCATGTATCGGACGATTCCATCTATTTCGACAGGTATTATAAGTATCTGAACACGGAGGGCTGCACCGCTGTGGGAGCTTATCCGTACTGGGCGTATGTGTACGACTATATGTCGGAAAAGAATGTCGGCCGGAGCGAAGCGGAGACCGCCGCCAGAACGTATTTTGAGAGCCGGGGCATTACGGATTTCTCATATACCACCTGGTTCGACGTTTTCAGCGAGCCCATGGAAGGCGGAGTGACGGATTCCATAGGCGAGCGGATCGGCAAACCGGTTTACGGATACGACGGCTGGTGGGGCTACGACAGTATGCCCATCATAAAGGCAACGGACGGCTCGGAATATCAGACGGAGGACTGGGCGAAGAAGATCATCGAGGGAACGGGTTCCGTTACCCAGTTCTGGCTCGGCCAGGGCTCCGACGGATGGCGGCTCGACGTGGCCAATGAGGTCTCCGATGAGACCTGGCAGCACTTCCGTGAATCCGTGAAGGCGATCCAGAGCGACGCGGTGATCATCGGCGAGATCTGGGACGATGCCACCAAGTACCTGATGGGAGATATGTACGACTCGGTCATGAACTATATGTTCCGAAACGCGGCGCTGGGATATGCCATGGGCGGCAGCTCCCAGGATGCCATGCGGGATCTGGAACGGATCCGGGAGCGGTATCCCGCCGAAGCATTTTACGCCATGATGAATCTGGTGGATTCTCATGATACCACCCGAGTCCTCTCCTATCTGGACGGCATTCCCGATGACAGGACCGGGGCTACAATGGATACGGCATTCCCCACATACGAGACGACCTCCGACCTCGCGAAAAAGCAGCAGTACCTGGTAGCTTTTCTGCAGTTTACCTACGCGGGCGCGCCTACCATCTATTACGGAGACGAGCGCGGGATGGTCGGCGCGGACGATCCCGACGACCGCCGTACCATCGACTGGAGCAAGGTCAATGATGCGAACCTGCTGGCCTGGTACACGAAACTGGCTTCTGTCCGCAACAGCCACAGCGCTCTGCGGACCGGAAGCGTGGAACCCATTCAGGATGTCGGCGGCAATATTCTGGGCTACGTCCGGCGGAACGGTGACAACGCCATAATCGTGCTGGCCAATAACGCCGGAACAGAGCAGACGGTCACCCTGAACCTGAAGGATCTGAAAGTGGAGGCCGAAAGCCTTCGGGAGCTGCTGGGCGGGGAGGTCATCTCTGCAGAGGACGGCAGCGTTACCGTCACGGTACCGGCTCTTTCCGGAGTGATCCTGGATGCGGGAAAGCCTGACAGCGACACCCCGGCTCCGGCGACGCCGCCTGATGCCGACAAGCCCGGCGGCGAGACGGACCCGACGAATCCCGGAGGCGAGACGGACCCGACGAAGCCCGGAGGCGAGACGGACCCGACGAATCCCGGAGGCGAGACGGACCCGACGAATCCCGGCGGTGAGACGGACCCGACGAATCCCGGCGGTGAGACGGACCCGACGAAGCCCGGCGGCGAGACGGACCCGACGAACCCCGGCGGCGAGACGAATCCGACGAATCCCGGAGGCGAGACGAATCCGACGAACCCCGGCGGCGGTGAGACGAATCCGTCCAATCCTGGAGGCGGAACAACCGGCGGAACAACCGGCGGAACAACCGGTGGAACGACTGGCGGAACGACCGGCGGAACGACCGGTGGAACGACCGGTGGAACGACCGGCGGAACAACCGGCGGAACGACCGGCGGAACAACCGGCGGGCCTGTTGAGATCCAGAACAACGGAGTACCGCTGGCGGCCGCTGACGGTATCGGTTCTCAGTCCTCCGGAAGCATGGCAGGCAGTCAGCTGGTTATGATTGAGGACGAGGAAGTACCGCTTACCGATATTCCGAAAAGCAGAGATACTATGCGGAGTGGTCTGTTCGGACTCCTCAGTCTGCTTGCTCTGGTCGGAATGGTGCTGGCAGTCAGTATGGAGAGTATAAGAAGGAAAAAAGAACAGTAATTCTTTTCAATGGGCGCCGCCATCGGTCTGATGTGCGGCGCCCTGCTATTGCGTACAAACGGGAGATTCTATCTGTATTGTGTCAATTATGAATATGAGAATATCGGAATGGGCAGCATCCCCGGCGGCAAACAGCCGCGGGGGATATTGGTTTGTGACACAAACAGGAGCAGTCAACATGGTGCTAACAAAAGAAAGACTGATACGGTCAGGCTTTTATGATTTAGCCATCGCGTATCAGTCTATGCACGTCAGCTGTTGAAACCGCCGTGTACCGAACGGTATGCACGGTGGTATGAGAGGACGGCGGCTAATCGCCGCCGCCTGCTCGATCAATCTGTGTTTATGCAGCGGGATCAGCCGTTGATCTTCCTCTTGATGTACGAGGTGTGAAGAAGATGATGGGCCTTTTCGCTTCCCGGTTTGCCAAGATAAGTTGCATAGAGCTCCTTGATCGCCGGATTCTCGTGGGATTTACGGATCGGCATTCCGGCGTCCGCATCATACAGGACCTTCGCGCGGAGTGCGCGGATGTCCACGGTATTGCGCACATAGCCGGGCTGCTGGGGCTGGCCGCCGCCGTTGACGCAGCCGCCGGGGCATCCCATGATCTCGATAAAGTGGTAGTTGGCTTCGCCGGATTTCACCTTGTTCAGGAGCTCGCGGGCGTTGGCCAGGCCGGAGGCCACAGCCACCTTCACATCCAGGTCGCCTACCTTGTAGGAAGCTTCCTTGATGCCCTGGGTACCGCGGACCTCGGTGAAGTCCAGATGCTCGAGTTCCTGGCCGGTCAGCGTCTCTACCGCCGTGCGGAGAGCCGCCTCCATAACGCCGCCGGTCGCGCCGAAGATCACGCCTGCGCCGGAGGCGATGCCCAGAGGCTCGTCGAATTCTTCATCCGGAAGCTGATTGAACTTGATGCCGACCTTCTTGATCATGCGGGCCAGCTCCCTGGTGGTCAGGGTGTAGTCCATATCCGGAACGCCGTTGGCGGCCTCATCCGGACGGTTGATCTCGAACTTCTTCGCCGTACACGGCATGATGGATACGGA
>CANRGP010000049.1 GCA_947630085.1 uncultured Lachnospiraceae bacterium
CCAAAAGCAGCGTCCTCCCGCTTCCCGCGATAATCTGTCCGGCCGCTCCCGCCGCAAAGCCTCCCGTCCCGTCCGGGATGAGGATCCCCCCGGGGACGAAGCCCAGCCCTCCGCAGACATTCGCCAGGCAGAATATCCCGAACAAAGCCAGAAAAGCGCCTCCCACCGAATAGAACAGATATTTAAATCCGGCCTGTACGGCCTCCTTCGTCAGTTCATGGAGGACCAGCGGCAGAGACGTCAGCGTCATCATTTCGTAGAACACATAGAACGTTATCAGGTCGGAAGCAAAATCAACTCCTGTCAGAACACCCGTCACGATCAGATAAAAGCCGTAAAAGCGGTTCTGGTCTTTCTCATGCTTCATGTAGGGTACCGCATAGATCCCCACCAGAAGGAACATGACCGATGTGAGGACCGCGAACAGGCTTCCCACGGCGTCAACAGACAGCCCCAGCGTAATGGTCTCCGTCAGCCTCAGAAGCTTCACGCTTCCGCCGCCCGCCACAGCCAGGCATACCAGGACGGCCTCCGCCGCCAGGGCGGCCAGGAAGACCGCGTCCGCCGTTTTTCTGTTTTTTCTCAGCGCCCCGGCGGAAAGAAGTATACATCCCGCGGCAATGGGCCAGATGATCGGAAGCAGCAATCTCATACTACCATCCTCCTTTTAGTCAAACATAGCCAGTCCGGTCTCGATCGCGCGCACGATCGGCTGTGAAAACAGTCCCAGCACCAGATTCAGAATAACAAGGCATACGACAGCCAGCCTTAAGTTCAGGGAATTGACGGCCCGGGGCGCCTTTTCCTGCCCTGCCCCATCGGGAAACGCCCCGTTTTCTCCGTCCGTCCCGCTCTGCGGCGGGCGGTAGAGGCTTATGACAAAGCGCAGAAAATAGGCGGCGTTGAGGACCGTGCTCACCGCAAGAGCGATCAGCGTGATCAACATCTTGTGCGGGCTTTTCAGAGCCGCCGTGGCGAAAAGAAGCTTGGAGATGAAGCCCGCAAGCATGGGAAATCCCACCATGGACATGGCTCCCGCCGTAAATCCGATCCCTGCCAGGAGGTTGCGGTAGCCCGCCCCTCTGAGGCTGCGGTAATCGGTCTTCCCTCCGGACGCATTATAAAGTCCCGCTGAGCTGATAAAAAGGAGCGCCTTTGTCGCTGCATGGGTAAAAATATGAAAAACGGCCGCCACCATCCCCGCCTGCGTCCCCAGACCGATCCCCATATAAATATAGCCGATCTGCGCCACGGAGGAATAGGCGATCATCTTTCTTGTGTCCTTCATCAGGAGCGCCTGCAAAGAGCCCATGATCATCCCTGCCACGCCGAAAAGGAACAGGACGTTGACGATGTGGCTGTAGATCACATTCTCCCACTCCATTACACGGTAGAAGAACTTGATCAGAAGGAAAATATATCCCTTGGATACCAGTCCGGACAGCACCGCGCTCGCCGCGGGCGTAGCATGGCCGTACGTATCGGGGATCCAGTAATGAAACGGATACAGCCCGCTCTTAATGGCAAGCCCCACGCTTATGACCGCCACGATCACCAGCAGGGGAAGCTCGTAGCTTCCGGTCTCCCTGAGCGCGGCCACCGCTTCCCTGGCCGGCGTCATAAGAAGCTGCCCGGTCACATCGTAAAGAAGGCTTAACCCGATCAGAAAAAGTCCCGATCCCAGGGAGCTCATTACCATATAGCGGATCGCCGCGGTCAGGCTCCTGCCGGTCTGCCGCATCATGATGAGGCCGCATCCCGCGATGGTATTGATCTCCACAAAAACATAGGCCGTGAACAGATCGTTGGTGTAGATCAGCGCCAGAAGGGAGCTTAACATCAGATCGATCATAATATAAAACAGGTTCTGCTTGGTGGGTTCCACGTCCCACTCCGTATACCGGATCCCTCCTGTGACCGCCCAGAGCATGACCACGCCGAAAACCAGCGCGGTCAGACCCTCCAGCACGCCGGCCCGGATCTCATTTCCCCAGGGCGCGGGAAAATGCCCCATCATATAGGTGTAGCTTTCCCCGGTCCGCGCGCAGAACATGAGCACCGCCGCAGACATAAGCGTAGTCAGGATGATCACGAAAATGCTCAGGTTCCTCGCCTTTTTCCCGGAGAGCGCAGAAGATACGATCCCGGAAAACATGGCGGCAATGATGGAGAAAAACGGGAAATTCTGAACGAAGCTCATTTCCGTTCCTCCTCTTCCTTTACGCGGATCAGGATCCGGTCAAGATCCAGCGAACCGTATCGGACATAGAGGCGGATCGTCAGCGCCAGCATCAGCGCCGTAGTACTGACACTGACGACGATCCCTGTCAGTACAAGGCCGCTGGGGACCGGATTGATATAGGCGGATGCCGACGTGATCCCATCGGTCATGATCGGGACCGCCCTCCCCTGAATATACCCTTTCGCGGCGAGAAAGAGATAGACCGCCGTATCCATGATATTGAGTCCCATGATCTTCTTGATCAGGTTCCGATGAAGGAGAAGCATGGTAAAGCCGATGCCGAACAGCACCATCGCCGCCTCTTCCTCCAGATTGAAAAGGACCTCTGCTGCCACGGTTCACATACCCCCTCTCCGGAATAATGTATAAAACGCATACATCGTACACATAACCACCAGGCCGACACAGATATTTAACGGCAGGATCAGGCCGCTGCTGAGTATGGCGCCGGGAGTTCCCAGCGGGATCCCGCTCTCCAGATGATTGGCGCCGGTATAAAACGAATAGCTCTTGGCCAGACAGTAAAATGTCAGGGCGCTCAGCGTGATCCTCCGGTAGGTCTTTTCCGTAAAAAATCTTCTGGTCCTGCGGAATCCGAAGGCTTCCAGATACAGGATCAGGCCGGAGCCCAGCACCGCGCCCCCGGAGAAACCGCCTCCGGGAGACAGATGCCCGTTCAGGACAATATAGATCCCGAATATCAGGATCAGAGGCAGAAGAAAGGCGGCCGCTCTCTGAAGGATCACGTCGTCCTTCGGCTCAAAGAGCCTGTCATCCTCCAGAAGATCCGGATGCTCCCGCAGAAGACGGCTGCTCCCCTTGTCCATCCGCAGCAGGAACATGACGCAGCAGGACGCCACGAACAGCACGCAGGACTCCCCGAACGTATCGAACGCCCGGTAATCCAGGATCATCCCCGTAACAAAATTGATCGCGCCCGTCTCCCTGACCCCGCTCTCGATATAGCGGGCGGGAACCTCGTTGTTCGCCGGGTTATCGGCGCCGCCGAACGGCGGCAGATGGACCGTCGTCCACAGGAAAACCCAGATGATGGCAAGACAGAGAATCACCGCCATGATCCGGTAAATGCGCTCGAACAGCGCCAGGCTTTTTCTTTCCTTCTCCGTCTCCGCTCTTTTTTCCCTCAGGACCTCCTCTGCTCCGGCCTCATCTTCCTTCCAAAGAGTCCCTTCGGCGCCGGGAACCGGCTCCTCCGTTCCTTCCTGTCCGGACAGGTCCATAACGCCGTCCAGAAGGTCCGTCTCCCCGTCCATCCAGCGCTTGAATTTCCGGAAAAAGCTTGTCTCGTAGTCCTTTCTAATCCTGCTCATCCTGCTCCTCCTTTCGGATGGCCCGGATCTTCTTCAGAGTGACAAAAAACAGAATACTGGTCACTCCCGCCCCCACTGCGGCCTCCGTGATCGCAAGGTCCGGCGACTGCAGCAGAACCCAGATCACGCACATGATCAGACTGTATGACATAAAAATGATGATGGATGTGAGCAGGTCCCGGACGACCGCTACGGAAACGGCACATACGATCAGGGACAGCAGAAGCAGGATCTCAAATACCTTCATCTTCATTCTCCTTTCCGGAGTCTTCTTCATTCTCCGCATCCTTCCCCGTGCGGATCACGCCGATCTCGCCCAGATTGGGGTTGGTCATCGCTTCCAGGCGGCTGATCATATGGCCGGACACCGGAGAAGCCGCCCAGAAAAAGCAGATGACCAGAAACAGCTTCAGAGAATCCATCGTAAACCCTCGCATGACCATAAGCCCCAGAAAGATAAACAGGACTCCCAGGGTATCCCCCATGGCCGCCGCGTGCATCCGGTTCAGCGCCTTTTTAAATTTCTGCACGCCGAATACGGCCAGCACCTCAAAAAACATACCCACAAGCAGAAGCACAGCCACAGCAATAAAACGGATCCATTCCCAGACCATCACCGCACCTCCTTCTGCCGCCTTGCGGCCCCTGATCCCGGCGCCGTTTTTTCATCCGCCGTTTGACGCTCTGCCCCGGCCGCCATACTCTCCCCGGCTTCCGTCCCTGCTCCGCTTCCGGTTTCCCCGGCCGTATCCTCCGCGGCTCTCTCCTCCTGGCGCCGCAGATTATCCTCCACGGCCCCCAGATCCGCCTGCATATTCTTCCGCTGCAGGTACACGCCGGTGTAGACCTTGCAGAGCACCACCACACTGAGGAAGCTGATCATAGCGTAGATCAGGCACACATCCACCAGATAGCTCTCATCCAGATACAGCGACAGGATCGCGATCAGCATGATAATGACCGTTCCGATCATGTTTACGGCAATAATACGGTCGGAAATCCCGGGCCCCAGCACCGAGCGGATGATGTTGATCACAATGAGGATCCCCAGCACGATCATCGCGCCGACCAGAAGCATTTTATAAGCCTGTCCCAGCATCACCGCTTCGCTCCTTTCGCTTCCATTTCCCGCAGGAGCCTCACAAAAACCGAATCGTCAAGCCCCTCCGCCAGTTCCTTGTCCAGGCAGTGGACGCAGAAGGTGCTGCCCTCCACGGAAACCGTGATCGAATCGGCCAGCACCGCCCTCGCCATATCGCTTTTCAGATCCGTTTCAAAGTACGCCAGCGCCGGCTCCGGCTCCATATCCGGCGACAGGATGATCCCCAGCACCACGATGTTGGCCTTCACGATCTCCTGCACCAGCACCCAGAGATACCGGAGCACCAGCGGAAAAAGCCGGAACAGGGTGATCTCGGCCCGCACGCTGTAATCCGTGAATCCGCACAGAAAGAAAAAAAGCGCGGCTGACAAAACAAGGCCGAAAACGCATATCTCCAGCGTTATCTTCCCGTTTAAGATCAGCCACACCGCAAAAATCAGTATAAACATATCGCCGCATCTTCTTTCTCCAATGTTCGGCAATCATTATATACCCGTTCCCGAAGAAATACAAGTATCCTTTATTTTTTCTCCCCCTCTTTTCGTTTTCTCCGGCAGACAGCGCGCATACCTTTCCAGCCGCGGCGGTCAGTATCCCAGCTCCCTCAGATACCGTCCCAGCGCATCCTGCCACGACGGCAGGCGTACAAAACCGGCCTCGTCCAGCTTCGACTTGTCCATGCGGCTGTTGGCTGGACGCTTCGCCCTGGCCGGATACCGGTCGCTGGTGACCGGGACCACGTTCACGTTCATGCCGGCCTGGCGGAATATCTCCTCGGCAAATTCGTACCAGCTGCACAGGCCCTCGTTGGTGGCGTGATAGCGGCCGTAGCGGTCCGTCTCGATCATATCCGCCAGAAGGCGGGCCAGGTCGAGCGTGTAGGTGGGCGACCCGATCTGGTCACAGACCACGTTCACCGTATCATGGTCCCGCCCGAGATCCAGCATGGTTTTAATGAAGTTCCTGCCGTTGATGCCGAATACCCAGGCGATGCGGACGATAAAATATTTCCTGAGCCGTTCCACCGCCAGCTCTCCCTCATACTTGGTCCGGCCGTAGACATTCAGCGGCTGCCTCTCGTCGTCCGGCTCCCAGGGGCGGGTCCCCTGGCCGTTAAATACATAGTCTGTGCTGATATACATCATCCTGCAGTCGAGCAGGCTGCAGACCCTCGCGATATTCTCCGTACCGCCCGCGTTGACGCGGCGGCACAAATCCTCGTTGTCCTCCGCCGCATCCACAGCCGTGTAGGCCGCGCAGTGGATCACCGCGTCGGGGGCCGCCTCCTTAATGACGCGCTCCACGGACGACGCATCCGTGATATCCATCTCATCGATATCCACGCCTACCGCGGTATGGCCCCGTTTTTCCAGTTCCTTCACCACATCGTGTCCCAGCTGTCCCCTGACGCCTGTAACCAAGACTTTCATTTCCCGAATATCTCCTTTATCTCCGACAGCGCCGCTCCTGCCCGGTCTTGCCGGATCCGATGCGGCTTCTGCATCATATTACTTTGTCTCCAGTCTCTTTCCGTACATCTTGTCAAAGTAGTTCGCGTACTCTCCGGAAATGATATGCTCCCACCACTCCCGGTTGTTCAGGTACCAGTCGATGGTCTGGCGGATCCCGGTATCGAAGGTGTACTTCGGCTTCCATCCAAGCTCCGTCTCAAGCTTCGTCGGATCGATGGCATACCGCCTGTCGTGGCCGGGCCGGTCGGTGACGAAGCGGATCAGGCTCTCCGGCTTATCCAGCGCCTTCAGGATGGTCTTAACGACCTCCAGGTTGGTCCGCTCGTTGTGGCCTCCTACATTGTAGATCTCTCCCACCCGCCCGTTATGGATGATCAGGTCGATGGCCTCGCAGTGGTCGGATACATGGAGCCAGTCGCGGACATTCTCCCCCTTGCCGTAAACCGGAAGCTCCTCGTCCGCCAGGGCACGGCTGATGATCAGCGGGATCAGCTTCTCCGGGAAATGATACGGTCCGTAATTGTTGGAGCACCGGGAAATGGTAACCGGAAGCCCGTAGGTCCGGTAATACGCCAGAACGAACAGATCCGCGCTGGCCTTGGAAGAGCTGTAAGGGCTGGACGTATGCAGCGGCGTCTCCTCCGTAAAAAACAGGTCCGGCCGGTCAAGCGGCAGATCGCCGTAGACCTCGTCGGTGGACACCTGGTGGTAGCGCTTCACTCCGTATTTGCGGGAAGCGTCCAGAAGCACCCGGGTACCCATCACATTGGTCTGGACAAAGATCCCCGGATCCGTGATGGACCGGTCCACATGGCTCTCCGCCGCGAAATTCACGACGATATCGAACCGCTCCTTCTCGAACAGCTCCATGACAAACGGTTCGTCGGCGATATCGCCCTTCACAAAGCTGTAGTTGGGCTTGTCCTCCACCGGCTTTAATGTCTCCAGGTTGCCCGCGTAGGTCAGCAGGTCAAGATTTACGATCTGATCCTGCGGATATTTGTTCACCATATGATGCACGAAGTTGCCGCCGATGAAACCGGCGCCGCCCGTTACCAAAATTTTCATTTGCCGTTATCCTCTCTTTCTCTCGTTTCCGTCATTTATAAAGTGCATCCGCCGCGTTCTTCCGGCCGCGATCGGTCCGCCGGATCGCCTGGATTCCCTGTCGATCATCTTCCGGCCGCCTTCGGCCCGCCGGATCACTTGAATTCCCTGTCGATGAATTTGCCTGCCAGCACATCCATCAGGTACTGCCCGTACTGGTTCTTCTTCAGCGGTTCGATATTCTCCAGAAGCTGGTCCCTGGTGATCCAATGGTTCAGATAAGCGATCTCCTCCAGGCAGCCGATCTTGCGGTGCTGATGGGACTCCATGGTGCGGACGAAATTCGTCGCATCCACCAGCGACTCATGGGTCCCCGTGTCCAGCCACGTAAAGCCCTGGCCCAGGAGCTCCACTTCCAGATGACCGTCCTCCAGATAGATCCGGTTCAGATCCGTGATCTCCAGCTCCCCCCTGGCCGACGGCTTGAGGCTCCTGGCGTACTCCACCACCCGGTTATCGTAGAAATAGAGTCCCGTCACACAGTAATTGGACTTTGGATTCCGGGGCTTCTCCTCGATGGAGATGGCCTTTCCGTCGGAGTCAAACTCCACAATGCCGAAGCGCTCCGGGTCATCCACATAATAGCCGAACACCGTGGCGCCCTGCTGCTTGTTGGCCGCCTTCAGAAGTCTCTTCTTCAGGCCGTGTCCCGCGAAAATATTGTCTCCAAGGATCATGGCCACATGGTCGCCGCCGATAAAGTCCGCGCCGATGAGAAACGCCTGGGCCAGCCCGTCCGGAGACGGCTGCACCGCGTAGGATAAGCGGATCCCAAACTGATGGCCGTCGCCCAGCAGGTGCTCGAAACGCGGCGTATCGTCCGGCGTGGAGATGATCAGGATATCCCGGATCCCGGCGCTCATGAGCACCGACAGGGGATAGTAGATCATCGGTTTGTCATAAATAGGGAGAAGCTGCTTCGATGTCACCATGGTAAGCGGATAGAGCCTCGTGCCGGAACCGCCGGCCAGAATGATTCCCTTCATCCTTCGTCCTCCTGACTGATACGGAAAACGCGCCGCCGAGATCCCCGCGTCGTTTCCCGTACGCTGATAATTGGGACAGATGCCGCAGACATATGTGCGGCCCCGTTTTTCCCATCATAACAGGTGACGTTACGTCACTGTCAAGGGCTTTTTCCGATTTTTAATGTTTTTTATCCGTCCGGCTATGTCAAACGCCTAGTTCAGCAGGGCGATTCCCAGATTGAGATAGCCGGCAAATGCCACCCAGATAAGGTACGGCACCATCAGAGCGGCCGCCGCCCGGGAAATGTGAAACGCCTCGGTCGTATACGCATAGATCACAGCCCACAGCAATACCAGCCAGACAAATGAAATGCCGTACCATCCCAGACGGAAAAACAGGATCGGCCAGATCACGTTCATCGCCAGCTGGATCCCGTAAAGGACCAGAGCCGGCAGGATTTCCTGCCGCGCCGCCCCCGAAGTGATCACCAGATAGGAAGAGATCCCCATCAGCACATAGAGGACCGTCCAGACAATGGGAAAAAGGAACCCCGGCGGAGACAGAAAAGGCTTCTCCAGCATGGCGAATGTCTCCATGCTGTCCGCCGTAAGAAACCCGGCCGAGATCCCGAGAAGCACCGGAACCGCAATACATACGGCAAGCGTCGTCCATTTTTCTTTCAAGATACCACCCTTTGACTCATTCTGCTTTATCCTATCATATGGCAAAGGGCGCGTCCCCTATTCCGGAAGACGCGCCCTCTTTTCCTCTTCGTCTCTGATGGTCCCTCATTCCCTGCAGACAAAAATGCCGGCCTGCTTGCGGATCCGTATCCCGCCCTTTTCGCGGATCTTCCTTTCCAGAAAGCTTTTGAATTCTCCCCTTCTCTGGTTCAGGAACTCCCCCTGGTTCCCATGGCAGGACAGAATATAGTCCAGGAGCGGATCGGCTTCATCCACCAGCAGATAATCGTCATATAATACCTTCTCGACGGACCCGAATACCTCCCGAAGCATTGCCTGCCCGTTCTCAAGGCCAAACAGTTCATACAGCGCCACCTCCGACAGGGTGATCCGCGGGTCGAATTCCCGGACCAGGTCCGTGATCTCTTTCATATGCTCCCGCCCGTATGTGCTGCAGTAGAATACGCCTCCGCGCCGGAGCACCCTCCGGATCTCGCAAAGAGCCCGGGGAATGTCCTTTACATAGAAGAGCACATGATTGGCGATCACGATATCGAACGTATCGTCCTCATAGGAAAGCTCCTGGCAGTCCTCCGTCCGGAAATGCAGGCTGCCCGCGGCTCCTGTTCCCCGCGCCATCGCATCCTCCACCATCCCTGACGACAGATCGGTCACATGGATATTCCTGTCCGCGATGAGGGCGGGATCCACGTACCGCCACAGTTCTCCGTTCCCGCAGCCCACTTCCAGTATGTCCTTCGCCGCGCCAAAATCGATCTGTGATGCCAGCCAGGCGAACCATGTGACCGGGTTGTGGGAGAAACGTCTGTGAAGCCCGATCCGCACGTCAAGATTCACGGCATTTTTATACTGGTCCACAAGGGCGCGCTCCATATTCGTAATATGGATCAGATGCAGGATCCTGCTCCAGTCCACCTGGCGGGACTCTCCCACCATCCGCTGCGCGTCCTCGAGAGCCCGGTTCATGCTCTCCAGATGACGGATCTTTTTCTGGAGCAGGTCGCGCTGAATAGCCAGCGAGCGGGCCACGTCGTCGGCATCGTCGCCCATGGGCATCGCCATGATCTCATCCAGAGAAAACCCCAGATACCGCAGGGACAGTATCCGCTGCAGGCGTCCGAAATCCTCGTCCGTGTACAGCCGGTACCCGTTTTCCCCCACCTTGCTGGGTTTTAAGATCCCCTGCCTGTCATAAAACCGTATCGTCCGGATCGTGACATTCGCCTTTTTCGCAAACTCGCCGGAAGTATAATATCCCCCCTGCATACCGTCCTCCCATCTGTTCCGGCCTTCTTAACGGCCGGCTCCGTATCATTCCTCTCCGGCCCGCAGCCGGCTCCACAGAAGCATCCCGATACACAGAAGGATCGGGAAAATCACCGCCATCATCAGGCCGCTCTTCAGATCTCCGGACTCCGCCGAAGCCATTCCGACTACCGTCGGCCCGACGGAGCATCCCACGTCGCCGGCAAGCGCCAGAAGGGCGAACATTGCCGTTCCGCCGCCCGGCAGCGTCCGGGCCGCCAGGCTGAACGTTCCGGGCCACATGATGCCCGCGGAAAATCCGCAGATCCCGCAGCCGGCCAGCCCGGGCAGCGGCGTCGGCGCGTACACCGCCAGCAGATAGCCGGCTATGCACAGAACGCCGCAGCCGATCATGAATCTTTTCAGAGGGATCCTTTCGCTCAGCTTCGCGTGCATCACACGGGCGGTTCCCATGAGCGCCGCAAACATACACGGTCCCGCCAGATCTCCCGCCGCTTTCCTGACATTCAGGCCGGATTCGGCAAACGCCGACGCCCACTGGCTCATGGACAGCTCCGATGCGCCCGCGCACAGCATCAGCACAAAAAATACCCAGAACATTTTCTGCCGGAACAATCCGGTGAGCGGCATGGTGCCGTGCTCTTCTTCAAGGGTCCGGATCGGAACCCTCATAAAATACACTGCGTTGCAAGCCGGAAGGAGCGCCCATAACACGCAGAGAAGCCTCCATCGCGCCATTCCCGCGGCTGCGAAAAACAGCGTGGACAGCAGCACCACCGCCATCTGCCCCCAGCAGTAGAACGAGTGGAGCAGGCTCATGGCCGCATCCTTGCTCTCCGTCGGGCACGCCTCCACAATGGGGCTTATAAGCACTTCGATCAATCCGCCTCCCAGAGCGTAAAGGATCACGCAGATCACAAGCCCCGCATACGGGCTTCCGAAAAGCCTTCCGCACAGCTCCGGGAGCACGGACAGACCGGCCAGGCCAAGGGCCGCGCAGATGTGGGCGGCCACTACTCCCGTCCGATATCCGATCCGGTCGATCCGCAGAGCCGACAGCAGATCCACCAGAAGCTGTATTCCGAAGTTCAGCGTGATGAGAAGCGTGATCTTCTCCAGACCGATTCCGTATTCGGATCGGAATGTCAGAAACAAAAGCGGTGACAGATTATTGACCACCGCCTGCGTCACATAGCCAAGATAACTGGCCCATATCGTATGCCGGTATTCCCGGGTCCGGTTCTTCATTTTCCATCCTCACTGGTACTCTGTTCAGTTTATCATATTCCGTACCGGCACGGTTCGGCACCACCGATTCCCGCGTCCGGCCTCCCGGATCCGGCCGTCCGGCCGTCTCTTCCGTCCACGCCAATTATAACAGCTTTTCCCCTTCTCTCCAATACCATTTTGAAAAACTATTCAAATCTCACGATTTCCCTTTTCAGCCGCTTCATGATCTTCTTCTCCAAACGGGAAATGTAGGACTGAGAGATCCCCAGAAGATCCGCGACCTCCTTCTGCGTCATCTCCTCACCGTCCTCGGCCGTCAGCCCGTAGCGCAGCTCCACTATTTTCCTTTCTCTCGGGCTCAGCCGGCTGATGGCCGCGTTCAGCAGATCCCTCTCCGTCTCATGCTCCAGGTTCTTGTAGATCACATCCTCGTCCGTGCCCAGTATGTCCGACAGAAGGAGCTCGTTTCCGTCCCAGTCCACGTTCAGCGGCTCGTCGATGGATACCTCCATTTTCGTCTTGTTGTTGCGCCGGAGATACATAAGGATCTCGTTTTCTATGCAGCGGGACGCATAGGTAGCCAGTTTGATGTTTTTGTCTTTATTAAAGGTATTGATCGCCTTGATCAGTCCGATGGTTCCGATGGATATCAGATCCTCCACCCCGACGCTGGTATTGTCAAATTTCTTTGCTATGTATACCACAAGCCTCAGATTGTGCTCAATCAGGGCTGACCTGGCCTCTTTCTCCCCCTCCGTACCCAGCATCCGGATCATGCGCATCTCCTCTTCCGCGCTCAGCGGGGCGGGAAGGATATCGGCGCCTCCGATATAGTGCACCTCCCCCTCCTTCTTAAAGAGCATGGTCTTGAAGCTGGGAACCGTCTTAAAATGAAGCCGGTTCGGTATGGAAACCTTAATTACCATCGGTAAATCCTCCTTTTTGTCCTGACTATTCATTCATAGGTCTTCGTGAAGCAGCACCTCATAGCTTCCGTCGCGGGAAACCGCGAAGGGAGCGCGGCCGATCATCGGAAAAGCGATCTCCCGCTCTCCTTCAATCTGTATTCCGTCGATCCGCGCCGCCTCCATGATCCCCAACGGGCTGGAAACGGTAGAAAAGGGAATCCGGAAGATCTCCGATCCTTCCTGATCCCCAAGCAACTGCAGCCACAGTTTTTCAGAGACGATGCTGACCCCTCTTCCGCTCTTCGGGTCCCTGAGACGGTTCCCCGTATCGTAAAGTGCCAGGGCCCGGATGCGCCGGCCGCCCATGCGGAGCCATACAAGCCTGTACCTCTCCTTCTCCCTGCGCGACTCCCACGCGCAGTCCCAAAGGAATCGGACCAGAAACCCCGTGCCCGCGGCCATAAATAGCAGCGCAAGCAGAGTGAGCTCCCCCGGGCCTCCGCTTTCCGTAAAAGGAAGGATCCCGCAGTCCCATCCCGCATATCTGCATATGGCCTCCATGATCCCGCCCATACAGACCGCCAGAAAAAAGCAGGTCAGAAGCTCTTTCGCAAACTCCCTGACGCAGCGCGGGCGGAATGCCGCGAGGATCATGGCCGAGGACGGGACCAGTATCTGGGCCGCGGCCCAGACCCCCTGGAGGAGCGCCGCTGCCGGCTCCGGAAAGCGCCGCCCTCCCCACATCACATAGCAAACGATCATCAGGCTGGCAGCCGCCGCTCCCGCTCCGGCTCCGGCGGCAATTCTTTTCCAGGAAGCGCCTGACCTGAGGAGCTTTCGCAGGATGTACAGGATCCATGCGTCCATGGCAGCGTTTACCGCAAAATAAACATCTATGTACAGTTCACAGCGCAATCCCTCTCCCCCCGTCTCACTTTCCCATTATAGGCAATTTGACATTCGGATTTTGTCAAACGGTGGGAGTGTTTTCTGTTTTTTTATCGGGAAAAATATGTCGGAATCGACAAATGAATACACGGTACGCGAAAAATGTGCCCGCCGCGCAAAGCGGCGGCACGCGGCGGGAAGACCGTTTCTGTCCCGCAGAATGCGGCTTCCCGCTAAACAAAAAAAGGATCCCCGCGGAGGGGATCCGTAAAAAGCCTGTCCTATCTTCTGTTCTTCAGAAAATCCGGGATCGTAATGTCTTTCATACCGGTGTTGGGACGGTACGGTGCCGCAGTCTGGTTTTGGTTTCCGAAACCGCCCGAGGGATTCACCACTCCGTTCGGAACAGATGTCCTCCCCGTAAAAGCGGGCTGCTGCGTCGGAGCCGTCGCGGCGGCTTCCGCGGCTCCGGCCCTGGGCTGCTGGCGGAAATTGCCGAACGAACTCATGGCTTTGGATACGGAGCCTCCCTGCTCTTCCAGGCCGGTGGCAATTACCGTGATCGTCGCCTCATCCTGGGCATTCTCGTCATACATCGCACCGAATATGATATTGGCGTCCTCGCCTGCCAGCTCCTGAACATAGCTCGCGGCCTCATTGGCCTCGATCAGGCTGATGTCGCCGGAAATATTGATGATCACATGGGACGCGCCCTCAATGGTCGTCTCAAGAAGCGGGCTGGATACCGCCTGCTTCACCGCCTCGATGGCCTTCTCGTCGCCCTTGGCCCTGCCGATGCCGATGTGAGCGATTCCCTTGTCGATCATGACCGTCTGCACATCCGCGAAATCAAGATTGATGAGTCCGGGTACATTGATCAGGTCAGTGATCCCCTGTACAGCCTGCTGAAGCACCTCATCCGCCTTCTTGAGGGCGTCGGGCATGGTCGTCCTTCTGTCCACGATCTCAAGAAGCTTGTCGTTGGGAATGACGATCAGCGTATCCACGCTGTCCTTGAGCTTCTCGATCCCCTGGATCGCATTGGTCATGCGGGTCTTTGCCTCAAACTTGAACGGTTTGGTGACCACGCCTACGGTCAGGATGCCCATATCCTTGGCGATCCGGGCAACCACGGGCGCGGCGCCCGTACCGGTGCCGCCTCCCATTCCGCAGGTGACAAACACCATATCGGCGCCGCGAAGAGCCTGAGCCAGATCCTCCGAGCTCTCCTCTGCCGCCTTCTCTCCCACCTCCGGACGGGCTCCGGCTCCCAGGCCCTTGGTCAGCTTCTCACCGATCTGCATAGCGGTAGGCGCCTTGCAGAACTGGAGCGCCTGCTTATCGGTGTTGATCCCGATAAACTCCACGCCTGCAATATTCTCCTCGATCATCCTGTTCACCGCGTTATTACCGGCGCCGCCGACACCCACCACTATGATCCTGGCAGAATTCTCGGCCTCATTTATCTTAATCTCCAGCAAGACAAATTCCTCCTTTTATGTGTGCGTCCCCCACACAGTTTTCACGAATCCGGTTGTCCATATCCTCCGTAGCCTAACTACTATAATATTTGATTTCAAATAAAATATCAACCACTTTTTTAACAAATTTTCATTATTCCTTCCAATTTCTTTTAAATGTTGTGATCAGCCCCTCCTTGTTCTCGTCATAGTTATCCAGATAAAGCGTTCCGTCAAGACCCTCCAGGCTGGACATCATATCGGAAAGCAGGGAAATCTTTCCATCCATCTGGGCGCTGTCTCCCAGAACGACTTCCACATTTCCGAAATACAGATTTGCCTCCCCTTTGGAATTGTAATGGATCTTGTCCACGTTCAGCCCGTGGACGGAGAGCATCTGGGTCAGGTTCAGGATCTCCTCGAAGATCTTTTTATCTTCTACGGGCAGCGGCTGGTAGAGAACGATCTGGCCGAACCGGAGTCCCTCCACGCAGGGGATCCCCTCCAGGGCCTGGCCGGTGCTCTCTACCACGATCCCGTCCTTATCGAAATACATATAGCTGCCCATATACGGGACATAGCCTACCACGCTCTTTTCGTGTACGATGATCTCCACATGGCAGGGATTGATAAAACGGATCTGGTAATCCTCCACAAAGGGAATCTGGATGTGGTCTTTCGTCTTCTCGCGAAGGAAAAACAGAGCGCTGTTGTAGTCCGTCTTTTTCTGGAAGATCAGCTCCGCGATCTCGGCCTCCGTATACCGGCTGTTCCCCTGTATGGTCACCTCGCGGATGTTCACCAGGGCCGCGGCCGCGGCCAGGACCGTCACAAGAAGCGCGGCCACGATCAGCCCTTTATGCGGGATTCTTCTTTCTGGGTTTTCCATGTATCTTCCTCCTGATCCATCCGCCGTACCGCGGCTCCTACAGCCGTCAGGTCCCGGCAGATATCCTCGTATCCCCTGAGAATATGTCCGCAGCTTTCGATCCGGGTAGTGCCGTCCGCGGCGAGAGCCGCCACTACCAGCGCAGCTCCTCCCCTGAGATCCGGGGCATTCACGGACGCCGCGCAAAGCGGATATCTTCCGCGGACCCGGGCACAGTTTCTGCAGATCTCAATCTGCGCGCCCATCTTTCGCAGCTCTTCGGCCGTTGCAAACCGGGCTTCAAACACCGTCTCCCGGATCTCTCCGCTCCCGCCGCAAAGAGAAAGGAGCGAGAGCATCGGGGACTGCAGATCCGTGGGAAAGCCGGGATAAGGCCCGGTCTTTATCCACACGGGGTCGGGTCTTCTCCCCATGGAAGCGCAGATCTCAT
>CANRGP010000050.1 GCA_947630085.1 uncultured Lachnospiraceae bacterium
CACCGCCAGGGGCAGGGCCTGGGAGTCCGCCATGCCCACGTCCTCGCTGGCAAAGCGGATCAGCCGCCTGGCGATATACAGGGGCTCCTCCCCGCCGTCCAGCATCCGGTTCATCCAGTAGAGGGCCGCGTCCGGGTCACTGTTGCGCATGGATTTGTGGAGGGCGGAAATCAGATTGTAATGCTCCTCCCCCTTCTTATCGTAGAGCAGGGACCTTCGGTTGATACACTGCTCCAGCACCCGCTCGTCCACCGTGACGGTACCCTCCGAATCCAGCTCCCCATTTAACACCGCCATTTCCAGCGTGTTCAGGGCCGTGCGGGCGTCCCCGTTGGCAAAGGCCGCTATGGCCCGGATCTGGTCCCGGCCGATCACAATGCTCTGCCCGCCGTAGCCCTTTGGGCTTTTCAGGGCGTGGAGCAGGAGCCTTTCCAGATCCTCCTCCTCCAGGGCCCTGAGCACAAAGACCTTGCACCGGGACAGAAGGGCGGAGTTGATCTCAAAGGAGGGATTCTCCGTGGTGGCCCCCACCAGGATAATGCTTCCCTTCTCCACATAGGGAAGAAAAGCATCCTGCTGGGCCTTGTTGAAGCGATGGATCTCGTCCACGAACACGACGGTCTTGGCTCCCACCCTGCGGCCCTGTTCGGCCTGAGCCATCACGTCCTTAATTTCACGGATCCCGCTGGTAACGGCGCTGAAATTGATAAACCTGGCGTTGGTCCTTCTGGCAATGATTCCGGCAAGGGTAGTCTTCCCCACTCCCGGAGGCCCCCAGAAGATCATGGACGGGATCCGGTCCTGCTCGATCAGCTGGCGGAGAAGCTTTCCCTTCCCAAGAAGATGCTCCTGTCCGAAAAACTCATCCAGATCCTCCGGCCTCATGCGGCTGGCCAGAGGATTGTATACCTCCTGCGACATTCCGAACAGCGACATTTGTTCCATCGACATGACACATCTCTCCTCTTTAACCGGACAGTCCGCCTCCGGCGGCTGCATTTTCTTTTACACAGTATAACACAAAACACGGGAAATGCAAACATCTGTTCCCGCATTTCCCTGTAAAACCCCCTTTTCACTTTTGCCTTTCCGATGTATAATTTAGAAATACATTCTAAAAAATCAATCACGCAAAGGAGAAAATTATCATGCAGATCAGACGTGCTGAAAGCGGCGATATGGACGGAATCAACCGTTTACTGTACCAGGTGTGCCGGGTCCACCACGACGGGAGACCGGATCTTTTTCGGGACGGAGGCAAAAAATACACGGACCGGGAGCTTCTGGAGATCATCCGCGACGACGAGCGCCCCATTTTTGTGGGCACGGACGAAGACGGCACCGTTTTGGGATATGCGTTTTGTATATTCGAGCGCTATGACGGTACGGGAGCGATGACGCGCCGCTCGACTCTCTACATCGACGACCTCTGCGTCGATGAAACCGTCCGGGGACAGCACATCGGGACCCGGATCTATGACGCGGTCCTGGATTTCGCAAGAAAAAGCGGCTGCTACAACGTGACCCTTAACGTCTGGTGCTGCAACGCGGCCGCCCTGCGTTTCTATGAAGCGAGAGGATTAAAGCCTCTGAAGATCGGAATGGAAACCATTCTGTAAATCCGTAAATGCCGGAACCTCCCTGCTGTACAGGAGATTCCGGCACTTACTGTCTGCCAGATCGATATGTGCTATATATTCATCTGAGACGCCTGCCGGGGCGCCTGACCGTTCTGCCGGGGGTGTCCCTCGGTCCTCGGCCTGTTCCCTCCGTTTTCGTTCTGTGACCCAAGGATCGCGCCGAAATTCGTGGCGACTCTTGTCGGCTGCGTCCTGTTCTGTGCCGGAGCGGGCTGCGTCCCATTCTGTGCCGGAGCGGGCTGCGTCCCATTCTGCGCCGGAGCGGGCTGCGTCCTGTTCTGTGCCGGAGCGGGCTGCGTCCTGTTCTGCTCCGCCCGCTGCTGGCGTATGCGTTCTTCATCTCTCCTGTGCCATTCGTCTCTGAGAGCGTCCATCGACTGTTCCTGCAGATTCTGCTCAATCCCCAGGGAATCGTTCAGTTTGACCAGCGGAAGCGCTTCATTCTGCCTTCTCTGGTTCTGAGCGGCCGTAGCGCTTGCCAATTTCTCCCTCAGTCCGGTCCGGATCTCTTCGTTCAGTCTCTCCTTAAGGCCGTCCGCCATGCTGGACACCTGGGCAAATGAGATCCGGTTGGTTCCTTCCTGCATCGCCCGTGCCAGCAGCGCTCCAGAATAGTTTTTCACATTGGTGTCTGTCCGGCTGTCTGCCGGAAGATGCTCCAGGGTATATTCTCTTAAGGACTTCCCGTTGATAAAGATCAGATCTTCCTTATCCAGCTTCAGATCGCGTTTTCCGCCTCGTTGCTCCCCCAGCGTCTTCGCCTGCTGGCGCCGCAGGGCAAGCAGATCTTCCCTGGCCGGGTTATTCCGAAGCCAGTCCTGATAAACGTCTCCGTATCTTCTCTGAAGGGTATCGAGATGCTGGTACGCCTGGGTGAGCAGGAACATCTTCTCAAGATCCTCCGCATTCGCGGGATTCAGGGTTTCAATCTTCGTGTCCGCGAGAAAATCAAAATACCGGCTGACCAGACGTTTCCTTGCGTTTTGGGCCTCATCGTACTGCATTACAATGTTGTTTCCGTCAGCGTCTAATCCTCGGATTCCGGCAAAATTCCGAAGGACTTCCATTACGGAAGCCTCGTACTGAATCTGCGGGTTATCCATCCGATTAACCGTGGCCATGATCCAGAATATGTCCGAATCAAGCCGAACGACATCCGACTGTGTCCAGGCCAGATTGGCGCTCAGACGCCCCTGCTCATAATTGCGCTGCCATAGTCTGGAGAGCATCCTGGGAAAGTTTTTGTGTCTGAGATATTCCTGAAGCAGTTCAGTAGTTCGATTGTTTACATTTATGTTCGGCATATATTTTGCACCTCCATTTTCTGATATGATTACATTCCGCGCCGGACAATGTCCGTCTTCCCGCATCTGCAGCCTTCCGGCGGTAAATAAACCATCTTTTGTCAGGATTATAGCAGACAATGTACAACAAAAGTACAACACCACGATCATCTATACAGGATTCTTTGCAAACCTGTCATAAAATGTCTCCGAAACAGGGCGAAACGCAGGAAAGCGCACCTTCGGCGCGCTTTCCTTTTCTGTATGACTGTTTTTGATCTCTTTCCTGTATGACGGTCTTGTCTCCGCCGCGGGAGCCGTCCGTCTCTTACACTCTCTGCCTCTTGGCCACATACACCGGGAAGCTGTCCGTTCCCTTCAGCTCCTTACCCGCGGTTACCACAACCTTTTTGTCGGATATCACATACTCGATACTGGCCCCTTCTTCCACTACCGTGTCCTGCATCAGCACACAGTTGCGGACCTTCGCGCCCTTTCCGATCTTCACGCCCCTGAAGAGGACGCTGTTCTCCACTTCCCCTTCAATAATGCAGCCGTCGGCTACGAGCACATTGGATGCCTTTGCGCCGTTGATGTACCGGGTCGGATTATCGTCACGGATCTTGGTATAGATGGGGCTGGGGTCAAAGAGCGCCTCCAGATTGGCGTCGTCCAGCAGCTTCATGTTCTCGTCAAAGTAGCTCTTCAGATCGCTGATCCTGGCGACATACCCGTTATAGCGGTGGGCATAGACCTTCAGCTTGTCCAGATGCGGAGCGATCAGATCCCTCTCAAAGAAAGGAAGGCCGCGGACATAGGCCACATTGACCATATCGATCAGCCGCTCCCGATCCACCACATAATAATTCATCGAAAAATTCTGTTCTCCGTTCTGGGTAGAATTCATGTACATGGTCGTGACCCGGCCGTCGTCCGCAATGTCAAGCGTATAGTAAAGATCCCTGCCCTGATCCCGGGAGGTCTTTGCCGACTCGGGGATCTCCGAGCGGGTATACGCTATGGTCACATCGGCGCCGCTTCTGATATGTGTGTCGAGAAGGGCATTAAAATCAAAGTTCGCGGCAATATTGGTGTCTGCAAGGATCACATATTTTTCCTTCTGATCCTTTAAAAATCCCAGAATGCTCGCCAGGGCTTCCACTCTGCCGTTGTAAGGCTTCACGGTTTTCTCGGCAAACGGCGGAATGATATTCAGGCCGCCGTTTTTGCGGGTAAGGTCCCACTCGCGGCCGGAACCCAGATGGTCCATCAGGGAAAGGTAATTGTTGCGGACGATCAGCGATACGTTGTCTATCCCGCAGTTGACCATGCTGGACAGCACAAAATCCACCATACGGTAACGTCCGCCAAAGGGAATCGAGGCCATCAGGCGTTCTCCCACCAGCTCGGGGACCAGCGAATCATAACTGTTGGGGAAAAGGATCCCCACCACATCTGCGTTTGTCTTTACCACTGCTCCTCACCGCCTTTCACATTATTTCTGACCATGGCACTCGGACCGATCTTTGCTCCGTCTCCGATGAATACCCCGTTGCCGACAGTGGCTACGCCGTGATCGTCTCCGGACGGCATCGCCCCCACGACGGCCCCTTCTCCGATCTCCACATTTTCAGCGACGATGCAGTGCTTCACCACGGCTCCGGACTTGATCACCGTGCCGCCCATCACGACCGCGTCCTCTACCTCCGCGCCGGCTTCCACGCGGACTCCGGCAAACAGAATGGAATGCTTCACCGTGCCGTCGATCCGGCAGCCGTCCGTGATCATGGAATTCTCTACCACGCCGCCCGGGCCTATTTTATGTCCGGTCATCCCGCTGTTGCGGCTGTAGATCTTCCAGTCGTCGTCAAACAGATTGATCCCGCTGTGCTCCGGATCCAGGACTTCCATATTGGCCTCCCACAGCGACGGGATCGTCCCCACGTCCTTCCAGTATCCGCGGAAATGATACGCGTACATACTTCTGCCGTCCTTGAGGAGATTGGGAATAATGTTTTTGCCAAAGTCATTCTCCGAGTTGATATCCGCTTCGTCCTCTTCCAGATACCTTTTTAGGATATCCCAGTTGAAGATATAGATACCCATGGAGGCCAGGTTGGACTTGGGATTCTCTGGCTTCTCCTGAAACTCCGTGATCCGGTCGTCGCCGTCGGCTACCATCAGGCCGAAGCGGGAAGCCTCATTCCACGGCACTTCCATGACCGCGACGGAAAATTCCGCATTTTTCTCTTTATGGAAACGCAGGAAATCACTGTAATCCTGCTTGCAGATCTGGTCGCCGGACAGGATAATCACGTATTTGGGATCATACCTCTCAATGAATGAAATATTCTGGTAGATGGCGTTGGCGGTTCCTTTGTACCAGTCCGAACCGGATGCCTGCTGGTACGGAGGCAGCACATGGACGCCTCCGTGGAGACGGTCGAGATCCCAGGGTTGTCCGTTTCCAATGTACTCATTGAGAACAAGCGGCTGGTACTGAGTCAGGATCCCCACGGTATCAATTCCCGAGTTGACACAGTTTGAAAGCGGAAAATCGATGATCCTGTACTTTCCGCCAAAGGGAACCGCCGGTTTCGCCAGGTTCTGCGTCAGCGTATAAAGCCTGGAACCCTGGCCGCCGGCAAGAAGCATTGCAATAATTTCTTTTGCCATGATAATCTCCCCTCATAGATATTTTCAAATCTCTTTCATTCTAACACAGAATATGAAAATGTGATAGTCTTTTCAACATTTTTTTTCTTTTTTTGGTAATATCGACCAATTAAATATCCTCTTTCTGTGCATCCTGCCTTTCCGCATCCGGATCTGTCCCGCCGGCAGCCGTCTTCTCTCCGGTTCGGAATTCCTGCAGATCCGCCCGCAGTTCCTCCTCGACCTGGCTCCGGATCTCCTCTGCCTGCACCGGATCCATCTCCGGGAGGTTCTCCCGGGAGCCGATCCCGAAACGGCGCAGAAACTCCTCCGTGGTAGCGAACAGAGCCGGCCGTCCCGGCGCGTCCAGCCGGCCGATCTCCTCCACCAGCCCGTACTCCACCAGACGGTTTACCGCATGGTCGGAATTGACGCCCCGTATCTTTTCTATCTCGATCCTGGTCACGGGCTGCTTGTACGCGATGATGGACAGAGTCTCCAGCACCACCTCCGTCAGGACATGGCGCTTGGGGACCGACGCCACACGGATCAGATTTTCATAATATCTTCCCTTTGTGCACAGCTGGTAGCTGTCCTCGAGCCGTATGATCTGCATACCGCGGTTCTCGCTCTCATACCGGCGGCTCAGTCTCTCCACCGCCTTCCTGGCCTCCTCGGCGTCCCCGCCGACGGCCGCCGCGAGCTGTCCGGCCTCCACAGGCTGTCCCATGGTAAAAAGGACCGCCTCCACAATGGCCTCCGCGTCGCTCTGCACCGCGTCCCCGCCCGTATTCTGATTTTCTTCCTCCCGATTTTCGTTCATCCGTTTCCCCTTATCTTTAAAAATCTTCCAGTCCCTCCAGATTCAGCTCGCCCAGCTCGCCGTCTGTGTCCACCGCTTCGATATCCATATCGTCGAAGAGCTTCTGCTGTACCAGTCGGATCCGGCCCATCTTCATCAGCTCCAGGACGGCCAGAAAGGTCACCACCACTTCGGTCCTGCCGCTCTGACGTTCCAGCATCTGACGAAAGCGGAATTTCCGGTTTTTTCTCGCAAAATCCATCACCGAGCCGATCCTGGCCTCCAGGCTGACCGCCTCCCGTTTAATGGTCCCGAACCGGCTCCTGATCGGGTCTATCCTGTCCGCCGTGCGCTTCATCACGGACGTAAAGACCGCCTGCAGCCGGGAAAGCGTCAGTCCGTCAAGAAGCCTGTCCAGATCCACCGGCGGTTCGTACCGGGCCACCTCCTCGGGGATATCCGGAGCCCGGTACAGGCATTTCTGCGCGCTCTGTTCCATCTCCTCCAGCCGGAGGGCAAGCTGCTTATACATCTTGTACTCCAAAAGCCTTTCAACAAGCTCCGCTCTGGGATCCTCTTCCTCCCCCTCCTCGTTCTTCTCCGCGGGAAGCAGCATACGGGCCTTGATCTCAAGCAGCGTGGCGGCCATTACCAGGAACTCGCTGACCACGTTCAGATCCTCCGACTCCATCCTTCCCACATAATCCAGATACTGCTCGGTGATCAGGGCGATGGGGATATCGTAGATGTCTATCTTGTTCTTTTCGATCAGATGGAGCAAAAGATCGAGGGGCCCCTCGAAATGTTCCAGTTTGTATGAGATGCTCATTTCCTCGTCTGCCTCTCTTTTCTGTCCGGAGTCCGGCTCCTGTGAAACAAAGTATACCAGAGATCGGCCTTTCTGTAAATATTTACCTCCCGGCAGGCTTTATCCTGACCACCACGACCTGGGAAATGTTGTTTATCCGCACATTGACGGAATGTGTCCCCAGGCCCCTGCCTACGATCATGACGCCGTCCCCGCCACGCTTCATTCCCTGGCAGTCCCTCCGGAAAAATTCAAACTGGGGCGTCATCACGCCGCCCAGGACAGGCAGCCACACGGTCCCGCCGTGATAATGTCCCGACAGCGTCAGATCCGCTCCCCATTGCCGGTAATAAGAAAAGTATTTCGGCGAATGGGCCAGAAGGATCTGATACTTTCCGTGATCCGGACGGCCGAGACGGTTCTCTATGTAAGCCTCCTCCATCCGGTTTCCGCAGCGCCTCCGGTAGTACCGCGTTTCCAGATCCAGGCCGTTAATCACCATGTCCTCCCCGAATTCCGCGCTTTCATCGGAAAGAAAACGGACGCCCGCCGCGGCAAGCCGCTCCCGGAACCGGTCCCACAGATCCCCGTATCGTGCCCGGTCCCGGTCAAGCCGGCTCTCATGGTTTCCGATCCCGTAAAATACCGGGTACCGGCGGGCGAGCTTCTCCACGAAACGCAGGCAGGGTTCGATCCCTGCCGTGCGCTTGACGATCATCATGTCCCCTCCGATCAGGACGGCATCCGGCTCCTCCCGGGCAATCGCCGCCAGGAGCCGCCTCTGTCCTCTTCCGAATGTATTGTCGTGCAGATCCGTCAAAAAGACAAAGGTTCTTTCCTGTTTTACCTTTTCCGAGCGGAGCGTATAGGTATCCGTAGTAAACACCTTTCTCTCATAAACGGAACGCAGCCACAGCCACAGTGCGGCCGCTGCCGCCGTTGCGATCATCCACATTCGCTTACCTCTCCCGCCTCAGTTTTTCCAGTATGGAGACATCTCCAGCCGGATAAAATATCCCTGCTCATGACTGCATACCGGACATTTCATAGGAGCCGACGTCCCGTTCAGCACATAGCCGCAGTTCAGGCACATCCATCCTGTGGACACGTCCGAAACAAACAGCTTCTGCTGGCTGAGAAGATCGGCAAACATCCCGAACCGGTCGCCGTGAACCTTCTCGATGCCCGCGATCTGGTGAAAGACCCTGCCGATCTCGTCAAAGCCCTCCTCCTTGGCCCGGTCCCCAAAATACCGGTAAATCTGGTCATGCTCTTTGTACTCGTTGCTTCTCGCCGCGTTCAGAAGATCGAGGGTCCGCTCCGACAGGTTCACCGGATACCCGCCGTCCACATGGATCTCCTCTCCTTCCAGTTCCTTCAGGTACCCGTAAAAAACCTCCGCGTGCTCCTTCTCCTGTCCCGCCGTGAAGCTGAAAACCGCCTCAATGACCGGAAGCTTTTCCTTTTTTGCCACAGACGCCGCAAATGTATAGCGGTTCCTCGCCTGGCTCTCGCCGGCAAAAGCCCTCATCAGGTTTGCCGCCGTCTCGCTGTTTCTGAAATCCTTCATGGCATACAACCTCCTTCTATCGTTTCGGAAGTAGTATGCGGAAAACGGCAGGGAATATTCCGCATCCGCCGTTTCTATTTCCGGTCCCGGAATACCGGATCGGCCGGATAACCCCCCGTGATCTTCTGCATGGTCCTCTGCACCGCGTCCTGCGAGGTGCGCCAGTCTTTGTCCTTGTTCCGGTAATCGTATTTCTCGATCAGCCAGTCGATGTCCTCCTGGATCCTCTCCAGCTCCCGGTTCATCTGCTCGAAAAGAACCGGCAGGACCTGCTCCTGCTCGCTCTGCCCAAGTCCCCGGGCGCAGGCGTCCACCAGCTGTCCGAAGTGATGGATGCAGAAGCCCTTGGAGCCCCTGACGAGATCCATAAAATCCTTCTCGTGCTTCACCTGGTATAAAAAGGTATCCATAACGCGCCGGCAGGTATCCTCCACGCGGCCGCAGATATAGCAGTGGCTTTCCTCCTGCTCCACCCAGCTCCCCACCGGGGTCTTTTCCTGCGTCCGGCCCATCAGCCTTGCCAGGCCGGACGGGGCGGACGGCTGGAAGCCGGCGGTCTGTTTTTTAAGGCCCTCCCGGAGATACCGAAGCCTGGTCTTCAGGATCCAGGCATTCCCCAGGCTGTTGCCGTAATCGTACATCATCTTGGTGTGGCGGCGGCAGAAGCCCTGCCGGTCCGTCCGGTCGCGCGTGTCGCTCTCCATATAAGAGGAGCCCAGGACAAACTCTATCGCCTTCTGCTCCAGATCCCTCTCCAGATAGCAGAACGGGCATTCGTCTCCGGAAGTCAGGGCATCGTGGAGCTCGATCGTATACAGCTTTTCTTTCATTTTTTTATCCCCCGCATCGTTCTTTCTCCATCATACACGCTTTCCGCCGCTTCCGTCAAGCAAAGAATCGCCTTCCGCACGGACGGATTTTCTGTATGGTACAGTTCAAACCGCACATTGTCCAGATATGGTTAATGTGCAAAAACGGCAATCTGGGGTTTAATACATCTGTGAGGTGAGTATATGATAAACTATGATCCGCTGTGGAGAACCATGCAGAAGAAGCGCATCAGCCAGTACCGTCTGATCCATTACTACGGATTCAGCCCCGGGCAGATCAGCCGTCTTAAAAACAATCAGTACGTTTCCACCCACACCATCGGCGTCCTCTGCACCATTCTTGACTGCCCGGTGGAGGATATCATGGAGTTTCATATGGACAACAGTGAAAATGCTTTCCCCGATCCCCGGATGTATGAAGAGCTCCGCCGTTCTCTGACGCGGAGGGACCCGTAGCAGAATCCCGCATCCCTCCGTTTCATCACGCGCAGCCGTCCTGAGAACGCCGGACACACAAAACCGGCGCCTGCCGAATGCAGGCGCCGGTCCGTTTTTCCGTTCCTCTCTCACTGGATCCACGCACCGTCGGCCCCCAGGGTATAGCCGTCCGGAGTCACCGTGTCCTTTAAAAGCGTTCCCTGGCTCCCCAGATAGAACCATTTGCCGTTGTCCTCCACCCATCGGTTGGTGGACATGGCTCCGCTGCTCTTCCCGAAATAATACCAGTCTCCGTTGGTAAACTGCCTCCATCCCGTAGCCATATAGCCGTCCGGATCGATCCAGTATCGGACACCGTCCAGGTCAAGCCATTCTCCCCGGGCATAGCTTCCGTCCGCCTTCACATAAAACCAGCCCGTCTCGTTCTCGAACCATCCCGTGGTCCGCGGGGGCGTGGCCGGCGTTCCGCCGGAAGACGGGGCGGCCGATGTTGTCTCTGTCGGAGCCGCTCCCGGCCCGGCGGCTCCCGCCGCGGGGTCGCTCTCACCGGAAGATCCGGAGGTCTCCGCAGCGGACGTTTCCTGAACCGATGGCCCCGCGCCGGCGGAGCCGCGGGATGCCATCACGGAAAAGCCGTAATCGAGCAGCGCCCTGGTATCCGTATAATGTGTTCCGTTGGCTTTCATGACCACCGCGATCAGCCGGACGCCATCGCGCTCGGCCGCAGTCACCAGAGTATTGCCCGCCAGAGACGTATAGCCGGTCTTTCCGCCGATGATCCCCTCGTAGTAGCGGGAATCCGTGGGGAACAGCATCTTATGGCCCATGGTTATGGTCCTGGCTTCGCACTCCTTCGTCGCCGGGAATCTATAGGTAAGCGTCGAATCAATGGTGCAGAGCGTCGGATTGGCAAATGCCGCCCGGGCGATCAGGGCCATATCGTAGGGAGTGGTATAATGCTCCGAATTGTTCAGTCCGTGCGGATTGGCAAAATGCGTGCCCGTACACCCCAGGGAGGCGGCCTTCTGGTTCATCAGATCCGCAAATTTCGATACGCTCCCCGATATATGCTCCGCCAGCCCGTTTCCGATCTCATTGGCGGATTTCAGCAGCAGGCCGTACAGACACTGGCGGACCGTGAGCGTATCGCCCTCCACGAGTCCCAGCGATACGGCTCCGGCCTCCATGCCGGTCGTAGCGGTCCGCGAGAACGTCACCGTGTCATCCAGACTGCAGTTCTCGATCGTCAGGAGCGCCGTCATCAGCTTGGTAATACTGGCCGGATAATACCTGTTCCCGGCATTCTTCCCGTAAAGGATCTGTCCGTCGGCCGCGTTGATGACCACGGCGCCCTGCGCCTGGACGACAGGCTCCTCCGGAGTCTTTGCCGCATAGGCCGTGACGGCAGACAGCCCCCCGGCCTGTGCCGTAACGCAGACGGCCAGCAGCAGCGCCGCCGCTTTTCCGACAAGTAACTTTATTTTCTTCATCCTGCTCAGCTCTTTCCCGAAATAATTGTCTTATGCGGTTTTTCCGTTATTCTCCGCCGTATTTGCGCGCCTGCTCCCGGATCAGGTCCTCATCGTCAAAGTAATTGATCTTCATCGCCGCTTTCATCTGCGCCAGCGTCACGGCCGCTTTTTTCTCGGCCTTTCGGCTCCCCTCTCTGAGGATCCGGTAAACCTCCGGAATATTCTTTTCATATTCCCTGCGCCGGGCCCGGATGGGCACCAGCTCCTCCTGAATGACCTCGTTCAGGAAGCGTTTTACCTTCACGTCTCCCAGACCGCCTCTCATATAGTGGGCCTTCAGCTGGTCCAGATTCTCGTATTCCGGAAGATACCGCGAGAAATGTTCGTCGCGGCAGAAAGCGTCCAGATAAATGAAGACCGGATTTCCCTCCACCTTTCCGGGATCCTGGACACGGATATGGCCGGGATCCGTAAACATACTCATGATCTTCTTCTTTACGTCCTCCGGGGAATCCGACAGATAGATGCAGTTGCCGAGCGATTTGCTCATCTTCGCGTTCCCGTCGATGCCCGGGAGCCTCCGGCACGCCTCGTTGCTCGGGATCAGGGCCTCCGGCTCCACCAGCACTTCATCATAGATATGGTTAAAGCTTCTGACGATCTCCCGCGTCTGCTCGATCATGGGGAGCTGATCGTCCCCCACGGGGACCGTCGTCGCCTTGAAAGCGGTGATGTCCGCTGCCTGGCTGATGGGATACGTGTAAAAGCCTACCGGGATGCTCGCCTCAAAATTGCGCAGCCGGATCTCATTTTTAACAGTCGGGTTCCTCTGGAGCCGCGACACCGTCACCAGGTTCATGTAGTAAAAGCTCATCTCCGTGAGC
This sequence comes from uncultured Lachnospiraceae bacterium, assembly GCA_947630085.1. Classification (GTDB taxonomy): domain Bacteria; phylum Bacillota; class Clostridia; order Lachnospirales; family Lachnospiraceae; genus UBA3402. Next base: position 12,383 of record CANRGP010000050.1, read on the forward strand.
TCCGGAACCTGCGACTGGATGAACAATGTGGATCTCTCCGGATCCAGGCCGCAGGACAGGTAGTCCAGAGCCACCTCAATAATATTCTGGCGCACCTTTTCGGGGTTGTCCGCATTGTCCGTAAGGGCCTGGGCATCGGCTATCATAATATAGATCTCGTCAAACTTTCCGGAATTCTGGAGCTCCACCCGCTGCCGCAGGGAACCCACATAATGCCCCACATGAAGCTTTCCTGTGGGACGGTCCCCGGTTAATATGATTTTTCTGTTCTTCTCTTCCATGTCTTCCTCCTAAACGCGGTCCGGACGCGGCAGATCGCGGCATCCTCTTTCGCCTGTTCTATATTATAGCACCGTATCCCGCAAATTCCTACCATAATTTTCTGAAAAATCTCTTACAGAAAATTTTCCTTTTCGTTCACCGAAGGCATTCCTCCGCATATTCTACCACAAGAAGGAGGTTTTCATATGGCTAAGCAACCGATCACCCCGGGGAGGATATTCTCCGATCTACTGGAAGAAAATGAACCTCAGGCTATGGCGTGGGTCCAGGGAGGCCCCGACGCGCCGTATCTGAGCGGCCTTGTTAAATTTTACGAAACCTTCTATGGCGGCGTTCTCATTGAAGCGGAGCTGTTCGGACTTCCCGACGCCGGCATGGAAAGCGCCACAAGCTTCTACGGGATCCACATCCACGAAAACGGAGACTGCTCCGATCCCCAGGCAGGGTATCCCGCCACGGGAAACCACTACAATCCGGGCCGGACAGCGCATCCCGGACACGCCGGAGACCTTCCGCCCGTTCTCTCCTATCAGGGATACGCCTGGTCATCCTTCTATGACAAAAGGCTGACCCTGCCGGAGATCATAGGAAAATCCGTAGTCATTCACCAGATGCGGGACGATTTCACCTCTCAGCCCTCCGGGGACAGCGGCGCGAAGATCGGCTGCGGCGTCATCCGCCGCACGGACAAAAAAGGCCGCTGAACCCCGCGCGGAATCAGAAACGCCTCTCCCAGAAGATCCTCCGCAGTGTTAAAACCATCTTTTTAAACATTTTTAAAATTTTGCTTGCTTTTTTTCCGCTACGTGGTACAATAGGGAACGGAGGCATAGCTCAGCTGGGAGAGCACATGCATCACACGCATGGGGTCGCAGGTTCGAGCCCTGTTGTCTCCACGAAGCGCGAAAGCAGCGGGAACCCCGATAGACGGAGTTCCCGCTGTTTTGTCTTTTTTGTCTGTTTTGTCTGTTTGCCTGTTTCCGCCTGCCCAGATTTGTTTACAGGATCCCGAAAAACTCCAGGAGCAGATATCCCAGGGTGAGCACCATGCCGATGCAGACCAGCATCAGACCATAGGAAAAGCTCTCGTGGATCAGGCGGCCGGTATATTTGATCCGGTCCTCTTTCCGGCTCAGACGGACCGCCGCCGATTCCCTTCCGGACGCGGAAGCCGCCGCGCGGCCTTTTCTCCACGGGAGACGGCTGTACGCGCCGTACACCGCGTCCGCGGCGTTTCCCAGCAGATGGGCCGCCAGGTTGGAGTCATACGCTTCTGCTTCCTTGATCTGGCTGTGTGTGGTCCTCCGGAGAATGCGGACGCAAAAATCCACCATGCTGTCCATGCATCTCGACACAAACGCAGATACCCCAAGAAAGACGGTGACCGCGGAGGAGACGAGATAACGGTCCACGAACCGGCATACGGCTCCCAAAACGGAAGGAAGAGCCACCTCGATCACGGGGCGGTATAAAAGCTCCTCAAGATCGAGCCACCTGGGCCAGAGATCCAGATATCGCCTGCCGTTCTCCCCGTCCTTCTCCGAGAGAATGCCTCTGACCACGACCGCATAGATCAGGACGCCGATCACGATGCTGACGGCCCCTCCCTTTATGTTTTCAAACGAAAAATAGGCTACCGGGTGTGCCGCTTCCTCCACCCGGAAGAATCCCTGGCCGAGATCGGCGATCCGGTCCATAACCGTTCCTGCGCCGACGCCCAGAACCGGAAGGACCGCGGCCGCCGGCACGAGCGCCGCGGCAGTCTCCCGCCTCATATACGGCCGTCCCTCTTCCTGCGCCTTTCCGTCCAGAAAGAGGACCGCGAAAAGCTTGAGCATATAAGCGACCGTCATTCCGCCCGCTGTCAGAAATGCGGCCTCCGCCGCCTTCCAGAACATGGGATGGGCCGAGATCTGCATATATTCCAGGATCCCTTCATGGATCAATGTCTTGCTCACATATCCGTTCCAAAGGGGAATTCCCCCGATCCCCGCCGCTCCCATAAGAAAACAGAAGAAAAAGGCAGGTTTTTTCTTTCCGAAGCCGCGGATGTCATTCAGATCCAGCTTGTGCAGGTTCATATACACAACGCCGGCGCAAAGGAAAAGGACCAGTTTCAGCAGGGAGTGATTGACCATATGGAGGAACGCGCCTCTCGCCGCCGTCACTCCGCTCTCACCCGCGCTTTTCAGCAGGCACGTCATTCCGATCCCCGTCAGGATAAAGCCGATCTGAGAAATCGAGGAGCAGGCCAGCGTGCGCTTCAGATTGACGGAAAAGACCGCCAGGACGGCTCCAAGGAGCATCGTGACAAAACCGAGTCCCGTTATGAGCAGCCCCCAGTTCCGATCTGTCCCGAACAGCACGCAGGACACCACGATCACGCCGAAGATGCCGGCCTTTGTCAGAATTCCGGAGAGGAGCGCGCTTGCAGGAGCCGGCGCCTCCGGATGGGCCTTGGGCAGCCAGATATGAAGCGGAAAACATCCTGCCTTCGCTCCGAATCCGAAGAGGAGCAGGCCGCCGGCCGTATAGAGCCTTGCCGCCTCCGGCCCTCCCGCGGCCATCACCTTCGCGGCCATATCTCCCAGAGCGTCGATCTCCAGCGTCCGGAACTGGTCATAGAGAAGGAACAGCCCCATCAGCATCACCATCCCGCCGATAACCGCCACGGCAAGGTATGTCTGGGCCGCGCGGAGGCTCTCCTTCCTCTGGTCAAACGCTACCCACACATAGGAGGTAAAGGACATGATCTCAAAGAAAATGAACGTCGAATACAGATCGGCCGACAAAAATACTCCCGTTGTGGCCAGAAACGTGGCCCAGAAATAAATGTAGTACCTTCTTCTGTTTTCATAATGCGCCATATATTCCCGGGAAAAGATGCCGCTCACCGCCCACATGAACACGGCGATCACGCAGTAGACCAGACGGAAGCCGTCCAGCCGGAAATGAAGTCCGAAGCCGGCAAACGCCGGTATCGTCACATCCCAGAAAACACGGTTCATCCCGCCTCACCTCCTATCGCCGTCATTACCCTGATAAGCGGTTCCGGATGGAATCCGATCACAAGCAGAACGACCACAAATACGATCAGGGGAAGGAGCATCCGGATCCCCGGATCCTTTCCCTCCAGCTTCTCCCCTGGGAGTCCGGGAAGGAACGCCCGTATGGATACGTTCAGCATATAGATCC
>CANRGP010000051.1 GCA_947630085.1 uncultured Lachnospiraceae bacterium
CGGCAATGGCGTCAAGGAGAAGATCCCGGACCTGGAGTTTGATCTTCTGGTCGGCGGCAGAATTGCTGTTTGCCAGGATATGGAGGCGAAGGATATAGGGAGATATGCGCTCGGACAGCCCCTCGCTGCGCATCCGGGCGGAGGCCATCAGGCAGAGAAAGGCCATCAGGAAGCATATGGCGGACAATCCGAGTTCTTTTCTCATCTTCATAATGCGGCTCCTTACAGGGCCGCGTTTCTGACGCCTCGGCGGCCCGTGAAATTCTCGTTGTAATTATTACCGGGTCTTGATATAATTAAACACGATAAATGCTTCTGCTTGGGAGGAAGACAGATGAAAGAGACGATAGCGGTTCTGTTTGGGGGGCGGTCATCGGAACATACGGTATCCTGTATGTCGGCGGCCAATGTGATCGATCAGATCGATCAGGAGAGGTACCGGCTCCTGCTGATCGGGATCACGGAGGAGGGAAGATGGCTCCTGACGCCGTCTGTAGAGGATATCCGTTCCGGCGCGTGGCGCCAGGGAAAGGACGAAGCCATCATAAGTCCGGATGCGGCCAGAAAATGTGTGCTGGTGCGCAGGGCGAAGCCGTGCCCGGAGAGGGAGGCGGAGCCTTCCGGAGAGAACGGCGGTCAGAAGAGATGGGGCGGCTTCGCCCATGCGGAGGAGATCCCGGTGGATGTGGTATTTCCGGTGCTGCACGGCCTGTATGGCGAGGACGGGACCGTTCAGGGACTTCTGGAGCTTGCCAGGATCCCTTATGTAGGATGCGGTGTGCTGGCATCCGCGGTTTCGATGGATAAACTGTACACAAAAAAGATCGTGGAAGATCTCGGCATCCGCCAGGCCAGATATGTGCCGGTGATGCGGGAGCAGCTCGGACGGATGGACCGGGTGGCGGCGGAGGTGGAAGAGACGCTGGATTATCCGGTGTTTGTCAAGCCGTCAAATGCGGGATCCTCCCGGGGCGTTTCCAAAGCCAGGGACAGAAAAGAGCTGGAAAAGGCTCTTGAAGAGGCGGCCCGCCATGACCGGAAGATCCTTGTGGAGGAGACTATCGTGGGGCGGGAGATCGAATGTGCCGTTTTCGGGGGAGGAAAGCGCCCCGTGGAAGTGTCCGGCGTAGGGGAGATCCTTGCCGCGGCGGAATTCTATGATTATGACGCGAAATACAATAACAGCGAATCCAGGACCGTGGTGGATCCCCTGCTTCCGAAGGACGCGGCGGAGACGGTACGCAGATATGCCGCCGAGATATTCCGGGCAGTGGACGGCTATGGCCTTTCGCGGGCGGATTTCTTTGTTGAGGAGGACGGTGAGGTCATTTTCAATGAAATCAATACCATGCCCGGCTTTACGGCCATCAGTATGTACCCCATGCTCTGGGAAGCGAGGGGCGTCAGCAAGGCCGGCCTGATACAGAAGCTGATCGACCACGCAAAGGAGCGATATGATGGATAGAAATGCGCCGATCGGAGTTTTTGACTCCGGGGTGGGCGGGCTGACGGTGGCCCGCGAGATCATACGGCAGATGCCGGATGAGAGGCTCGTCTATTTTGGCGATACGGCCCGCGTGCCTTATGGGAGCAAATCCCGGGAGACGGTTATCCGCTATTCCAGGCAGATCATCCGCTTCCTGCTGACGAAAAACGTGAAGGCCATAGTCATTGCCTGCAATACGGCCAGCGCCTATGCCCTGGAGACGGTGGAGAAGGAGTTCGATGTTCCCATTATCGGCGTGATCAAGGCGGGAGCCGTGGCGGCGGTCCGCGCGACACGCAATGGGAAGATCGGCGTGATCGGGACGGAGGGAACCATCGGGAGCGGGATCTATACGGAGGTTATGAAGCAAATGAATCCCGACATTGAGGTGACGGGAAAAGCCTGCCCGCTGTTCTGCCCACTGGTGGAGGAAGGACTGCTCCACGATTCCGTGACGGACGAGATCGCGTCCCGGTATCTGAGCGAACTGAAAGGACGGTTTATTGATACGCTGGTTCTCGGCTGCACACATTACCCGCTGCTCAGATCCACGGTAGGGAGGATCATGGGAGGGGACGTGACGCTGGTCAACCCCGCCTACGAGACGGCCCTGGAGCTGAAGGCGCTGCTGGCGGAAAAAGAGCTTGCCTGCGGATGCGCGGAGGATCCGGCCGCGGACAAATACCGGTTTTATGTCAGCGATCTGGCCGAAAAGTTTACGGCGTTTGCCACATCCATCCTTCCCCGACAGGTGAAGGAGACCGAGAAGATCCCCATTGAGGAGTATTAAAGAAGATCATGACACAGGACGTTTTGGTCAGCATTGCCGGCGCTCACCGGGGAGACGGCGATGACCAGCAGGTTGAACTGATCGTTCCCGGACAGCATTTTGAAAAAAACGGACAGCATTATATCCTGTTTGAGGAGATCCAGGAGGACGGGGACGAAAGGATCAGGAGCGTGATAAAGGCCAGGCAGGGATTCCTTTCCGTGACCAGACGGGGCGCCATAGAGTCGCAGATGGTTTTTGAAAAGGGCAGGAATGATCTCTCCAGCTACGCCACGCCGATGGGAGAGATGATGCTGAACGTTACCACGCACGATGTCAGGATGCTGGACTGCGAGGAGCTTCTGCGGATAGAGGTGGAGTATTCCCTGGATATCAACTACGAGCAGGTTTCCGAATGCAGGATCACGGTCTCGGTCCGGCCCAGGTGACGCAGAGCCAGGGAGGCATGGGCCGGGATGTGCGGGCCGGGAGGCGCGGGCCCGGGAAATATGGGGCCCGAATGGTGAGATAACTGATCAGAAAAGCGCGAAAGAAAAGGGCGCCGCCGCTGTTTCAGCGGCGAGCGCCCTTTCGGACTTCCTGTTCATGATTTCTTTCTGCTGCCGGAATCCCTGCCTTCTTTTTTCTTGCTGCCGGAATCCTTGCCTTCTTTTTTCTTGCCGGAACGGAAGCGCCCGAAAAGCCCTTTCTTCTTCGGGGCTGTGGGAACGGCGCCTCCGCGGATGCTCTTGACCTGGGTTATGTACAGGCCGCTTATGACGACTCTCGCCTCCGTCTTGACGGGAAGCTGCTCAAAAACCTTTGCGTCCGCGATCAGGGACATGACCTTCGGCCCGATCTTTGCCTTGACAATAGGCAGCTTCAGCCACTGCATATACTTGGGCATCTGCTCGTATACGGTCTTGGGAAGGTTCGCGTCTTTGGCCTTAAGCTTTTTCTTGTCGATCACCAGGATATTGGCGGTCTGCGCGGCTGCGTCCAGGATCGACTGCTGCTCTACCTGGCGTTTTTCCAAACGCCGGCCAACAAAATACAGTACGACCAGGATCACAACAACGACCAGGAGGAGAATCAGCAGAACATTGAGTAGTGTCGATCCAGTCACCGAAAATACCTCCACGCTAAGAGTATAATACCGTTTTTGAGTATATCACTAAAGGGGAAAAAAAGCAATAAAAACCGGGGAAAAGCCCTTAAAAAATCCTTGACACTTTGAAAACGCTATGATACTATGGAAAGTGCACTATTGTGGAACCGTATGCGTGCAATGGTTTTTTATGCCCAAAAACAGCAGTAAAAGAATAGAAAAACAGGGGTGAAATGTCAATGGAGAAAAGCAGAATGCGTCCTGTGCCGGCAGGAAAAAGCGAAAGAATGAGCTTCGCGAGACAGAAAGAAGTTCTCGAGATGCCGAACTTAATCGAAATCCAGAAGACCTCCTATCAGTGGTTCCTGGACGAGGGCCTGAAGGAAGTGTTTGAGGACATCTCTCCGATCGCGGATTTTGCGGGACACCTGAGCCTGGAATTCGTCGATTTCACGTTATGCAGAGACGACATCAAGTATACCATTGAGGAATGCAAGGAGCGCGACGCGACCTATGCCGCTCCGCTGAAGGTAAAGGTAAGGCTCTGCAATAAGGATAAGGATGAGATCAACGAGCACGAGATCTTCATGGGCGACCTCCCGCTTATGACGGATACGGGTTCCTTCGTCATCAACGGCGCGGAACGAGTGATCGTCAGCCAGCTGGTACGTTCTCCCGGCATTTATTATGACATTACACGAGACAAGGTAGGCAAAGAACTTTACTCCTGCACCGTGATCCCCAACAGGGGCGCATGGCTTGAATACGAGACGGATTCCAACGATATCTTTTATGTCCGTGTGGACCGGACCAGAAAGGTTCCGGTGACGGTCCTCATCCGGGCGCTGGGCTTCGGGACCAACGCGGAGATCATTGGGCTGTTCGGCGAAGAACCCAAGATCCTGGCCAGCTTCGGAAAGGATGTGTCCGACAATTATCAGGACGGCCTTCTCGAACTGTACAAGAAGATCCGGCCGGGCGAGCCGCTGTCCGTGGACAGCGCGGAGAGCCTGCTGAACAGTATGTTCTTTGATCCCAGGCGATATGACCTGGCCCGGGTAGGCCGCTACAAATTCAATAAAAAGCTCTCTTTCGGCAACCGCCTGAAGGGCCATACGCTGGCGGAGGACGTCATGGATCCGCGTACCGGCGAGGTCCTTGCGACGGCCGGGCAGACTCTTGACAGGAAGCTGGCGGAGTCCATCCAGAACGCGGCCGTTCCGTATGTGTGGATCCAGGGAGTGGACCGCAACGTGAAGGTCCTTTCCAATATGATGGTCGATATGAGCGGATACGTGAACTTCGCGCCGTCCGAGGCGGGGATCACGGAGCTGGTATTCTACCCCGCGCTTCGCGCGATACTGGATGAATACGGAGACGACGAGGAGCAGCTGAAGCGCGTGATCCGCAGGAATGTGCGCGAGCTGATCCCCAGACACATCACCAAAGAAGATATCATCGCTTCTATTAACTATAATATGCATCTGGAGCAGCAGATCGGAACCCAGGATGACATTGACCATCTGGGCAACCGCCGCATCCGCGCGGTGGGCGAGCTCCTGCAGAACCAGTACCGCATCGGACTGGCCCGTATGGAACGCGTGGTACGCGAGCGCATGACGACTCAGGACATCGACAGCATTACGCCGCAGTCCCTGATCAACATCAAACCGGTCACGGCGGCGGTGAAGGAGTTCTTCGGAAGCTCCCAGCTCTCCCAGTTCATGGATCAGAACAACCCGCTGGCGGAGCTGACCAACAAGAGACGTCTTTCGGCGCTGGGCCCCGGCGGTCTGTCCAGAGACAGAGCCGGATTTGAGGTGCGTGATGTACATTATACCCATTACGGGCGTATGTGCCCCATCGAGACGCCGGAAGGTCCCAACATCGGACTGATCAATTCCCTGGCCACCTATGCCAGAGTGAACATTTACGGTTTTGTGGAGGCGCCGTACCGCGTCGTGGACAAGAGCGACCCGAAGAACCCGGTCGTGACGGATGAGGTGGTATATCTGACGGCGGACGAGGAGGACAACTTCGTCGTGGCGCAGGCCAACGAGCCTCTGGACGCCGATGGTCATTTTGTAAACAACAATATTTCAGGGCGCTACCGCGCGGAGACATCTTCCTTCCAGAAGACCAGCATCGACCTGATGGACGTATCCCCGAAGATGGTATTCTCCGTGGCGACGGCCATGATCCCCTTCCTGGAGAACGACGATGCCAACCGCGCCCTGATGGGTTCCAATATGCAGCGTCAGGCGGTCCCGCTTCTGACTACCGAGACCCCCGTGGTGGGTACCGGAATGGAGGCAAAGGCAGCCGTAGACTCCGGCGTCTGTGTGGTTGCGAGAGCTGCCGGCGTTGTGGAACGCTCCGCCTCCAGCGAGATCGTGATCCGCAGGGACGATGACGGAGCGAGGGATACCTACCATCTGACCAAGTTTAAGAGAAGCAACCAGTCCAACTGCTACAACCAGAAACCGATCGTGGTGAAGGGTGACCATGTGGAGGCCGGAGAGGTCATCGCGGACGGCCCCTCCACCCAGAACGGCGAGATCGCCCTGGGCAAGAACCCGCTGATCGGGTTCATGACCTGGGAAGGCTACAACTACGAGGACGCCGTTCTTCTGAGCGAGAAACTGGTGCAGGACGACGTATATACGTCCGTGCACATTGAGGAATATGAGGCGGAGGCACGGGATACCAAGCTGGGGCCGGAGGAGATCACCCGCGACGTTCCCGGCGTGGGCGAGGACGCGCTGAAGGATCTGGACGAGCGCGGCATCATCCGCATCGGAGCCGAGGTCCGCGCGCAGGATATCCTGGTAGGAAAAGTGACTCCCAAGGGAGAGACGGAGCTGACGGCGGAGGAGAGGCTTCTGCGGGCCATATTCGGCGAGAAGGCCCGCGAGGTCCGCGACACGTCGCTGAAGGTTCCTCACGGCGCATACGGTATCGTGGTGGACGCCAAGGTCTTCACAAGGGAAAACGGCGACGAGCTCTCTCCCGGCGTGAACCAGACCGTGCGCATCTATATTGCGCAGAAGAGAAAGATCTCTGTGGGCGACAAGATGGCCGGACGCCACGGCAACAAGGGCGTTGTGTCCCGTGTTCTCCCTGTGGAGGATATGCCCTTCCTGCCCAACGGCCGTCCGCTGGATATCGTGCTGAACCCGCTCGGCGTGCCGTCCCGTATGAACATCGGACAGGTGCTTGAGACGCACCTGAGCCTTGCGGCCAAGGCGCTCGGCTTTAATGTGTCAACGCCGGTGTTCGACGGAGCCGACGAGAAGGATATCATGGATACCCTGGATATGGCGAACGACTATGTCAACGGGACATGGGAGGACTTCCAGGAGAAATACAAAGATCTGGTCGATCCGTCCGTGATGGAATACCTGGGCTCCCACCTGGAGCACAGAGAGCTCTGGAAGGGCGTGCCCATCAGCCGCGACGGCAAGGTACGTCTCCGCGACGGCCGGACGGGCGAATATTTTGACAGCCCTGTGACCATCGGCCATATGCACTACTTAAAGCTCCACCACCTGGTGGACGACAAGATCCATGCCCGTTCTACCGGCCCATACTCGCTGGTGACCCAGCAGCCTCTTGGCGGCAAGGCCCAGTTCGGCGGCCAGCGATTCGGAGAGATGGAGGTGTGGGCCCTGGAGGCGTACGGCGCTTCTTACACCCTGCAGGAGATCCTGACCGTGAAGTCCGACGACGTAGTGGGACGTGTGAAGACGTATGAGGCCATTATCAAGGGTGAGAATATTCCGGAAGCAGGCGTTCCGGAGTCCTTCAAGGTTCTTCTGAAGGAGCTCCAGTCCCTGGGACTGGACGTGAGGGTGCTCCGCGACGACAACACCGAGGTGGAGCTGTCCGAGACGCTGGACTATGGCGATACCGACCTTCGGGCGATCATCGAGGGCGACCGGCCGTACGACCGCGACGAGTCCTATGAGAATTACGGATACCAGTCCCAGGAGTTCAAGGACGGGGAGCTGGTAGACGTCGAGGACGATACGGATCTGGACGATGATTATGACGACGATTACGACGATCTGGATCCCAGCGGCGCATTTGATGAGGAGAATTAAACCCGACCCAGCGAAGCAATGGAGGATCGGCGCCCGGAAGCGCCGAGGAAAACAACCATGATAGAAGGGAGAATCACTCATGCCTGAGACGAACGAGGTTTATCAGCCTATGACATTTGATGCGATAAAGATTGGTCTTGCTTCTCCGGAAAAGATACTGGAATGGTCCCACGGGGAAGTGAAGAAGCCGGAAACGATCAACTACAGGACGCTGAAACCGGAGAAGGACGGCCTGTTCTGCGAGCGCATTTTCGGGCCGAGCAAGGACTGGGAATGTCACTGCGGCAAGTACAAGAAGATCCGCTATAAGGGCGTTATCTGCGACCGCTGCGGCGTGGAGGTCACCAAGGCCAGCGTGCGCCGCGAGCGTACCGGCCACATTGCCCTGGCGGCCCCGGTATCCCACATCTGGTATTTCAAGGGGATCCCCAGCCGGATGGGGCTGATCCTTGATCTGTCTCCGAGGGTGCTGGAGAAGGTCCTGTATTTTGCTTCCTATATTGTACTGGATCCCGGAGAGACGGGGCTTCAGTACAAGCAGATCCTTTCGGAAAAGGAATATCGGGAGGAGCTTGAAAAATACGGCGCCGGAGCGTTCCGCGTCGGCATGGGAGCCGAAGCCATCCAGGAGCTTCTCAAGGCGATCGACCTGGAGAAGGACTCCGAGGAGCTTCGGACCGCTCTCCGCGATTCCACCGGACAGAAGAGGGCCAGGATCATCAAGAGGCTGGAGGTTGTGGAAGCCTTCCGCAGCTCCGGAAACAAACCCGAGTGGATGATCATGACCGTGATTCCGGTGATCCCGCCGGATATCCGCCCCATGGTCCAGCTGGACGGCGGCCGTTTCGCGACCTCCGACCTCAACGACCTGTACAGAAGGATCATCAACCGCAACAATCGCCTGGCCAGACTGCTGGAGCTGGGCGCTCCGGATATCATTGTCCGCAACGAGAAGCGTATGCTTCAGGAGGCGGTGGACGCCCTTATCGACAACGGCAGACGCGGGCGCCCCGTGACAGGCCCCGGAAACAGGGCCCTCAAGTCCATTTCCGATATGCTCAAGGGCAAGCAGGGACGTTTCCGTCAGAACCTTCTGGGCAAGCGCGTGGACTACTCCGGCCGTTCCGTTATCGTAGTAGGACCTGAATTGAAGATTTACCAGTGCGGCCTGCCGAAGGAAATGGCCATTGAGCTGTTCAAGCCCTTTGTTATGAAGGAGCTGGTGGCGAACGGCACCGCCCACAATATCAAGAACGCCAAGAAGATGGTGGAGCGCCTCCAGCCGGAGGTATGGGATGTCCTGGACGACGTCATCAAAGAGCATCCGGTCATGCTGAACCGCGCCCCTACGCTTCACAGACTGGGCATCCAGGCGTTTGAGCCGATCCTGGTGGAAGGCAAGGCGATCAAGCTGCATCCGCTCGTATGTACCGCGTTCAACGCCGACTTCGACGGCGACCAGATGGCGGTCCATCTGCCGCTGTCCGTAGAGGCGCAGGCGGAGTGCCGTTTCCTGCTGCTGTCTCCGAACAATCTTCTGAAGCCCTCTGACGGAGGCCCCGTGGCGGTGCCCTCCCAGGATATGGTCCTGGGCATCTACTACCTGACCCAGGAGAGGCCGGGAGCCAAGGGAGAGGGAATGATATTCCGCAATCCCAACGAAGCCATTCTCGCGTATGAGAACGGGGCGGTGACCCTTCACTCCCGCGTGAAGGTGCGTGTCACAAAGACCATGCCGGACGGCGAGGTGAAGAGCGGGATCATCGAATCGACGGTCGGACGTTTCATCTTTAACGAGATCATTCCGCAGGATCTGGGCTTTGTGGACAGGAGCATCCCCGGAAACGAGCTGAAGCTTGAAGTGGATTTCCATGTCGGAAAGAAGGGCTGCAAGCAGATCCTGGAAAAGGTCATTAACGTTCACGGCGCCAGCCAGACGGCGGAGACCCTGGACGATATCAAGGCCATCGGATACAAATATTCGACGAAAGCGGCCATGACCGTGTCCATTTCCGATATGACGGTTCCGGAGAGCAAGCCCAGGCTGATCGCCGAGGCCCAGGATACGGTGGACCGGATCGCCAAGAACTTCAGGCGAGGGCTGATCACCGAGGACGAGCGCTACAAGGAAGTTATCGAGACGTGGAAGAACACCGACGACCAGCTGACCCATGATCTGCTGTCCGGACTGGATAAATACAATAACATCTTCATGATGGCGGATTCCGGGGCCCGAGGCTCCGACAAGCAGATCAAGCAGCTTGCCGGTATGCGCGGACTGATGGCGGATACGACCGGCCACACCATCGAGCTGCCGATCAAGTCCAACTTCCGTGAGGGACTGGACGTTCTGGAATATTTCATCTCCGCTCACGGAGCCCGCAAGGGATTGTCCGATACGGCTCTGCGTACCGCCGACTCCGGTTACCTGACCAGGCGTCTGGTAGACGTATCCCAGGATCTGATCATCCGCGAGGTGGACTGCTGCGAAGGCAAGGAGATCCCGTATATGGAGATCAGGGCCTTCATGGACGGCCAGGAGACGATCGAGACTCTGCAGGAGCGCCTGACGGGAAGATATATTGCGGAGACGATCACCGACCCGGATACGGGAGAGATTGTCGTTAAAGCGAACCATATGTGTACTCCCGCCCGCGCGGAAGCGGTTATCAAGGTGCTGCAGAAGACAGGCAAGGACAGCGTGAAGATCCGCACCGTCCTGTCCTGCAAGTCCCATATCGGCGTATGCTCCAAGTGCTACGGAGCTAACCTGGCTACCGGGCAGCCCGTGCAGGTGGGCGAGGCGGTCGGAATCATTGCCGCCCAGTCTATCGGCGAGCCCGGAACGCAGCTGACCATGCGTACCTTCCACACAGGCGGCGTGGCAGGCGGCGATATCACACAGGGTCTTCCCCGTGTCGAGGAGCTTTTTGAGGCCCGCAAGCCCAAGGGACTGGCGATCATTACGGAGATCCCGGGCGTGGTGACCATCAAGGACACCAAGAAGAAGCGGGAGATCATGATCACGGACAATGAGACGGGCGCTTCCAAGACATACCTGATCCCTTACGGTTCCCGCATCCGGGTATCCGACGGGCAGGAGATCGAAGCCGGAGACGTGCTGACGGAAGGAAGCGTGAACCCGCACGATATTTTAAGGATCAAAGGCGTCCGCTCCGTGCAGGATTATATGCTCCGCGAGGTGCAGAGGGTGTACCGTCTGCAGGGCGTGGAGATCAACGATAAGCATATCGAGATCATCGTGCGCCAGATGCTGAAGAAGGTGCGCGTGGAGGAAAGCGGCGACAGCGAACTTCTTCCGGGCGTATCCATGGATGTGCTGGAGTTCGAGGATATGAACGAGAAGCTGGCAGCCGAGGGAAAAGAACCTGCGGTCGGCAAGCAGGTTATGCTGGGGATCACCAAGGCATCCCTGGCAACGGATTCCTTCCTTTCCGCCGCCTCCTTCCAGGAGACGACCAAGGTGCTGACGGAAGCGGCCATCAACGGCAAGATCGATCACCTGATCGGACTCAAGGAAAATGTGCTTATCGGCAAGCCGATCCCGGCAGGAACCGGCATGAAGCGTTACCGTTCCGTGGCGCTGAGCACCGATATCTCCGAGGACGATAAGATCAGCCTTTCGGAGGACGACGACCTCGAAGAGGGAGAATATGCGGATGAGAATCTGCCCGACGGGGATCCGGATCCCGCGGACGCGGCGGATCTCACTGAAGATCTCACCGAAGAAGAGTTCTCCGCGGATGCGGATCCGGAAGACAGCGAGATTCCGGAAGAAACAGAAGAATAAAGGAAACCGGCGCGGCGCTTGCCGCGCCGTTTTTTTGGTAAGGGACCGTGGGAAAACAATGTAATTGAAAATGATTATCAATATCTTGACAAGAGCGGACGGTCATGATACAATGCTTTCGGGTGATGTTCCGGCGAAAGGAAGTGTGAGAAGAATGGTAGCAGATATCGTGATAGCGGTGCTGATCGGCGGGGCCGCGGCTGCCGTTATCATCAAAAAGATCCGGGATCTGAAGTCCGGGAAAGGTTCCTGCTCCGGCTGTGCGGGCTGTTCCGGCTGCGGCGGGGCTGCGGCCGGAGGCTGTGCGGGCTGTTCCGCCTGCAGGGACCGCAGGCCGGCCGGGGAAAAGGGGACGGATTGACGGGAGAAACCGCCTGTGCGCAGATACGCCGCGGTTTCTCCTTTTTTTTTCTCCGGTTTCGCGCTTTCACGAAAATTTTCTTGACATTCCCCGGGAATCTGTTTATAATGGGTAGGCGTGCGAAATCACGTCGGTGTTTTTGTGCGCAAAAGCGAAAGCTAGGCAACCACAGACAATATCACAGGAGGTGAAAACGAATGCCAACATTTAACCAGTTAGTGAGAAAGGGAAGACAGACGGCGACCAAGAAGTCCACGGCCCCGGCTCTGCAGAAGGGCTACAACTCCCTGCAGAAGCGCGCCACGGATATTTCTTCCCCGCAGAAGAGAGGCGTCTGCACGTCCGTAAAGACCGCGACTCCGAAGAAGCCCAACTCGGCTCTGCGTAAGATCGCCCGTGTGCGTCTTTCCAACGGTATCGAGGTGACAAGCTACATTCCCGGCGAGGGCCATAACCTTCAGGAGCACAGCGTTGTGCTGATCCGCGGCGGCCGTGTCAAGGATCTTCCCGGTACCCGTTACCACATCATCAGAGGAACTCTGGATACCGCAGGCGTGGCGAACCGCAAGCAGGCCCGCTCCAAGTACGGCGCCAAGAGGCCGAAGGCCAAGAAGTAAGCATCTGCCGGACAGACGCCCCGCGCGGACGAAGCGCGGAGAAAGGCAGAAACTTCATTAAGAAACAGTGTACCACAATACGTTATAGAATGTAATATGCCGGATTCGTGATATTGTACCTGTTGGTTGCAGGGAATAATAGATACAGCCGGGCATGGACACATTTTATGCCACAGCGCACGGCGGCCTGTCCGAGGCGGGCCGTGCGGGGATATGTGAGTACCGATGAATTAACGTATTAGTTAAGGAGGGAAGTAACGTGCCACGTAAGGGACATACTCAGAAGAGAGATGTATTGGCAGACCCGCTTTACAACAACAAGGTTGTGACGAAGCTGATCAACAACATCATGTTGGACGGCAAGAAGGGTGTTGCCCAGAAGATTGTTTACGGAGCCTTTGAGCGCGTTGCCGAGAAGACAGGCAAGGACGCGGTGGAGGTCTTCGAGGAGGCCATGAACAACATCATGCCGGTTCTGGAAGTCAAGGCAAAGCGTGTCGGCGGCGCCACCTATCAGGTTCCGCTGGAGGTAAAGCCGGAGAGACGTCAGGCGCTGGCTCTGCGCTGGCTGACCATGTTCTCCCGCAAGAGGGGCGAGAAGACCCAGGAGGAGAGACTGGCTAACGAGATTATGGATGCGGCAAACAACACAGGCGCTTCTGTGAAGAGAAAAGAAGATATGCACAAGATGGCAGAAGCAAACAAGGCGTTTGCCCATTACAGGTTCTAATTGTTTAGGAGGAAGCACAATTGGCTGAAAGAGAATATCCGTTAGAGCGGACCAGGAATATCGGTATTATGGCCCATATCGATGCGGGTAAGACCACATTGACCGAACGAATTCTGTATTATACCGGAGTGAATTACAAGATCGGCGATACCCATGAAGGTACGGCTACCATGGACTGGATGGAGCAGGAGCAGGAGAGAGGGATCACCATCACTTCTGCCGCGACTACCTGCCACTGGACTCTGCAGGAGAACGGGAAGCCGAAGCCGGGCGCTCTGGAACACCGCATCAATATCATTGATACACCCGGACACGTAGATTTCACCGTTGAGGTGGAGCGCTCCCTGCGCGTGCTGGACGGAGCAGTAGGCGTCTTCTGCGCAAAGGGCGGCGTTGAGCCTCAGTCCGAGAATGTGTGGCGGCAGGCCGACACGTATAATGTTCCCCGTATGGCGTTCATCAACAAGATGGATATCATGGGCGCCAATTTCTACGGAGCCGTGGAGCAGATCCGCAACAGGCTGGGAAAAAATGCCATCTGCATTCAGCTGCCCATCGGCAAGGAAGATGAGTTTAAGGGGATCATCGACCTGTTTGAAATGAAGGCTTATATTTACAATGACGAGAAAGGCGAGGACATATCCATCGTAGACATTCCCGAGGATATGAAGGATGACGCCGAGCTTTACCACACGGAGCTGGTGGAGAAGATCTGCGAGCTGGACGACGACATGATGATGGCTTACCTGGAAGGGGAAGAGCCGTCCGTGGACGAGATGAAGAAGGTCCTGAGAAAGGCTACCTGTGAGTGCCTGGCGGTTCCGGTCTGCTGCGGCTCCGCATACCGCAACAAGGGAGTCCAGAAGATGCTGGACGCGGTTCTGGAGTATATGCCCGCCCCCACCGACATTCCCGCTATTAAAGGCGTGGATATGGAGGGGAACGAGATCGAGAGACATTCCTCCGACGAGGAGCCGTTCGCCGCTCTGGCATTCAAGATCATGACCGACCCGTTCGTCGGGAAGCTGGCGTTCTTCCGCGTATATTCCGGAACCATGAATTCCGGCTCCTATGTGCTGAACGCGACCAAGGGCAAGAAGGAGCGCGTGGGCCGTATCCTTCAGATGCACGCCAACAAGCGGCAGGAGCTCGACAAGGTGTACTCCGGCGATATTGCCGCTGCCGTCGGATTTAAGCTGACGACGACAGGCGACACCATCTGCGACGAGCAGCATCCGGTGATCCTGGAGTCCATGGAGTTCCCGGAGCCGGTTATCGATATCGCGATCGAACCCAAGACCAAAGCCGGTCAGGGCAAGATGGGCGAGGCTCTGGCCAAGCTGGCAGAGGAGGATCCGACATTCCGCACCTCCACCAATCCGGAGACGGGGCAGACCATCATTTCCGGTATGGGCGAGCTCCATCTGGAGATCATTGTGGACCGGCTTCTTCGCGAGTTCCATGTGGAGGCCAATGTAGGCGCTCCCCAGGTTGCTTACAAGGAGACGTTCACCAAGGCCGTGGATGTGGACAGCAAATATGCGAGACAGTCCGGCGGCCGCGGACAGTACGGACACTGCAAGGTGCGCTTTGAGCCGATGGACGCCAACGCGGAGGAGACGTTCAAGTTCGATTCCGAGGTTGTCGGCGGCGCCATCCCGAAGGAATATATTCCGGCGGTCGGCGAGGGCATCGAAGAGGCATCCAAGGCCGGCATCCTGGGCGGATTTCCGGTGCTGGGTATCCATGCCACCGTATACGACGGCTCTTATCATGAGGTAGACTCCAGTGAGATGGCGTTCAAGATCGCCGGCTCCATGGCGTTTAAGGACGCGATGCAGAAGGCGGGCTGCGTACTGATGGAGCCCATCATGAAGGTGGAGGTCACCATGCCCGAGGAGTATATGGGAGATGTCATCGGTGATATCAACTCCCGCCGCGGGCGCATAGAGGGTATGGAGGACATCGGCGGAGGAAAGATGGTAAAGGCTTTCGTTCCTCTTGCGGAGATGTTCGGCTATTCCACCGATCTGCGTTCCAAGACGCAGGGCCGGGGCAACTACTCCATGTTCTTTGAAAGATATGAGCAGGTACCCAAGTCCGTGCAGGAAAAGGTTCTTTCCGAGAGAAAGGGCCGATAAGGGACGCCGGTTCGGGATGAGGCGGCTTCCGAAAAGCGCCGAACCCCAGAATAATAAAGAAATAATCAGGTTTGGGCTTGAAAATTTCAGACAAATAGCATATAATATTGACTAGCCTGAATGGAAAGAGAATTGGCATTTGACGATGCCGACACAATGATTCCCGGAAGGGGTAATAAAGGAGGACTTTGCAAAATGGCAAAAGCAAAATTTGAGAGAACAAAACCGCATTGCAACATCGGTACCATCGGCCACGTAGACCATGGTAAAACCACTCTGACCGCCGCTATCACCAAGACTCTCCATGAGAGAAAGGGTACAGGCGAGGCCGTAGCGTTCGATATGATCGACAAGGCTCCGGAAGAGAGAGAGCGTGGAATCACGATTTCTACCGCTCACGTAGAGTATGAGACGGATAAGAGGCACTACGCTCATGTGGACTGCCCCGGACACGCGGACTACGTTAAGAACATGATCACCGGCGCTGCGCAGATGGACGGCGCGATCCTGGTTGTTGCCGCGACCGACGGCGTTATGGCCCAGACCAGAGAGCACATCCTTCTGGCCCGCCAGGTAGGCGTGCCCTACATCGTGGTATTCATGAACAAGTGCGATATGGTTGACGATCCCGAGCTGCTGGAGCTGGTCGATATGGAGATCCGCGAGCTGCTGAACGAGTACGAGTTCCCGGGCGACGATACGCCGATCATCCAGGGCTC
>CANRGP010000052.1 GCA_947630085.1 uncultured Lachnospiraceae bacterium
GAAAAAGAGATCCCGGAGATGGGAGTGCCGGCCGCCAAAAAGAAAGCCTGTGAGTACCTGTATATCGAAGTGGATGAGGACCATATCCCCCGTCAGAAAGATGGAAAAGAGCATGGCTGTTTTATCGGGAAGCTGGTGTATCTGTTTGAGGGGAAGGAAGATGTCTGTGAGGGGAGGAGAAGGCTGATCTCGCCGTTTTATTTTGGCGGACTTTACACAGGAAATGAACAGAACGCTGCATTGTGGGGAAAAGTAGACGCCTATATACGGGAGCACTCTGAAATGCGTTTATATCAACAGTGACGGAGGGGGATGGATCCGGGCGGCCGGGGAGTATGTAGGAAAGTGCAGGCTGGTGGCGGACCGGTTCCATCTGATGAAATATATCAACCGGGTCTCCCACTATGCAGGGGAAGAGGAAACCGCCGTGAAAGGCCAGTTTTATAAAAACATCTACAAGAACAGGCCGGAAGAGATAAAGGAGCTGCTGGAGAGGATAGAAAGGCGATATGAGGGGAGCAGGAATGCGGCAGGGGAATGCCGGAGCTATCTGAGTGGGAACTGGGAGTATATCCAGAGGGCGTTCCATGACAGGCACGTGGAAGGATGCAGCGCGGAGGGGCACGTAAGCAGTGTGTACTCGGAGCGGATGAGTTCGAGGCCGATGGGCTGGAGCGAGACGGGAAGCGACCGGATGTGCAGGCTGAGGTGCTATATCTGAAACTACGGTCGTGAAAAGGTGGTCGAACTGGTAAAATACCGCCGGGAGAAGGAACTGGCGGGGAAGGAAGCCGCGACGGGGACGGATGGAATGATAGAGGAGCCACAGAGGAGGAAGTATACGACGAAACAGAGGGAAATACGAAGATACGCAGAAGCGCAGAAGCGCTGAGCGGGACATTGGGTGAGAATTCCACAGTACGCAAGACGCTCGCAATCCGTGAGCAGATCGGGAATCTTTAAACTTGAAAAAATGAAGATCAGTTGTATGATTGGGAAAATGAGTCTGAGGTCATCGTCCCTTGGGGATCGTCTTTTTCATGTCAACTGACAATTCGTTTACTTCATCTACATAAAGAAATTAACTTGTAGATGCGTTGATTTTATGGTATTCTATAAAGGAAGGAGTGATATCATATGCAGGATGTAAACAGTAAAATGCCAGGGGAATTCGTGAAATGGGAAGAGCTGGATATATCCAACGATTTCATGTTTGGAAAGGTCATGCAGGATCCGGAGCTGTGCAGGGAACTGCTTCAAAGGATACTGCCAGATTTGGAGATCGACCATGTGGAGTACCCTGAAATGCAGAAAGGGATTCAGGTTGACATTGACGCCAAGAGTGTCAGGCTTGACTTGTATGTCAAGGACGGAAAGGGTACTGTTTACGACATTGAGATGCAGGTCACGGATACAAAGGAACTTCCCAAGAGAACCCGATATTACCAGAGCATGATCGACCTTCAGATGATAGATAAGGGACAGACATATAAAAAGCTGAAACCCAGCTATATTATCTTTATATGTACATTTGATATGTTTGGGAAGGGGAAGCATATCTATACCTTTGAGAATTTCTGCAAGGAAGATAAGGACATCTCCCTGGGGGATGAGACATCGAAGATCTTTTTGAACGCGAAGGGGATCCAGAACGATGTGAGCCGGGAACTGAAGGACTTTCTGGACTATGTCGCAGGGAAGGAATCGGAGGATTCTTTTGTAAAGAAACTGAAGGCAGCAGTATCTGAGGCAAAGAAGAACAGGAAATGGAGGAGTGAGTATATGACATTACTGATGCGGGATCAGGAAAATATTGAGAAGGGCATGGAGCAGGGAAAGGTGTACGGAGCAATCTCGGTTTATCGGGAGATGGGACTTTCCAATGATGAGATTTCAAAGAAGATACGGGAAAAGTTCCATCTGACCAAGGAGAAGGCGGAGAGCTATCTGATGGCTGAAGTGTTGTAATGGTATTTGCTGCGAGTTGAATGGGTAATAGTGTAGCTGTATATCCACAATATATAGTATTGCCATATTGATATATGCAATATATAGTGCTATTATAAAAATGTATTGATTTCTGTATATCTGATGTAGCAGATATACAGAATAATTTTGTTCCTTGCCGGACGGCTGGAAGCAGGCAGAAAGTATTCTGTCAGTTTTTATATCGTGAAACGAAGAATGACGCTGAATCTTTTTATTGATCCAGCGTCTTTTTTGTGCAGGATTGAATCCGATCTTCAGCTTTGATCGCGAAAATGCGCGGGGGACAGCTGCCGTCCCCGATCACAAACGAAAACCATCCGCCCGCCATCGGAAAACGATGCATGGAACCGGGGTCGAAGGAAAAACAGAACAAACATTCGATTTCTCTGTACTTTTCTCTTTTTATATGATAAGATTTTGTAAAAAGGCAAATTCCGTCTATGCACCGTGCGCCGCTGACTTTGGGGCGGCTATTCCATCTTCATGGATTTTTGGCATACAGGCGGACTTCCTGCTCAGGAAATCGGAGGCGAACTTTAGTCCATGCTGTTTAAACTGCACAGTGAATATCAGCCGACCGGCGATCAGCCGCAGGCCATAGAGGCCCTTGTGAAGGGGTTTCAGGAGGGGAACCAGTTCCAGACCCTGCTTGGGGTTACAGGTTCCGGAAAGACCTTCACGATGGCGAATGTGATCGAACGGCTGCAGAAGCCGACTTTGGTGCTTGCGCACAACAAAACGCTGGCGGCGCAGCTCTACGGCGAGTTCAAGGAATTTTTCCCGGAGAACGCGGTGGAGTATTTTGTGTCGTATTATGATTATTATCAGCCGGAGGCATATGTTCCGTCCACGGATACTTATATTGAAAAGGATTCCGCCATCAATGACGAGATCGACAAGCTGCGCCATTCGGCTACGGCGGCGCTTTCGGAGCGGAGCGACGTGATCATCGTGGCGTCCGTGTCATGTATTTATGGTCTGGGAAGTCCCATCGACTATCAGGAAATGGTGATCTCCCTAAGGCCCGGGATGGAGAAGGACAGGGACGATGTTGTACGCAAGCTGATCGATATCCAGTATGAGCGGAACGATATGGATTTCCACCGGGGGACATTCCGGGTGCGGGGCGATGTGCTGGAAGTGTTTCCGGCTTATTCGGACAGCCTGGCCTACCGGATCGAATTTTTCGGAGATGAGGTGGATCGGATCACGGAGATCGATCCGCTGACCGGCGAGGCGCGGCTTCAGCTGAACCATCTTGCGGTTTTTCCGGCTTCGCATTATGTGGTGCCGAAGGACAAGATGGCTGTTGCTACCGAGAACATTCTGGCGGAGCTCAAGGAGAGAGTGGCGTTTTTTAAGAGCGAGGACAAGCTTCTGGAGGCTCAGCGAATCGCGGAGAGGACAAATTTTGACGTGGAGATGATGCGGGAGACCGGATTCTGCTCCGGCATCGAGAATTATTCCCGCCATCTGGTGGGAACCGCTCCGGGGGAACCGCCGTATACGCTTCTGGATTATTTCCCGGATGAGTTTTTGATGATCGTGGACGAGTCCCATATGACCCTCCCGCAGGTGCGGGGGATGTTCAACGGGGACCAGGCCAGAAAGCGGACGCTGGTCGATTACGGGTTTCGCCTTCCCTCTGCCCTGGATAACCGGCCGCTGAATTTTACGGAATTCGAGAGCAAGATCGACCAGATGATGTTTGTTTCGGCTACGCCGGGCGATTATGAGGCGGAGCACGAGATGCTGCGCGCGGAGCAGATCATCCGGCCGACGGGGCTTCTGGATCCCGAGGTGTCGGTGCGCCCGGTGGAAGGGCAGATCGACGACCTGATCTCCGAGGTCAACCGCGAAGTGGAAAAAGGGAACAAGGTGCTGGTTACCACCCTGACGAAGCGAATGGCGGAGGACCTGACCGACTATATGCGGGAGGTCGGCATCCGTGTGAAATATCTCCATTCGGATATCGATACTCTGGAGAGAGCCGAGATCATCCGGGACATGAGGCTGAATGTTTTTGATGTGCTGGTGGGGATCAATCTTCTCCGGGAGGGCCTTGACATTCCGGAGATCTCTCTGGTCGCGATCCTGGATGCGGACAAGGAGGGCTTTTTGCGGTCGGAGACGTCCCTGGTACAGACCATAGGCCGCGCGGCCAGAAATGTGGACGGCCATGTGATCATGTACGCCGATGTGATTACGGATTCCATGCGCCGGGCCATTGACGAGACAAACCGAAGGAGAGGGATCCAGCAGGAGTACAACGAGGCCCACGGCATTACGCCGGTCAGCATCCGCAAGGCGGTCCGCGATCTGATCGCGATCTCGAAAGCGGCGGACGGGGATGTGAAGGGGAAGGGCGGCGAAAAGGATCTGGAGTCCATGGACACGGAAGAGCTGAATAAGCTGCTGAAAGAGCTTCAGAAGAAGATGAACAGGGCCGCGGCCGAACTGAATTTTGAAGAGGCCGCCGTTCTGAGAGACCGTATGCTGGAGGTCAAAAAAATTCTTCTGGAAACAGAATGATGGGAAAACAGGTTGACAATAACAGAGCACAAGGGTATGCTTCTTGTGGAATGTTTTTCCGCGCCGGCATACCGGATGCGGAATGAGATAAATACGGCGCGGGAGGCTGATGCAGAATGAAACTGATCGAAGGAGAGGTAGGACACGCGTATCTTGTGACGGAGGTCCAGATCGAGGACCGTCTGACCCGGCGGCTTGAGGCCCTGGGTGTCAATGAGCAGACCCCGGTCACGGTGCTGAATAAAAAAGGGAGCGGGAGCCTGATCATCAAGGTCCGCGGGACCAGACTGGCGCTTGGAAGAAAGATCGCGGACGGGATCACGGTAAGCCCGGTGGAGGAAGAAAAAGAGAATGGTGCGGAGGACAGAAAGGAGATGCGGTCATGAGCGGCGAACGTACGATTACAGTGGGATTTGTCGGCAATCCGAACTGCGGCAAGACCACGCTTTTTAATGCTTTTACCGGGGCGAACCTGAAGGTGGCCAACTGGCCCGGCGTCACTGTGGAGCGGGTGGAGGGCGAGACGAACTATAAAGGCCGTCCCATCCGTCTGATCGACACCCCGGGAATATACAGCCTCACATCATACACCATAGAGGAGATCGTCACCCGCAAATGCATCGAGGACGGGGAAGTGGATGTTATAGTCAATGTGGTGGACGCCTCTTCTCTTGAAAGAAATCTCTATCTGACCATGCAGCTGCTTGAGCTGAAGAAGCCGGTGATCCTGGCCCTGAACATGATGGATATTGTGGAAGAGCGGGGAATGGAGATCGATATGCACCGTCTGCCGGAGATGCTCGGCGGGATCCCTGTGGTCCCGGTGTCCGCCCGGAAACGGACGGGACTGGATGTGCTGATGCACGCCGTCGTCCATCATTACGAGGAAGGCCCCCATGGGATCGTGGTCCATTATACCGGTCCGCTGGAGGAGAAGATCTCCCGGGTGGAGGACGTGCTTCGCGGCGCATACGGGGAGATGGACAATCTCCGATGGCACGCGGTCAAGCTGCTGGAGAAGGATGAGGAGGTGCTGCGGGACCACCCGGTGGATGTGTCGGGGATTGTGGACCGCTCCTACGAAAAGCAGATCATCAACGAAAAGTACGATTATATCGAAGAGATCATCAACGAGTGTCTGTTCAACAAAGAAAAGAAAGCAGCCCTTACCGACCGGATCGACCATTATCTGGTCCATCCGATTCTCGGGATCCCCATATTTCTGGGGATCATGGCTCTGGTGTTCTTTTTGACATTCACAGTGGGAGATTTTCTGAAGGGCTACTTTGAGCTTGCGCTGGAGAGCCTTTCGGGGTGGCTGCTTGCGGCGCTCGAGACGGTGGGAGCGTCCGACTGGCTCATTTCCCTGCTGGTTGACGGCGTCGTCGCGGGCGTCGGAGGGATCCTCACGTTCCTGCCCAATATCTTTATCCTCTTTCTCGCGCTTGCGTTTCTGGAGGACAGCGGATATATGGCCCGCGTCGCCTACGTGATGAATGAAACCATGAGCCGCGTTGGACTGTCGGGCAAGGCGTTTCTTCCCATGCTGCTGGGATTCGGCTGCACGGTTCCCGCCGTTATGGCGACCAGGGCCCTGGCGACCAGGCGCGACAGGCTTAGGACCATACTGATCACGCCGTTTATGTCATGCTCCGCCAGGCTGCCGATCTACGTCCTTTTTGCCGATATGTTTTTCGGGAAAAATGCGCTGCTCGTAGCGTATTCTCTGTATCTTCTTGGTCTTGTCGTGGCCATTGTGATCGCGTTTATCGTCCACAAGACAGCCTCCTCCGGGGATGAGGACACGCTTTTGATCGAGCTGCCCGAATACAAGACGCCCAATGCCCATACCGTAGCCATTTATGTGTGGGAGAAGGTAAAGGATTATCTGACAAAAGCGGGGACGACGATCTTCGTGGCCTCCATCATCCTGTGGTTTATTCTGAATCTGGGGCCGAACGGATTTGTGGGCGACGTTTCCGTGAGCTTTGCCGCGATGCTCGGAAGGACGCTGGCTCCGCTTCTGGCCCCGGCGGGGCTGGGGACATGGCAGATCGCCGTGGCGCTTCTGTCGGGACTTTCGGCAAAGGAAGTCGTGGTGTCCAGCTTTTCCGTGCTCTACGGGATCGGCAACATCAACTCGGCGGCGGGAATGGCGGCGCTCTCCGGCGTTCTTTCCGAGACGGGCTTCGGAGCGCTGAACGCCTATGCGCTGATGGTGTTCTGCCTGCTTTATTCTCCCTGCATTGCCGCGGTGAGCGTAGTGAAGCGGGAAACCGGCTCTTTGAAATGGACGGCGGGTATGGTATGCTTTCAGCTTTTGATCGCCTGGGGAATGTCCACGCTGATATTCCAGGTGGGAAGATTATTTCTCTGAGAAAATATCCGATTTTCGGATCGGCCTGAGACAGGAGAGTAAGACGGAAGGACTCATGAGGCGAGAGCCGAGGCCGGGTCCTGCGCGATGATGGTTTTGTCCGATGAACGGGAATAAAAATATACATGGTCGGAGAGGATGTCTTCCTCCGGAACGTCGTGGAGGTTGACATACCTTACCAGATCTTCCAGCTCGGAGATCCGGACCTCATTATGGTAAGGCAGCAGAAGCACCTCGTGAATGCTTGACGGGAGAATGATGAGATCCGCGTCGAGCTCCTGCGCGAAGCGCTTCAGCTGCCCGGGATACAGCATTGACGCGGCGCCGCGCATCCCGGTACAGTCGGTCAGCACATAGAGAGGCGGCGACTGGCTGCAGTCGGATAATTCGCGCAGGACGTCCGCGTCGGGAAAGCCTTCTGCGCCGCATCCGGCCATACTTTCGATCACCTCGGCCATGCTTCTCAGATCTGCGGGAAGCAGACGCGGGGTGTTTTTGACTGCCAGGGCGTACAGCTCGTCCACGGAGACGTTCCACGCATCCATATGGGACTGATGGATCAGGGCGGTCATCTGCCCCTTGGGACTCCCGCCCAGGTAGAGGCAGAAAATAACGGACAGGTCCAGAAAGGGGACGGAGGGAACATCCCGCAGGAGTGCGGCGTTAGCTGCCGAATTGACAATGCGGCAGATCACCTTGTCCTTCTGCTTTTCAAATTCGTCCGGATCCGGAAAATCGATCCCGGAACACGGGGCGGTGAGACAGATCCGGAGGATCTCGTCAGCGAGGGATTCCAGGGACGCTCCGTTCTGGAACCGCTCATAATACTGGTTCAGGTAGATCATGGGGGCGACGGATTCCTCCTGCGGAAGAATACAGACTCCGTCAAGAATAATGCCGTTATTTTTGGGGACACGGTGCGTGACGACGCGGAACCCGTCTGTCAGCCGCTCCTTCAGCTCTGACAGAATGACCTCCTGAAATGCTTTGTATACCATATGTATACCTCCTGCGTTATATTTATGCAAACTGCAAACGGGGCAGTCACATACGGTCCGAAAAAGATTTCGTTCTCTGGGAAAAGAAGAACCGCAAGAATAAAGAATCAGCCGATCGCCCGAAAGAAGGGGCGGATACGGATAAAGAATCAGCCGATTGCCCGAAGAAAGGGACGGATAAAGAACCGGCCGATCGCCCCGAAGAAAGATCGGGGAGTAGAAAAATGCGTCTGAGAGGAATCGAACCTCCGCACGCGGCTCCGGAGGCCACTGCTCTATCCACTGAGCTACAGACGCATCTCCTATATCATACTACTTTCTTCCGAAGGTTGCAAGCGAAATTTTCTTTTTCATTGCTTTTTATTTTGGAGTTTGCTAAAATAGAGCAAGACTGTTTCAGGGGGAATGAACGTTGAGGAATAAAAGAAAAACAGAACGGCGTTTTCTCGGCAGCGAGCCCATGAGTTATCTGCGCTTTGCGGCCGTACCGGCAGCGGCGGTGCTGCTGATCGTGATCATTGTACTGGCGGGCAGGAGCGGAAAATCCGGGGAACCCTCCCCGCAGGCGGACTTCTCCCGGGAAGAAGAGACGGAGAACACGGGCGGAGCCGACAGCCGGGCGGGGAGCGAAAACGGCGGCGAAGCGGAGAACGGGACCGGCGGTGAGGCGGAGAACGGGACCAGCGGCGAGGCGGAAAGCGAAACGGAAGCCGCTCCGTCCGTATCCAAAACGGATGCCGGTTTCTATGCGGACATCGATATCTCCCAATATCCGCTTAAACAGGACGAGGTCCCGGAGCTTACGGCCATGGTCCGCACATACTGCCAGGCCAAGGAGGACGGGGATCCGGTTCTTCTGGCAAGCCTTTACGGCATCTCGGATATGACGGATGAGGAGATCACCGCCTCCGAAGAGCGGATGGAGCTGGTAAGGGCCAGCATAAAGCGGTACGAGAACATCAGCTGCTACTCGGTGGAAGGGCCGGAGCCGGATACCTACGTGATCTTCCCGTATTTTGAGCTTCAGTACAGAGAGGCGGAATGCCTGATGCCCCAGCTGACATGGGCCTATGTGAAGAAAAACGATGAGGGCCGCTATATTATGGTGAATGATCTGACGCCGGCGGAAGAAGCATACGTTTCCCGGGTGGCGCAGAAAGAGGATGTGGCCGCTCTGCGGGCGCAGGTCTCGCAGGCCATGGAGGAAGCCATAGAGGCGGACGCCACATTAAAAAGCATTTACAGCGGAGAATCGGAGGTAGTGGTCGGAGGGAGTCAGTAACCCGCCGCTTTCATCAGCTGACACTGCTTTTAATCCGGCACGGCCCCCGCCGCTTTTCCGGCGGGGCGTGAAGAGACTGAGAACGGAGCATGATTATGAATGTATCGGATTTTTATTTTGATCTTCCGGAGGAGCTGATCGCGCAGGACCCGCTCAAAGACCGGTCCGCCTCCCGGCTGCTGGTTCTGGACAAGGTGACCGGGCAGATCCGGCACAGGACGTTTCGGGATATCGTCTCGTATCTGGATCCCGGAGACTGCCTTGTGATCAATGATACGAAAGTGATCCCGGCCCGGCTTCTGGGAGTGAAGGAGGACACGGGAGCCAGGATCGAGGTGCTGCTTCTGAAGCGGAGGAGCGATACGGTCTGGGAGACGTTGGTGAAGCCGGGCCGCAAGGCCAGGGAGGGGACCCGCCTTGTCTTCGGGGACGGCGTTCTGAAAGGAGAAGTGACGGGGATCGTCGATGAAGGGAACCGGCTGATCCGATTTGAATATGAAGGGATCTTCGAGGAGATCCTGGACCGTCTGGGGCAGATGCCCCTGCCGCCGTATATCACTCACCAGCTGGAGGACAGGAACCGGTATCAGACCGTATACGCCACGCATGACGGATCGGCGGCCGCTCCTACGGCGGGACTGCACTTTACGGAAGAGCTTCTGGACGAGATCGAGAAGAAGGGCGTGAAGATCGCCAGGGTGACGCTCCATGTGGGGCTCGGAACCTTCCGGCCCGTAAAAGCCGAACAGGTCGCGGATCACCATATGCATTCGGAGTTCTATATGGTAAGTGAGGAAGCCGCCCGGAAGGTCAACGAGACAAAGGCCGCGGGAGGCCGGATCGTATGCGTGGGAACGACGAGCTGCCGGACAGTCGAATCTGCGGCAGGAGAGGACGGGACACTGCGGGCTTCAAGCGGCTGGACGGATATTTTCATCTATCCCGGCTATCGTTTTCGCCTGATGGACGCGCTGATCACCAATTTTCATTTGCCGGAGTCCACGCTTGTGATGCTGGTATCTGCTCTGGCAGGCAGAGAGAATGTGCTGAACGCATATCAGGAAGCCATCCGGGAGAAGTACCGCTTCTTTTCCTTCGGGGACGCCATGTATATTCATTAGGGAGAATGAGCTTGGAAGAGATTCGTCTGAATAAATATTTAAGTGACGCCGGTGTCTGCTCACGCCGGTGCGCAGACCGGATGGTACAGGAAGGAAGGATCCTGGTGGACGGGCGGACGGCGCAGATGGGGATGAAGGTACATCCCGGACAGCGCATTGTCTGCGACGGAAAAGAGCTGGATCCGGTGGGGACGGAAACGGCACGCCCCGTCCTTCTGGCCGTCAACAAGCCCAGAGGCATCGTGTGCACGACTACCGCCAACGACAGGGCCGTCAACATTGTGGAAATGGTGGGATATCCGCTGCGTGTTTATCCGGTGGGACGGCTGGACAAGGAATCCAGGGGGCTGATCCTGATGACCAACCAGGGTGAGCTGGTGAACAGGATCCTGCGGGGCAGCGGCGGACATGAAAAGGAATATCAGGTGACGGTGGACCGCCCGGTCACGCGCGGCTTTCTGCGGAAGATGGAGGCGGGGCTGTGGCTTGATGAGCTGAAGGTGAAGACGCGCCCCTGCCGGGTGAGGCAGACGGGAGAGAAGACCTTTTCGATCGTCCTGACCCAGGGGCTCAACCGTCAGATCCGCAGGATGTGCTCCAAGCTGGGGTATGCGGTGGAGGATCTGCGAAGGGTGCGGATCATGAATATCGGCCTGGGAGATCTGGAGGAGGGCGGATACCGGGAAATATCCGGGGAAGAATATGGATGCCTGCTCCGTATGCTGGACGGGGAGCCGCGCGGGCCGGAACATACGGAGAAGCCGGAAAGTCCGCGCGGGCCGAGGTATACAGAAAAACCGGAGAGACCGCGCGGCCCGAGGTATACAGAAAAACCGGAGAGACCGCGTGCGCCGAGGCATACGGAGAAACCGAAAAGTCCGCGCGGCCCGAAGCAGAATAATGGGAAGAGGTGATGGAAAATGCAGGATCCGATCGCAAGAATGAAGGAACTGGCGGCAGAGCTTTCAAGGGCTGCCCGGGCATATTATCAGGAGAGCCGGGAGATCATGAGCAATTATGAGTACGACAGGCTTTATGATGAGTTGCTGGCATTGGAAAAGGAGACGGGGGTCGTCCTGGCGGGGAGTCCTACCACGCAGGTCGGCTACGAGATCCTGAGCGAGCTTCCCAAGCAGGCGCATCCGACTCCCATGCTTTCTCTTGACAAGACCAAGGATGTGAACGCTCTTCAGGAATGGCTCGGAGACAAAGAAGGGCTCCTTTCCTGGAAGCTGGACGGCCTTACCGTGGTCCTGACATATGAGGGCGGAGAGCTGGTCAAGGCGGTCACCCGCGGCAACGGAGAGATCGGAGAGATCGTCACGGCCAATGCCAGGACATTTGAAAACATCCCCCTGCGCATCGGGTTTCAGGGGACTCTCGTCCTCCGGGGCGAGGCGGTGATCCGATACTCGGATTTTGAGAAGATGAACGCCCGGATCGCGGATCTGGACGCCAGGTATAAAAACCCGCGTAACCTGTGTTCGGGATCCGTGCGTCAGCTAAATAGTAAGGTTACAGCGGAGCGCCATGTGAACTGCATCATTTTTGCCCTGATACAGGCTGACGGCGTAGATTTTGAAAACTCCAGGAGGCGGCAGTTCGAGTGGCTTGTGCAGCAGGGGTTTGAGGTTGTGGAGAACAGACAGGTTACAGCCGGCACGCTCCCGGAGACGGTCGCTTCCTTCGCGGAGGACATAGAGCATTATGACATTCCATCCGACGGTCTGGTGCTCACCTTTGAGGACATTGCCTACGGGGAGTCCCTGGGACGCACCGCCAAGTTCCCCCGGAACGCCATTGCGTTTAAGTGGGCCGATGAGACAGCCGAGACAACGCTTTCCCGCATTGAATGGAGCGTCTCCCGGACCGGGCTTATCAACCCCGTGGCGGTGTTTGACCCGGTAGAGCTGGAGGGGACCTCCGTCAGCCGGGCCAGCGTTCACAATGTAAGCATTCTGGAGGGGCTGCAGCTGGGAGAGGGAGATACCGTCGTCGTCTACAAGGCCAACATGATCATCCCGCAGATCGCGGAAAATCTGACTCGGAGCGGAGTGGGGGAGATCCCGCGGATCTGCCCGGTATGCGGCGGAAAAACGACCATACAGCAGACGGGGGAGGTACGCTGCCTGTACTGCACCAATCCGGACTGCCAGGCCAAAAAGATCAAAAGCTTCACGCTTCTGGTCAGCCGCGACGCCCTGAACATCGACGGGCTTTCCGAGATGACGCTGGAGAAATTCATCGGGGCCGGATTCATCCGGGAGTTTTCCGATATATTCCATCTGGACCGCCACAGGGACGCCATTGTGGAGATGGAGGGGTTCGGAGAAAAATCCTGCGACAATCTCATCAACGCGGTCAACGCCGCCAGACATACGACTCTGGTGCGTCTCGTATACGGGCTGGGCGTGGCGGGGATCGGCCTGGCCGGCGCCAAGGTCCTCTGCCGCAGATTCGGTTACGACTTCGATAAAATGCGGAAAGCGTCCGCCGAAGAGCTGATGGAAGCGGACGGGATCGGAGAGGTGCTTGCCAGCGCCTGGTGCGAATATTTCGCCTCCCCGGCCAATAACGAGATGGTAGACCGCCTGCTCGCGGAGCTGACCGTGGAAACACCCCGGGAGGACACGGAGCAGGAGGCTCCTTTGTCGGGGATGACCTTTGTCATCACGGGAGCCGTCAGGCATTTTGCCAACCGGAAAGAGCTCCAGGAGCTGATCGAATCCAAAGGAGGCAGGGTGTCGGGCACCGTGACCTCCAGGACTTCATATCTGATCAACAACGATACGGCATCCACGTCGTCAAAAAATCAGAAAGCCGGACAGCTTGGAGTCCCGATCCTGTCGGAGGAAGAATTTATCAGCCGTTTTGTGGAACCGCAATAAGACTGGAGGGATAAGAAATGCCGATAAAAATACAGAAGGATCTGCCCGCCCGGGCGATCCTGGAATCGGAAAATATTTTCGTAATGGATGAGGAGCGGGCCCTGAGCCAGGACATCCGTCCTCTGGAGATCCTGATCCTGAACCTGATGCCCGTAAAGGAGGATACGGAGCTTCAGCTCCTGCGCGCTCTGTCCAATACGCCGCTTCAGATCAACTGTACGTTTCTGATGCTTTCCTCCCATGTGTCCAGGCATACCTCCGCCAGTCATCTGAACCAGTTTTATGTGACGTTTGAAGAGATCAGGAAAAAGCGGTTCGACGGAATGATCATCACCGGGGCCCCGGTGGAGATGATGGACTTTGAAGAAGTGACCTACTGGAAGGAGCTTTCGGAGATCATGGAGTGGAGCAAAAGGCGGGTGACCTCCACGCTGCACATCTGCTGGGGGGCGCAGGCCGGCCTGTATTATCACTACGGGATCCCCAAGTACATGAGAGAGAAGAAGCTGAGCGGCATCTACCGCCATAAAGTCCTGCACCACAAGGTCCCGCTGACACGGGGGATGGACGACACGATCATGGCTCCTCATTCGCGCTATACCGAGGTCCGGAGGGAGGATGTGGAGAAACATCCGGAGCTCCAGATCCTGGCGGAATCCGACGAGGCGGGGATCTTCCTTATCATGAGCCGCGACGGCCGGCAGATATTCGTCCAGGGCCATCCGGAGTATGACAGGATGACCCTGGGAAACGAGTACCGCCGCGACCTGATGAAGGGACTGAATCCGGAGATCCCGGCAAATTACTATGAAAATGACGATCCGTATTCCCGCCCGATCCTGAGCTGGCGGAATATGGCCAACACCCTGTACAGCAACTGGCTCAACTATTATGTCTACCAGATCACGCCGTACCTCCTGACGCCGGAGGAATAGGGCGCGGATGGAAGCGGCCGGAACCGGCGGTTATGCCAGGGAGCCCATAGGATCCCAGGGCTTGAGCACGATGGTGTCCGTATCGATCACGGCCCGCTGCGCGTCGGTCAGGTATTTTTTGTTTACGACGATCTGATAGAGATATTCCGTGAACCACTCGTCGCTCATGACGTAATAGCCCTTTTTCCCGGGATCCTCGCCCCAGCTGTTTTCCACTCTCCAGCGGTCGGGGCGTCCGTCCGGCATGAGATTGACACCCTGGAACACCATGGCGTGGGTCATCAGGCTCTGGCCATAGTCCAGCCGCTCCGCTTTGCTCATGGGGAAGCGGAGCTGGAGAGTATTCGCGTAATCATACAGAGCGGTGTCCAGGACCCCGTTGTCCCGATTGGCGTATTTTCCCACGTCGCATCCGAACCATACCGGTTCGCCGTCTTTCAGCTGGGCGATGGCGGCGGCCTTCAGCTCGTCGATGGGAAGGTTGATGTAGCAGACGGGGGCCCCTTCCTTTACGTTCCCCAGCATATTCACCGTGTACCGGCGGTAAAACGGCTTGTCGGAGGTGGGGGCGTTGATCAGGCTTATGTAGTCGTGCAGATCCATATCTACGTATTTTGCGAAGAATTCCTGCGGGGTCAGGCCGTATTCCCGGATGAAGCTGCCGTCCTTGTCCCGGGCCTCCATATTCACGGTCCGGGGCGGTTCGCCCAGGCAGATGCAGAGGATACGGTAAATGTCGTCCAGCATGGAGACCTTCTTTTCGCGAAGCTCTTCGACGGAAGCCCCCTGCGCGGCATCCCGGCGCAGGAGAAAGGCAAACCCGCGCAGCTGCTCGGTGATCGTGCGGCACAGCTCCCGCGTAGCCTGCGAGACGGCCGTCTCCGGCATGGAATATTTGGGGACCACGCCGTATTTCGCGACCAGGTTGGCCATCATGTCCCACTGCCCGCCGTCTCCTACCGGATCGTGCAGAAGAAAGTCGAGCGTCCGGCTCCCGACCGGCTCGTCAAGCGTATCCAGGATATTCTCCAGGAACCAGTTGCTCTTTTCCAGCTTATCCCAGAACAGAAGATAATTCTGCGACAGCTCAAAATCTTTCAGATTGAATCTTTGGATGATGCGGAAGCGCATCACGTTCATGGCGGCAAACAGCCAGCAGCGCCCGCTGGATTTCTGGTTGGTCACGTCCCCCTGTTTAAGCGACAGGGAGAATTCATGCAGATTGGAGCGGATGGAAGCGTGATTCAGACAGCTCTTATCCAGCCCGTTGGTCATCACCGCGTCGCAGGCGGCCCGGTTGAGGGAGCTGGAACGAAAGCCGGCCGCATACCGCTCCAGCAGATCCGATGTGACGGTTTTGCTCATTGCGTTATCCTCCTGTACATTTTCTTGCAGCAAGTGCTTAAAAACCTGGGGACATTATAGCATGAGAAAACGTTTCTGTAAAACGGTTTATTTTTGTTCGGACGCCCGGGAGGATATTTTGCCGGCGCCCCGCATATTGTTCACATTGACAAAGCCGGGTGAAAATAGTACACTGAAATCAGCAAATTTGCACGGGTCTGCGTGCGAAAACAGAGTAAGAGAGAAAAGGAGAAAAGCCGGGTGTTTGACACTTCTTTAAAACATCATAACGCAAAAATCCTTTGTCCAAGCCAATCATGGCTTATTTTTT
>CANRGP010000053.1 GCA_947630085.1 uncultured Lachnospiraceae bacterium
TGTAGAGCATATCCTGATGGCGGCTCACACCGCGGAGCGGCGTTTCAACTCCGTTCAGGATGAAGCCCTTCTGCGGATCGCAGGAAAAGCTGCGGACGCCCGCCAGGACGGATATCTCGTCATACGCCTCGTTGCGCCTCTGAAGCGTGGCCGTCACCTCATACAGGTACGGGTTGTCGATCCCCCACAGAGTCGCGTCCGGAACATGGATCGTGACCGCCGCGTCATCCGCCGGGCGCACCGCCGACGCCACTTCGCTGCCATCCTCGTCATAGATGGAATACAGAACCGTAAAATTCTCGTCGGGATTCGTCACCCAGGACTTGATCTCGAAATCCGCCCCATCGCCGCACGGTCTCGGTGTCACCTGAATACCGGGGCCTCCATAATAGTCCAGGTCAAAATGGGTATCCGGCACACTGATCAGGTTCACGCCCCGATACAGGCCGCCGTAGAAGGTAAAATCAGCCGACTGGGGATAGACGCTGTCCTTATACTCGTTGCTGCAGGCCACGACCAGCAGATTCTCTCCCTCTTCCCGGCACAGCCCGGTAATGTCCGCGCGGAATGCGGAATAGCCGCCCTCGTGATACACGGCCTTCGTTCCGTTGACATAGACCGTGGCCTGCTGCCCGGCGGCCAGGATCTCCACATATACCCGGCCCCCTGCCAGAGGCTGTTTCGGCGTGTCAAACTTCTTCGCGTACCAGTACGTGCCCCGGTCATATCCGCCGTTTCCGTCATGCCCGTCAACGGCATTCCAGGTATGGGGCAGATCCACCGTTTCCCATGTCTCCGGAAAGCTTTCCGGAAGTCCCGCATTTTTCTGAATAAAACGCCAGTCCGTATTGATGTTGATGATATTGCGCATATGCTTCCTCCTTCTGCTTCTTTTTTGTTGTTCTCCCGCGCGGCCGGGGTTCCGGACACGTCCGTGATCCCTCTCCGCCCGGTCTTTGTCTCCCGTAAGATCAGATCCTCGCGTCAAACAGCCCGCAGAAGCTGTCGATGGGATCCTGCCCCAGGAACGCCCCGGGCCCCTCCGTCAGGCCGTCCACCAGCGCGTCCAGAGTGGAATCCTTTGAATCATAGGTATTGATATACGTTCTCACCTGCGGGATATCCGCAAGCATGGTAGGTTGTCCGCACCCGATGGCTATCACGGGGAGCTCAAACACATACCACGGGATCTCTCCTCCGCCCTTGCTCATGCCGAAGCTTGGACGGCCGGCCGGCACGTCGCAGAGCGTGATCACCATATCCATATCCTTCACGAAGTCGGCAATCGCGTTCTTGCCCGCGAAATACAGGTTGAGGCTCGGCTTCTCTCCCGCCGCGATCTGCTTCTTGATCCGGTCAAGAGGGCTCTCGTAGATAAATGCGTCGAAGCCCTTGTCGCAGAGCCTTTTCTTCAGCCTCTCCGCCGTGCTCGCTCCGCCGCCGAGGCCCATAAGCTTCATCATCTCGCCCATAGCCCCGCCGTCGCCTTTTATATGGACGATCATGATCCTTTTATAGCGCTCCGGCGTGATGGGAAGCACGTCCCTGTCTTTATATTTTACCAGAGTAATGCAGTCCCGGCTGATCTTTTTTTGCATTTCTTTATATGTTTCTCTTCCGAGGACCGCGGCCGCAGTCTCCGGCCCGGGCACCAGCTCTTCCTTCGGCTTCTTATGAAGGCCCATCTTTGCCTTCAGCCCAAGGATCCGCGTCAGGGCCTCCGTCATTCTTTCCCCGCTGATCACGCCATCCCGGAATGCCTGAAGCATCGTGGAAAAATCCTCCTCCGGATCGTTGAAGAACAGGAACATATCGCAGCCCGCGTTGATGGCTGCCGGAAGCATCTCGCTGCGCTTCATACGGTCCGTCATTCCCACCATATGGGACGCGTCCGTCACCACCATCCCATTGAAGCCCAGCCTGTCCCGCAGAAGTCCGGTCATAATCTCCGGGCTCAATGTGGCCGGCATCAGATCGTCGTCCTTTAGCGCGGGGTTGATGGCCCTGGCGTACTCCGGAAGCAGGATATGCCCGCCCATGATCGCATCCAGGCCGTTGTCGATCAGCCTTCTGTACACCATTCCGTAGGTCGCGTCCCACTGTTCGGGGGTAAAATAATTCACGTTGTTGGACATATGGGCGTCGCGGAAATCCTGCCCGTTCCCCGGAAAATGCTTGGCCGCGCAGGCAAAGCCCGGAACCGTGTGGGCCCCCTTCAGATATTCCACGCTCATCTCGGCCACGCGCTCCGCGTCGCCCCCGAAAGCGCGCATGATCACCTCAGTATTCTGCCAGTTGTAGAGAATATCACAGACGGGAGCGAACGCCATATTGCAGCCGATGGCCGCCGCCTCCTCGTTGGCCATCTTTCCCAGCGCAAAGGCATATTCCGGCTTTCCGGCTGCCGCGATCTTTACGCCGGATCCGATGTACGTCCCGTCGGCGCAGGCGCCGTCTCCGCCGCTCTCGGTGTTGCAGGCGATAAAGACCGGTATCTTCGCGTATTTCTGGAGGATACGGTTCTGCTCCTGCACGGCCCTGCCGGGCGCCGGGTTGTAACGGCAGCCTCCCAGATGGTATTTCTCCATCAGCTCCTTCAGATGCGTTTCCTCAAAGGACGACGTAAGCTGAAAAAAGAGCTGTCCAACTTTTTCTTCATCGCTCATGCCGGCAATGGTTTCCTCCACCCACCGGCAGTCTTCGTCCGACAGATAATACGGATTTGCTTTCAGATCGACCACAGATATCCCTCCTATTCTCCCAGGTTTTTCAGAAATTCCTCCGTTTTCCGCCGCTGGTATTCCCCGCCGTAGCTCCCGTTAAGGAGCTTCGGGACAGCCGTGGACACAAATTCCTCCCAGCTTTCCTTCTCGTGACGGACCAGGATCGGATAATAATTCACATGATTTTCCGCCGCCGCGTCCCGGTCTCCGGGAGCGTCTCCGGTCATCAGAACCTTTTTCTCATCGTATCCCTTCTTCAGGAGCTCCCGAATGCAGTATGCCTTGCTCCCTACATTCTGCGACATCAGGATATCCACAGAATCGCTCAATCCGTAAAGATCCCATTCCTCCTCAACGGCCTGCAGATTGGCCGAGGACACGACGGCGATATCCGCGTATTCGTGCGCGTAGGAAAGGGCTTCCTTCACTCCCTCAAAGGGCTTCTTTTCCTCAAACGGAAGGGCGTTGATCGCCTCATTGACCTTTTCCGACCAGGACAGGGCTTTCCGGAGGATCACGCTGTCATTTTCCGCGATCGCCCTTTTCAGCGCGTTATTGGACAGCTCTGGACTTTTTTCCGCCCAATCTGCCAGTACGCCGATGTCCTCGATCCGCGTATAGTTCTCGTTGACCTCCGCCAGAACCCTGGCCAGTCCCCTGAAACGGTTGATTCCTCTCGTCATGGTATAAAGATTCACTTCATTCCATCTTATAAGAATGGGGGACT
This sequence comes from uncultured Lachnospiraceae bacterium, assembly GCA_947630085.1. GTDB lineage: Bacteria > Bacillota > Clostridia > Lachnospirales > Lachnospiraceae > UBA3402. Next base: position 3,451 of record CANRGP010000053.1, read on the forward strand.
CCCATTCGGAAAGCCCCCACTCCTCAACCATGCACGGTCCGAAGCAGCGGAAATGCTTGATGTCCATGGTGTCCATCGCACAGCCGTCGGAATCTACGCAGATCAGGTATTCCTTACTCTTTGTAAAATGCTCCAGATCCATACTCATCCGTTTTACCTCTCCTGTCTTGGTTATCCGCTTTCCGGGCGACGGGCCTCACTTATGCCTCGTTGCGCCGCTTCCGCAGGATCTCCACGTTGGCTTCTACTTTCTTCTTATCCAACGGATAAATGAAGATCAGCGCCAGCGCCACGGCGCCGAGTCCGACAGCCGGGATGATGCAGGAAAGATTAAATATGCCGGATGTGACCGCCGGGTCAAAAGCCGTCTCCTGGGTATATCCGATCATGCTGAGCAGCGCTCCGATCATGCCGGATGAAAAAGCCTGCCCCAGCTTCCGGGCGAACGAATAAACCGAATAGATCGTACCGTCCTCGCGGATACCGTTCTTCACCTCCGCGTCATCTATGACGTCTGTGATCATAGCCCAGATCACGGTGTTGAAGAAACCGAGTCCGATATAGGCCAGCGTATAGAATCCCACGTACACATAGGGATTGGCGGGTCTCACGATCAGGCAGATCAAATAGACCAGGGCACCGAACGCACAGGAAGCGACAGACAGCTCCTTCTTGCCGAATTTAGCCGACAGTTTGGATGCGAACGGCGCGCAGATCGCGAGCATCGCGACGCTTCCCACCAGTGCGGACGCCGACTGCGCCTCTGCGGAACCGTAATAATTCGGGAATACATATCCTGCCATTCCCTGCATTCCCAGCATACCGAGAAGCAGAAGGATCGCGGCGGCGATGATGCCGAGCAGGGAGCGGTTGGTGACCAGGCTCTTTAACAGCTTGCCCACTTCCAGCTTCTGGTTGTTGGCCGGAACCTCGACACGCTCACGAACCAGGTTGAAGCAGAGCAGGTAGCAGATGATGGCGCAGATGGAAAAGACGCCGGCGATCATCGTCATGCGGGAACCGGACAGCACGGTCTTGCCGTCCACGACGACATAAGCCACAAGCGGAGTCCCCACTCCGATTGCGAGACCGGCAAGAGTCGCTCCGATGGTCCTCCAGGTCGACAGCTCCGCCCTTTCCTTCGGCTCCGCCGTAACGGCTGACGCCATGGAACCGTAAGGAATGTTGATGGATGTGTAGAAAATGGATCCCCACAGGATGTAGGTCACGACCATCCAGATCACTTTAAATATGTACGGCATACCCGCAAACCCCGACTGATAGATCAAAAACGACGCGATGGCCACCGGCCCGCACATCCGCTTGATCCACGGGCGGAACTTGCCGTCCTTCGTCGGTTTTGAGCGGTCCACGATCTGACCCATGGTAACGTCCGTGACCGCGTCCACGAACCGGGCCGCCATCATCAGAAGTCCTACCACTCCGGCGGATATCCCCATAACATCCGTGTAGAACTTCAGCATAAAGCTGGATGACAGAATAAACGTAAAATCATTGCCGAAATCGCCGAACATATAGCCCAGCTTGTCAGACATTCCAAACGGTCTGACACTTTTTGCAGTTTCCTTTGCCATAAAATAAACCTCCTTCTCCATCTGTGAAATGATTCCTGTCTGCGAAGCCCCTTCTCCGCCCGAATCCCCCCTTTTCTTTTTTCCAAAACAATAGAATGTCCGTGTTTCGTACATTCTGTCATTCGGATTGTGCCGCCTCAATATCATTGTTTATGCAAATGTTACAAAGATTATACTATGTTGACGTCTTTTTTTGTTAGTATATTCTTTATCTCTTTTCGTACAGTTTTACGGTTGCTTTTTTTATGGGAATACGGGATAATAGAAATGTAAATTTGATCCGCAGCCGCGGCCAGGGGAGGACAAAAGATGCAGCATGAAGCAGAACTGCTTTTTTTCATGGAGATCCTTAAAAATTCGCATATGCCCTGTCATATCATCCGGGCAGACGACGAGACTGCCGGCGACGTATACGATTTCGGACTGCGCCGCCTCATCATCCCGGAGCTGAATTACCGGGAGCAGTTTCTCCGTTACTGCAGACAGTACAGGCCGGGCGTCCTTTACCGGATACGGGATCCGCTCCTGTGCCGTTACTATCTTTTCCAGCTTCCCGATGCCGATCTGTCCTATGTCCTGGTAGGACCGTATACGGAGTCTGAGATCACGACCCAGGATATCATGAATCTCATGGAGCGCTACGTTCTCTCTCCCCATTTTTTTACGGGGAAATTCGAGAACATATTCCGGATCATTCCCGTCCTGCAGGACAGCACCGGGCTGCTGGTGCTCCTGAACTCGCTCGGCCAGGTGCTCTGGGGCGGGATGAAGCAGTTTACTCTCCAGGACATATATGACCACACCTTTCTCGGCGCGGAGCCGGTCGCGATGCGCCCGGAGAACAAGGAGCCGGAGGACGCGTTTCTTTCCATGAAAGCGCTGGAGAAGCAGTATGAATCCGAAAACGCCCTCCTGAGCGCCGTCACCCGCGGGGAGACCCATACGGCCGAGATGCTTCTCGGCGCATTTCCCCGCGCCCATGTGGAGCACCGCGCGGTGAATACGCTCCGCGATCTCAAAAACTACGCCATCATCACCAATACGCTCCTCCGGAAAGCGGCGGAATACGGTCATGTACATCCTCTCCACATCGACAGCCTCTCCTCCCGCTTCGCCCGTTCCATCGAGAACGCCAATTCCAAGGAGGATATCTACCGTCTGATGCGGGAAATGGCCCGCAAATACTGCCTGCTGGTCAAAAATCATTCTCTCCAGGGATACTCTCCCCTGGTGCGGAACGTCCTGGTGCGGATCAGTTCGGATCTGACCGCCGATCTGAGCCTGAAGACCCAGGCCGCGTATCTGCACGTAAGCGCCAGCTATCTGTCCACCGTGTTCAGGAAAGAAACCGGCTCCTCCATGACCGAATATGTGAACCGGAAACGGATTGAATACGGCATCTTTCTCCTGAATTCAACCGGCCTGCAGATCCAGACGATCGCCCAGCACTGCGGGATACCGGATCTGAATTATTTTTCCAAAACCTTCAAGAAATACACGGGCCTTACGCCCAGCGAATACCGCCGCAGGATCGGCACACCGTGGACCGAAAGCACCGGCAGCAGGGAATCCGAGGCGGAGGAGACGAACCCGTAAAGGGACTGCGGCACCGGGCTTTTACCCGGCAGGCCGCAGTTCCTTTGTATTTTTCCCCTCCAGATTATCGAGCATATCCCACGCGCCCAGCATATACATAACGCCCAGCGCGCGGTCATAAAGGCCGTAGCCCGGCCGGACGCTGCCCGGCTTCTCGTCCCACAGGTGGCGCCCGTGATCCGGACGGATATATCCTTCAAAGCCGCAGTCATGATACGCCTTCAGGATATCCAGGATCCCGGTATCGCCGTCGCAGTCCCGGTGGCTGGCCTCGCTGAAGTCGCCGTTCGGGAAATGCTTCACGTTGCGGATGTGGGCAAAGGCGATCCGGTCGCAGTGCTTCCTCACGATATCCGCCACATTGTTCCGCGGGTCCGCGTTCAGCGAACCGCTGCAGAGCGTCAGGCAGTTATAGGGGTCGTCCACCATGGCCAGGAACCGGTCGATCGCCTCGGCGTTTACCAGAAGGCGCGGCAGACCGAAGATATCCCACGGCGGATCGTCCATATGGACGGCCATTTTGATGCCGCACTCATGACAGGTGGGCATGATGGCCTCCAGGAAATATTTGAAATTCTCCCACAGCTTCTCCTTTGTCACGGGCGCGTATGCCTTGAACAGTTCGTCCAGCTTCGCCATGCGCTCCGGCTCCCAGCCGGGGAACGTCATATTGTACTTCTCCGTAAAGGACATGATATATTCGGCCATAGCATTGTAATCGTCCTGGATCATATCCTTCTGGTAGAACAGCGCCGTGGAGCCGTCCCCCACCGGATGGAACAGATCGGATCTGGTCCAGTCGAAGATCGGCATGAAATTGTAGCAGATCACCTTGACTCCGAAGGGAGCCAGATTGCGGATCGTCTGCCTGTAATTCTCGATATACCGGTCACGGGTGGGAAGGCCGATCTTGATGTCGTCATGGACGTTCACCGATTCGACCACATCCATATTGAAGCCGTAGGCTTCGATCTGCTTCTGTACCTCCGCGATCTCCTCCGGCTCCCAGACCTCGCCGGGGAGCTTGTTGTGAAGCGCCCAGACAATGGTGGATATGCCGGGGATCTGCCGGATATCGGACAGGGTGATCCTGTCGTTTCCTTCGCCGTACCAGCGCCAGCCCATCTGCATCGGCATAGTACATACCTCCTTTTTGATGATCCGCTGTCTGCGCGGGCGCGGACAGCCGTTTTCCTGTTTATACGCCCGAGTAGGCGGAGAATCCGCCGTCCACCGGGATCACGACGCCGTTGACGAATCCGGACGCTTCATTGTTCAGCAGATACAAAAGCGTGCCGTTCAGTTCGCTTGCCTCCCCGAAGCGCCCCATCGGCGTCGCGGCCAGGATCTTCTGAGTGCGAGCCGTCGGCGTACCGTCCTCGTTGAAAAGCAGGGCGCGGTTCTGGTTCGTCACGAAGAAGCCGGGGGCAATGGCGTTGACCCGGATCCCTACCCTGGAGAAATGCACCGCCAGCCACTGGGTGAAATTGCTGACAGCCGCCTTCGCGCCGCTGTAGGCCGGAATCTTGGTCAGGGGCGTAAAGGCGTTCATGGACGATACATTCAGGATATTGCAGCCCTCGCGGCCGATCATGTCCTTCGCGAAGACCTGGGTCGGGAGCAGGGTGCCGATGAAATTCAGGTTGAACACAAACTGGACGCCGCTCTGGTCCAGATCAAAGAAGGATACGGTATCCGCCTCGATATCGCCGATCTCAAAATACTCCTTCTGGGTCTGGGCCCTGGGGTTGTTGCCTCCGGCTCCGTTGACCAGGATGTCGCAGGGGCCCAGCTCCGAAAGCACTCTCTCATGAGTCTCCTCCAGGCTCGCCTTCTCCAGTACATTGGTCTTATAGGCCCTGGCCGTATGGCCGGCCGCCGTGATGCCGTCGGCTACCTTCTTCGCCGCCTCCTCATTCAGGTCCAGCACCGCCACCTTCGCGCCGGCCTCCGCCAGCGTTGCGGCGAACATCCCGCACAGGACGCCGCCGGCCCCGGTCACGACCGCCACCTTGCCCGTCAGATCCGTCCCAAACGGTAAACTCATGCTATTTTCCTTCAATTCTGCCATAAAGCTCTCTCCTTTCATTTTATCTCAGCAATTCGTGTTTCACTCCATATACTTCTATACAATTATATTAAATATTATATAATATCTGCATCCGTTTTTGTTAGTATACAATTTAACTCTTTTCGCACATATTTGAAATACCTGCGCTGCTCCCAGAGTCCGAAACAATAATAATGCTCCCTCTCAAGCGGATATTTTGCGGACATCCGTTTCAGAGGGAGCACATTGGTACAAGCCTTATATTCTTTTATGCGGATTGAGACATTCCCGGCGGACGATCAGAGGGTCCTTTCATCTCCCCAGAAGAACAGTGCCACCGTTCCGGGGCCGGTATGGGATCCGATCACCGTTCCGATATCGTTGATGAGCACCTCTCCGTCCAGCCTGGGGAAACGCTCCTTAACCTGGCGGGCCACCTCTTCCGCGTCGTCCAGACTGTCCGAGTGGGAAATGTAGCACTTTCCGGAATACTCCAGGCCGTCCCGGGCATGATCCTCCATCTGCTGTAGCATCGCCTTTATGACCTGCTTTTTCCCGCGCGCCTTGCTTCTGGGGATCAGGCGTCCCTCCGAATTGACGTTCAGAAGCGGACAGATATTCAGCACCTGTCCCACAAATCCCGCCGTTTTGGACACTCTTCCGCCCCGGATAAAGCTTGTCAGATCCGTGGAAAAGAACCAGTGGTGAAGGCGGAGCTTGTTTTCCTGGATCCAGGCCGCGTTTTCCTCCAGCGTCATACCGTTCCTGCGGTTATCCAGCGCCTGGGTAACCAGGAGCCCGTAGCCGGACGAAGCGGCCAGGGAGTCGATCACGATCACCTTTCTCTCCGGATAGACTTCCTCCATCTGCTCCTTTGCGATGAGGGCGGAATTGACCGTCCCGGAGATCCCGCCGGACAGCGTCAGGTGAAGAATATCCTTCCCCTCCTTCAGAATCGGCTCAAAAATGGCGCAGTATTCCTCCGCGTTGAGCTGAGAAGTCACCGGCTGCGCTCCGTCTCTGATCTTCTGATAGAATTCCTTCGGAGTTATGGAGGCATACAGGTCGTCCTGATAATCCTTTCCGTCCATCTCATAATGGAACATTGCAAACGGAATGTGGTTCTCCTTCATAAAATCGCCGCTCATATCGCAGGTCGAGCAGCAGGTGATCTGATAATCGCTCATTTCTTCCCCTTCCTTTCACTTGATTTGTATATTGTACTGCTTTTATTCCTCTTCCCGAAGCGGCTCGTTGAGCGGCTCGGTCCCCGCGGCCACGAATCTGCCGCCGGCGATCAGCCGGAGTTTCTCTCCGTCCGCCGTGACCCCGTAGATCTCCCCCAGTTCTCTGTACGGGATCGTGATGTCCGTGTGACAGTTAAAATATGCCTCGGAGGGATCCTGCCTGCGGAGCAGGGAAATCTCGTTGTCCCGCGCGATCGCTTCCTTCCCGTCGGGATTGAAAATGCGGATATCCTCCGACCGGCTGTAGCAGGTATCTCCCAGGGCAAAGTGCGGCCCCATCTTCTCCACGATCAGGATCGGAAGCCGGTCCACGATCCGGTAGTTCCGGGCCATAGCGTAGGCGGCCGTATTGGTTCCGATCGCGAACTCACCGATCGGCAGCGTATCGTGGTTTTTCAGGATCATCTGCCGGATCAGCGTCCTCGAGTGCTCCCTGTCGCTGAAATTGCCGCACCGGTAGTCCGTGAGCTTTCCGTCTTCAAATTCCATGTGCAGATCCCTGAACTGCAGATCTCCGATGTAAACGCTGCTCACCTCCAGGACCCCTTCGGTCCCCGCCAGCTGCGGGGAGGTAAATACCTCTCCCAGAGGAATGTTTACATCCGCCAGGCAGTTTTCAAAGTTGGTCTGGGACGCGGGATCGGAAAGATGATGGAGCATTATCTTCATCCTGGTATGATTGTCGCCTTTTCCGGTCACCACTACATATTCTGCCCTGTCCAGAAGATCGATGATATGCTGCTGGATCCCCTTGTACTTTTCGTAATCCAGCGTGTTGATCCGGATGGTCTCGTCAAAAATCTTCTCAAAATCCGGTCCGATGGACGGCTTCGGGAAAGCGATGATGGTGAAGCTGGTCTCCTCTCCCGGAATGTACCGGTTGACCAGCAGGGCGCTGGCGGCCGCACTGGCAGTGGCCAGCTTCTCCTGCTTCTCGGTGAGCGCGGGGGCCTGCCGTTTATTCACCGGCTGGAATCCGGCTTCTCCGAAAGTCTCGATCACTGCCGGCCCCGCAAAACCCGCGGCCTGCAGCCGGTATGTCTCGTATGCCGTCTCAAGAGCGGCTTTCCTCCTGTCCGTATACGCTTTCCGAAAATATACCGCATGATCGTAGCGATGGTCATAATCGTACTGCCGGTTGGGAGATGTGCCGTGATAGCCTTTCTTCAAGCCGCCGGCGCGGTCTATGGACCACACTCCTCTCCGGTAAAGAATGGGCTTCAGCCCCATTTTTCTGAAATTCTCCAGGGCCTTTTTCACCATCCGCTCGAACCCGATCTGATACACCACGGCCACTGTCTGCTTTCTGGAAAGATCCCGGTTCATGACCTGAAAGCCCTTGCGGTAGCCCTCGGTGTAGGTATCCGCCATCCGGTCCACGGTATCCCGGGGAAGTCCATTCATATATTCCGCGATCCGGAGCTCCTCGCCGGAAATATACTCCCCGTAATAATAGAGGCTCCGCAGATCTCCGCTCCCGGCTGCCTCCACGATCTCCTCCGCAAAGGGAAGGGACGGATCCAGCGTCTCCCGCACACGGGAATGTGCGATCTGCTCGGAATAGTCCCCCGCGAACCAGAAAAACGCATCCCGGATCTGCTCCGGAGAAGGGATCGTTTCCTCTTCAAACATATTGTAGATCTCGATGAACAGCTCATTCAAAATGGTGATCTCCGTCAGGCGGCATTCGCAGGCAAAGGCGATCTGCCCGCGGATCTCAGCATAAAGCGCGCAAAGCACCTCCCCGTACTCATCCCCCAGGAGCCGTCCCGCACAGGACGGATCGGCATAGCTCTCCTCATAATGCTCCGGAAGGATATCTCGGTACAGGCTGTGATTGATCTCCTGCAGCTCTGCAAGCGTCAGCTCTCTCAGCCTGCCGCTCTCCGCCAGAGAAAACACATCTCCTGTCTCCGTCATAAACGATGCCGTTTTCTGAAAATAACGGCGGAAAGGCTCCGGAACCGTCTCTTCCGTGACGATCTGCCGGATCCGATCCGATGAAAGCTCATACCGCTCCCTGACAGAGTCGTTATCCTCTCTCCAGATCTCCCGGTAATCCATAGTCAGTTTCCTCCCCCTATGATGATGATCACCGCCCAGGCCGCCAGAAGAAGAAGGCTGACCGCCGCGCCGAACCTGGCCGGTATGCAGTTTTTATCTCTCTCCCGGAACGAAGCGATCCCATACAAGAACGAGCATACGGAGCAGAGGATCCCGCTGAGCGCGAAGCCGCCTGCGGAAAACGGAAATTTTCCTCTTGTGGCGGAGGCGGCAGCCACACATCCGCCTGCAAGCGCCAGCCCGATCAGGGAAAGCACCAGGCAGATAACGCTCCGCCGGGAAACGGGCTTTTTCACATAGGATACCCTGGAAGCCGCCGCTTCCTTCTGCTCCCTGATGTTCCTTTCTTTTCGCTCCCTTCTGGCCTGAAGCGCCCGGCGTTCCTCCTCCGTCATCGGCCGCTTCTGACCTCCGGTCCTAACTCTCTTTTTCATCGCCAAAAGCCCGCCACCTCCCATGTGCTCCAAGGACGATCCAATACAGAAGATATCCGACGATCCCGCCGACGGTATTCAAAAAAATATCATCTACATCGAAGCTTCCCACACGGCTTACCAGCTGTATACATTCTATGCAGAGGCTGAGAAGAAAGGAGAGAAACGCAATCCTGAAGAATCCCCTTGATCTTCTGCCGGTCATCGGCGCCATAAACCCGAACGGCACAAACGCCAGAATATTTCCGGCCAGGTTCACCATGACCACCCGCATTCCCAGGCTTTCACGGTTGAGATAGAATCTCCTGATCTCTTTAAACAGCTCCAGGTTATACGCATATGTGCCGCCGTGAGCGTCTCCCCGCCTGAAGGCTTCAGCAAAAAACACCAGATAGATCAAAGCGGCAAGGTAAAAAAGGAACAGCACCCTGACGCCCCTCTGGCTGTCTTTATGATCATTCATGTTATCGGCTCCCGGATCCGCTTCTAAAATGTCAGTCCCGCTTTTTTTCTGAGGAGATTGGCCCCCGATACGATAGCCACTACGCCGGTGCTCACTCCCGCGATGATCATGATGATCCCTATGGCAATATTCGCCGCCCCCGTATTCCTCATGGTCCTGTAAACCCTTTCCATTCTTTCTCCCTTCCGTGCTTCAGCGCACTTTGCCGTCTCCGCAGTTTTACTTTGCGCCGTACTCCTCATAATATGCGTCGATGGCGGCCTTGATCTCGTCGTCGATCAGGATCTTTCCCATGCAGGGCCGGTTATAGAGCAGCTCCACAACCTCCGACATGGTCACTATAGCCGCCGTGCGGAATCCGTAAAGGTCACGGATCTCCTCGAGCGCGCTCCTGTCGCTCTTTCCTCTCTCCTGACGGTTCAGAGAAACCATCAGGCCCACGATCTCCACATCGGCCTGCGCCTTCAGGATCGGAAACGTCTCCTCAATGGATTTTCCGGAGGTCGTCACATCCTCGATGATGACCACCCGGTCGCCGTCTCTGAGTTTGCTGCCCAAAAGGATCCCCGTGTCCCCGTGGTCCTTGACCTCCTTGCGGTTCGACGCGTAGCGGATCTCTTTCCCGTAAAGCTCGCTGTACGCGATGGCAGCGGCCACGCTCAGAGGGATCCCCTTATAAGCCGGGCCGAACAGCACATCAAAATCATCCCCGTAATTCTGATGAATGGCCTCCGCGTAATATCTGCCGAGGCGGCGAAGCTGAAAGCCGGTCACATATGCGCCCGCATTCATGAAAAACGGAGATTTTCTCCCACTTTTAAGGGTGAAATCGCCGAATTTGAGCGCGTGGCTCTCCACCATGAACTCAATAAACTCCTGTTTATACTTTTCCATAACCACAATTCTCCTTTCCGCAGCCGGCACTTTCCGTCTGGTATGATCCCGCCGCGCCAGATCCGGACCGCCGGCCCCGGGATCCGTTTACTGCTTCACCGCGCCGATCAGTTCCTTCACATCGGCGATCCCGTATTGTTCCATATAGTTCTCAATCCCCTCCACGATCTCTACCGTCGCGTAAGGATTGAAGAAATTCGCTGTTCCCACGGACACCGCCGTGGCGCCCGCCAGCAGAAATTCGACGGCATCTTCCGCCGTCACGATCCCGCCCATGCCGATGATCGGCAGTTTCACCGCGTTCGCCGCCTGATAGACCATGCGCACGGCTATCGGCTTGACGGCCGGGCCGGACATCCCGCCGGTCTTATTGGCCAGCGCAAACGTCCGCTTATGGATGTCGATCTTCATGCCGGTCAACGTATTGATGAGGGAGAGCGCATCCGCGCCTCCGGCCTCCGCCGCCTTCGCCATCACCGTAATGTCGGTCACATTGGGACTCAGCTTCATGATAACCGGCTGTCTGGCATGGCTCTTGACCAGGCGGGTAATGTTTTCCACCGCCTTCGGATCCTGCCCGAAAGCGATGCCGCCCTCCTTGACATTGGGGCAGGAAATATTGATCTCCAAAAGATCCACCGGCTCATCGCCCAGGCGCTCCACCACGTCGATATAGTCCTCCGCGGTGCGTCCGCAGACATTGACGACGATCTTTGTATCGTATTTTTTTAAAAAGGGAATGTCCCGCCGCACGAATACGTCGACGCCGGGATTCTGCAGGCCGATGGCATTTAACATCCCGCCGTAGACCTCGGCGACGCGGGGCGTGGGATTCCCCGGCCACGGCACGTTGGCAACCCCTTTCGTCACCACGGCGCCCAGCCGGCTCAGGTCCACAAACTCCGCGTACTCTTCCCCGGAACCGAACGTTCCGGAGGCCGTCATGACGGGGTTCTTCAGCTCCACTCCCGCAATGTTCACCCTCGTATCGGTCACAACTCCACCTCCCCGGCGGCAAACACCGGCCCGTCCTTGCAGATCCGCTTATTGTGCACATTGGAATGGGCATCCACCTCGCCGGTCCGGCAGACACAGGCCAGACAGGCGCCGATGCCGCAGGCCATCCTCTCCTCAAGAGACAGCCAGCATTCGATCCGGCGCTCCTGCGCATAGGCTTTCACGGCACGCAGCATGGGCGCGGGGCCGCAGGCAAGGATCACATCCGCCGCAGGCTCCCGCTCTGCCGCTCCCGCGTCCGCCGCATCCTGCCGTCCCGCTTCATCCGGCACCGGGAGCTGCTCCCGGACCGCGTCCAGCACATTTCCCTTTGTGCCCACGCTCCCGTCCTCGGTGGCAACAATCACATCCGCGAAGGGTTCAAATTCATCTTTTAAAAACAGCCGGTCGTCCCGGTAGCCCAGGACCGCCGCCTTCCGGCACGTCAATTCCTTCGCCAGCTCCAGCATCGGCGGGATGCCGATACCGCCGCCGATGAGAATCGCGCGCCTGTCCGGGCCGATCTCCGGAAATCCGTTGCCGAGAGGCCCCAGCATCGTGACCGTATCCCCGGCCGCATAGCCGGCAAACTCCCTTGTGCCGCCGCCCGCGATCCGGTAGACCAGACGCAGCGTACCCGCCTCCCGGTCGATCTCACAAATGCTGATGGGCCGCGGAAGAAGCTTCGACGCGTCCTTTGTGTATACGGAAACAAACTGTCCCGCGCGGGCCTGGGACGCAATCTCCCCGGCCCGGATCCACAGGCTGCAGATGTCGGGGCCGATCATCTCCTGGCTGACGACTTTCGCAGTCATTTTTACTTTCGACATGATTACTCCCATCTGTCTCCCGCCAAACGCGTCCGCGCTTCTCCGCTCCCTCCGGATGCGGTTCGGG
>CANRGP010000054.1 GCA_947630085.1 uncultured Lachnospiraceae bacterium
GAAGAATGATGATTGTGTGGCAGTCCGCCTTCTCAATACTATGGGTGTCAGCATCCAGAAGCTGTATACGGACCTTCTTGCCTCCATGGGCGAGGACGCTCCATCCTCCCGGGACGAGGCGCAGGGCTCCCGGTACGCGGCGGGGAGCAAGGGGCGCACGGGAACGCCTACTCTGGACGCCTACAGCCGCGATCTGACCGCTCTTGCCAGGGAAGGGAAGCTGGATCCCGTTATCGGGAGAAAGCAGGAGATCCAGCGGGTGGTTCAGATCCTCAGCCGGCGCACAAAGAACAACCCCTGCCTGATCGGCGAACCCGGCGTAGGCAAGACCGCCGTTGTGGAGGGGCTTGCCCAGATGATCGCCGAGGGTGATGTGCCGGAAACCATTGCCGAGAAGAGGGTGCTGACGCTGGATCTGTCCGGCATGGTGGCCGGATCCAAATACCGGGGAGAGTTTGAAGAGCGGATCAAGAAGGTCCTGTCGGAGGTGACGGAGGACGGGGAGGTCCTCCTGTTTATAGACGAAATCCATACCATTATAGGAGCGGGAGGCGCGGAGGGCGCCATTGACGCGTCCAATATTCTGAAGCCGTCCCTGGCGAGGGGAGAGATCCAGCTCATCGGAGCCACTACCATTGAGGAGTACCGAAAGCACATCGAAAAGGATGCCGCCCTGGAGAGAAGGTTCCAGCCGGTGACGGTAGAAGAACCGTCCGAGGAGGAGGCATTTGAGATCCTGAAGGGCCTGCGGGAGAGATATGAGGAACACCACAAAGTCAAGATCACGGACGGCGCTCTCAAGGCGGCCGTGCGCCTTTCGGCCCGCTATATCAACGACCGGTTTCTGCCGGATAAGGCCATCGACCTGATTGACGAGGCATCCTCCAAGCTGCGCCTGACGGTTTTCGTGGAGCCGGAAGAGATCCGCACGCTTGAGCAGGATATCGAGGCGCTGGAGGCACAGAAGGAAAAAGCCATTATGGCCGAGAACTATGAGCAGGCCGGGGAGCTCAAGAAGAAGCAGACGAGAAAACGCGAGAAGATAGAGAAGATCCGTGAACGTTGGCAGAAGGAGAAGACGGCAAGCAAGCTGGTAGTCGGAGAGGATGAAATCGCGGACGTGGTGTCCGGATGGACCAAGATACCGGTCAGAAAACTGCAGGAGGAGGAATCACAGCGGCTCCGTATGCTGGAGCCCATCCTTCATGAGAGAGTAGTGGGCCAGGACGAAGCGGTTGCCGCCGTTGCCAGGGCGATCCGTAGAGGACGCGTCGGTCTAAAAGACCCCAAGCGCCCCATCGGTTCCTTCCTTTTCCTGGGTCCGACAGGGGTGGGGAAGACAGAGCTGTGCAAGGCGCTGGCGGAGGCCATGTTTGGATCCGAGAACGCCCTGATCCGGGTCGATATGTCGGAATATATGGAGAAGCACAGCGTTTCCAAGATCATCGGTTCTCCGCCCGGATATGTGGGATACGACGAAGGAGGGCAGCTCAGTGAAAAGGTGAGGCGCAATCCTTACAGCGTGATCCTGTTTGACGAGATCGAGAAGGCTCATCCGGATGTTTTCAATATTCTCCTGCAGGTGCTGGACGACGGGCATATCACGGATGCCCAGGGACGCAAGATCGACTTCAAAAATACGATCCTGATCATGACCAGCAATGCCGGAGCGGAGAACATTATCTCTCCGAAGCGTCTGGGATTCACATCCTCCGACGACGAGGCCGAAAAATACAAATTTATGAAGGACCGGGTTATGGACGAGGTGAAGCGGATCTTCAAGCCGGAGTTCATAAACCGCGTGGATGAGATTATCGTTTTCCATCCGCTGACGAAGGAACATATGCAGAAGATCGTATCCATCATGCTGGGCAGCATCGGAAAACGCACCAGGCAGCAGATGGGAATTGATATTCTGGTTACAGATGAGGGACGGGAATTTCTCGTGGAGAAAGGCTACGACGAGAAATTTGGCGCCAGACCCCTCCGCCGCACCATACAGAGCCAGCTGGAGGATAAGCTGGCGGAGGAGATCCTGGAGGGCACCGTCAAAGAGGGCGACTGTGTCCGGGTCGACAAGGAGGGCGACGCCCTGGTTATAGAGGCGCAGAAGTAATATAATCCACAGAAAAGGCGACGGGAGGAAAGAACATGGAAGCATTACGGGAATTGATCCGCGCGGAAGAGGACGGAAGCATCAGCTTTGGTGATTACCGGCTGGATCGGAAGACGAAACGGGAGGATTTTGAATACGACGGAGATCTCTACAAGGTAAAGACCTTTGCGGAGATGACGAAGCTTGAGAGGAACGGTATGTTTGTATACGAGTCCGTTCCCGGGACGACCGTCGGACATTTCACGGTGACGGACCGGGGAGTGGAGTTCGCCGTGGAGGGTGTGAGCGACGTCCAGATCACGCTGCAGCTGGAGGAGGATGCCGGATACCGGATCCTGGTAGGCGGCGGAGAGGTAGGGACGATGCGCACCAATATGGGCGGAAAGCTGAATCTCAGTCTGGAACTGAGCGAGGGGGACCGAGTTCCGGTAAAGGTCGAAAAGCAGTGACGACAGAAGGAGTCCCCTGGGACTCCTTTCTTTGTATGACGGGTACGCCGTCAGTCTGTGGTGAAAGTCCACAAGGGGCGTAGTTGCCGACGAACCCCAAAGCGACTCCCAAGGTTTGCATCACGAGATGTGGGCGAGAAGAAGGGATAGCGAAGCCGTAGCCTGACGAATAGAAACCTGATATAAGGCGTTTGTGGCGGATAAGCTGGCAAAGAACAGCGAAGTCCAAAAGGCAACCGTAACCCGCAGGCGTAAATCAGGCAGGTAGACGGGGAAAGACTGGCAGGCTTATCCCGCGAGGTCTCGCAGGCGGTCTTATTAACCGTAGTAACAACGAACTGCGAGAAGTCAGCAGAAGCCATAGTAGGCATAGCCTTGAAACGAGCCATGCCGAAGGGCGGAACAACGTAACTGTGTAATCAAATGTATGCCCCATGGAATGCCCGACAGCAGGAAGGGCGAAACGTATATGAGCAGGTACTGCATCACCTAAGGTAAATCCATGGGAACGGAAAGGAGAAAGCACACAAAGCAATGTCAGAACTGTTGGAAAAGATACTGTCCAAGGACAACATGAACGCCGCTTACAAAAGAGTCTGCGCGAACAAAGGTGCAGGTGGAGTAGACGAAGTGACAACAGAACAACTCGGAGACTATATCAAAGAGAACTGGGACAGTATCAGGGAGAAGATCAGGCACAGGGAGTACAAACCCCAGCCGGTCAGGAGGGTAGAGATACCCAAGCCAGACGGAGGCGTGAGAAGACTCGGAATCCCGACGGTCATGGACAGGGTCATCCAGCAGGGAATTGTGCAGGTGATAAGCCCGATGTGCGAACCGCTGTTTTCAGAATGGAGTTACGGATTCAGGCCGAACAGAAACTGCGAAATGGCGGTCAGGCAGTTGCTTGCATATCTGAATGAAGGCTATGAGTGGATTGTGGACATAGACCTGGAGAAGTTCTTCGATAACGTGCCGCAGGACAGGTTAATGAGCCTTGTCCACAACATAATCAATGACGGAGATACCGAGTCCCTTATCCGCAAATACCTGAAAGCAGGCGTCATGACGCCGCAGGGATATGAGGAAACGAAACTCGGCACACCGCAGGGTGGGAATCTTTCACCACTGCTGTCAAACATTATGTTGAACGAACTGGACAGGGAACTGGAAGCAAGGAGCCTGCGATTCACGAGATATGCGGACGACTGTGTGATAGCAGTCAGAAGTGAAGCAAGTGCAAAGAGGGTTATGCGGACAGTGTCAGACTGGATACAGAGGAAGTTAGGGTTAAAGGTCAACATGACAAAAACCCACATCACAAGACCGCAAAAGCTGAAATATCTTGGTTTCGGGTTCTACAAGGACAGCAGGACAAAAGAATGGAAATGCAGACCACATCAGGATTCTGTGAAGAAGTTTAAGAGTAGGCTGAAAGAGCTGACCAGTAGGAAAATGCCCGGGACGGTCACAGGAAGGATTGCGAAGATAAACCAAGTGACAAGAGGGTGGATAAACTATTATGCCCTCGGCTCCATGAAAACAGCAATGGCAGAAATCGACGCACATTTGAGGACAAGGCTCAGAGTCATCATCTGGAAACAGTGGAAAGTGCCGAAGAAGCGGCAATGGGGATTGCAGAAACTTGGAATAGGAAAAGACCTGGCAAGAGCAACGGCCTATTGTGGAGACCGATATCAATGGGTAGTGACCAAAACTTGCGTAAGCAGGGCAATCTCAAAGGAAGTGCTTGCGAAAGCGGGACTTGTAAGCTGTCTTGACTACTACAATGAACGTCATGCTTTGAAGTTATGTTGAACCGCCGTATGCCGAACGGCACGTACGGTGGCGTGAGAGGGGAGAAGTAATCTCCCCTACTCGATTTGGAGGATGATATGGCGAAGACGACATCGTTTTTCTGCAGGGAGTGCGGTTTTGAATCGGCAAAATGGATGGGCCAGTGCCCGGCCTGCCGGGAGTGGAACACATTTGTGGAGGAGCCGGCAGGCGGAAATACCAGGACGCAGCATACGGCGGGCTCCCGGTCCGGCCGGACGGCCGGACCCGTGCCGTCCAGACTGTCGGAAATATCGGCGTCAAAGGAAGAGCGGATCTCGACCGGCTATAGGGAGCTGGACCGGGTCCTGGGAGGAGGGATCGTGCCCGGCTCTCTGATCCTGGTAGGCGGCGATCCGGGGATCGGTAAATCCACTCTGCTTCTCCAGGTCTGCAGAAGCCTTTCGGCGCAGGGAAAGAAGATTCTGTATATATCCGGCGAGGAATCGTTAAGGCAGATCAGGATGAGGGCTGACCGCATCGGACAGATGGGCGGAGAGCTTCTGTTTCTGTGCGAAACCTGCCTGGACGTGATCCGGGATGTGATCCTTGAACAGAAGCCGGAAACCGTGATCATCGATTCCATTCAGACCATGTACCGCGAGGAGGTGTCCTCGGCTCCCGGAAGCGTCAGCCAGGTCAGGGAGTGCACGAATCTTTTGATGCAGATCGCCAAGGGAGAGGGGATCACCGTCTTTATCGTGGGTCATGTGACCAAAGAGGGTGTTGTGGCCGGTCCCCGTGTCCTTGAGCATATGGTCGATACCGTTCTGTATTTTGAGGGAGACCGTCACGCTTCTTACCGGATCCTGAGAGGGGTCAAGAACCGGTTCGGATCGACCAATGAGATCGGCGTTTTCGAGATGCGCCAGCAGGGGCTTGCGGAGGTGGAGAATCCGTCGGAGTTCATGCTGAACGGACGTCCCAGGGACGCCTCCGGCGCGGTAGTTGCCTGCGCTATGGAAGGGACAAGGCCGATCCTTCTGGAGGTTCAGGCCCTTGTGACCCAGAGCAATCTGGGAATCCCGCGCAGGACCGCGGCGGGAACCGATTACAACCGTGTCAATCTTCTTATGGCGGTTCTGGAAAAGAGATGCCGCCTTGAGATGGGACGGTACGACGCTTATGTGAATATCGCGGGAGGCATGAAGATGAATGAGCCCGCGCTGGATCTGTCCATTGTTCTGGCCCTGGTATCCAGCCTGAAGGATCTGCCCGTGGACGAAAAAACCGTGGTCTTCGGAGAGGTGGGTCTGTCCGGGGAGGTCCGCGCCGTCTCTATGGCAGAGCAGCGCGTAAGCGAGGCTATGAAGCTTGGCTTTGAATGTTGTGTTCTTCCGAAGATCTGCCTGGACAAGCTCGAAAAAAAGGTATATGAAGGCAAGATCCGCCTGATCGGCGTACAGAATGTGCGGGACGCCATAGGGATCTTGTGAGAGGGATTCCGGCGAAGAACCGGGATACTCCTGCGAAGTCCGGGAAATTTTTCTGTAGAAACTTCCAAAAATGACAATTTATTGTACAAAAATATAATAACGAGGTATTTTGCGAGATATACTGTTTGGTATAATGAAGTCACGATCCTCCCGTGGAGGAGATCTCTGTTTTGTATCGGGAGAGAGGAGTGATATACATATGAAAGGAAGAAAAAGAACGACGAAGAAGAGAAGCATCCGTCTGCTTGCGGCAGTCCTGTCTTTTGTACTGGTTCTTATGAATATAACGGCAGCTGCGGCCGCCGAAAGAAGAACGGCGGCAGGCAGTGAAAAAGAGCCTGTTTTTTCAGAAGACAGAGACGGATATGACTACATTGTCTCGATCTGGGAGGATGAAAGCGGAAAGGGAATCCTGCCGTATACATACGGAGAGGACACGGCCTACACGCTGGGACAGGAGCTGCTTTTTCAGAGAGGGCTGGTGAAACAGCCGGGAGATGACCTTCCGGGGCAATGGTATTCCGACAATGAGGCGGTGCTGAAGGTTTACGGAGACGGCCGTGCCACGGGGCTAAGCGAGGGAAATGCGGTAGTGACCTTTGTACCGGAAGAAGACGGTCCGTTTCTGACAGCCACCGACGGCAATGCGTTGACGGCCACCGGTGGAAATGCGGCGGCGGAAACGGCAGGGACGCAGCGCTGGAGAGTTAAGGTCTGCAAAGAGACGGGAAGCGCCATAGACATTCCATCCAGGGCTCCTGTGGTAAAGCCCGATAATGTGGAGGACTGGGAGCATTACAGGAACAGCGACCCCGATTCGGAATATCGTTTTGTCACTCCCAGCGGAATGGTCTATTTTGAATACCATGTCAGTCCATATAAGATTATGCGCGCCGATAACGGCGGCTATGAGATTCCGGCGGTTTACAATCTGATCGATGCGGACCATGAGCAGATACTTCGGCTTTACTGCTCCGATATTGATACAGCGGGAAGATTCAGAACCCGTATGCGCCGGGAAAGCCTCAGCGAGGTGGAAAAGGTTATGGGAAATGAGATCAACGAGCGGAGGCTCCGCACGGTGGTCACCCACGCCTATCCCTACATCGAGTATGAGGAAATGATCGAGGAGATGAAGAGCACCGGCCTCATCAATCCGGATGATCACGATGCGATTTTAGAGGAGACTCTTGATTACGGACAGATCGTAGCGGCTGCGCAGTGGTCTGTCTGGAGTACGGTACATCCCGAAATGAAAGACTCTCTGAGCCCCGGTGATATGAATCTGGAGTATGTGCAGAGCCGCGCGCAGCAGGGCTCCACTCAGGCGCCTCTTACCGAATTTTATGAGGATCTTGAGACGGCACAGGACAATATCAGAAAGATTTACCACTGGCTGACGGAAACGCTTCCCGAGGGAGAAGACTATAAGAAGGTGGATCCGGAGGTGACATTCAGGGTTACTTCGGTGGAGGAAGGCAGCGAAGGAGTAACGGCGGATGTTACGGTGACGCTGGATTTTGTTCCGTCAGATCAGGATGAGCTGTATCTGGAGATCAAGGATGCCGCCGGAGAGACAACGCTGGTAGAAAAGACACCGATGACGGGTCAGAGTGTGGATCTGACCATCACGGGTGCGGTTGAGGGGCAGGAATACTCCGCCTGGATCACGGGGACAAGACACATACCGAAAGACGTATATTTCTATACGCCTGAATTCCGGGAGGATTCGCAGAGCTATGTCGGATGCGGAGAAGGGGACACCGTTGTCTGCGGGAGCACCGATTTTATCCTGAAAAAGATCGACGGACAGTTTTCCGTGCGGAAGCAGGTGGTTTCTGCCGACGACGGGAGCCTTATGAATGAGGAGGGCCAGGAAAACGAGAAAATTAAGGATGAGAGTTATGCTTTCGGCCTTTCCTGCTGGGAAAAATCCGAATGGCTGCCGGTTTCCGGGATTCAGGGCACGGCGGACAGGAGATCCGGCTGGCAGGCGGCGTTCACTGTAGAAGGTTTAAGACAGGGCAGCGCGGTCTGGTACAAAATAGATGAAATGCTGACGGAATCGCAGACGGAGCGCTATGAAAAGGGAACTCCCATTTATGTGCGCGTGAATGTCTCCCGGGACGGCGAGGCAGAGATCGCGTACTATAAGAATTTTGATGAAAGTACAGGAATGGGAAGCGGTTTGCTTGAAAGCGGCCAGGCAGTATACACCAACATAATAAAAGAGGATCCAAGCGATCCAAGTGATCCAAGCGATTCGAGTGATCCAAGTGACCCAAGCGATCCAAGTGACCCGAGCGACCCAAGCGATCCAAGCGATCCGAGCGACCCAAGTGATCCGAGCGATCCGAGCGACCCGGGTGATCCAAGTGAACCGAGTGAACCTGTGAGCCCTTCCGAGCCGTCAGAACCGGACCGGCCGGTGATCCCGACCCCGCCTGCGGCGGATCCTGCGCCGGGAGGATCCGGTGCGGCATCGTCTGGTTCGACAGGAGCCGCGACAACATCGAGGATTCCGGACGAAGCGGTTCCTCGGACTGCGCTTCCGGATCCGCCGGCAGAGATTATCGAGGACGGCGATGTTCCTCTGAGTTCGGTTCCCAAAACGACGGATGCCGGTGCGGGAGCGTCACTGGCCGGGCTGATGGCCTCGATGGGGGCCGCGGTGTTCGCCCTGTTCAGAAGGAGGCGGGCGGACAGGTCACAGTAAGGAGGACGACGGCGTTTTAAAATGCCGGCAAATCCGCCGATAAAAATTGTTGACAGAGGGAAGACTTTGTGCTAATATAATTTCGTTGTCACCGCGCCCTTTGGGCGCGGGCGGCACGAAGGGGAATAGTTCAATGGTAGAGCAGCGGTCTCCAAAACCGTAGATGGGGGTTCGAGCCCCTCTTCCCCTGGTTTAAGAAGAAAACAGCATTTTGCATGAGAACCATGCGAGATGCTGTTTTTTGTGATTTGAGAAAATAGTATGCTGGTGCGTTTTTAATGTGCAATTCTATAAATATTCTTTTGTCTTTAGGGCCTTTAAAATAAAATGATATTTTACGTTGCAGCTGTAATTACGGAAATGGCTTTAGCAACAGCTTCGATGATATTTGGTGCAGTGATCGCGCATATGGTATCGTAAGCAAGGGAAGCCTGCTTGCTGCCGGTGGACTTGATCTTTTGGCCGATAACCTCTTTGGCAATACTTTGCACCAACTCTGAGCGGCGCTGCTGCTCTTGCCGGGAGTAGTTCTGCTGCTGCAAAATATTTCTCCAGTAATTGGTCCAGTTGTCGCTGAATATCCCAGAGTTAATAAATACCCCGTTTGATTGCTCCTGAACAGACTGATAAGGGAACTGATTGAGGTACCCAAGACACATGGAATTGTTTTGAGCTACTGAGGGAGCGGTATTCTGGCTGAGCGTATACATATTGTTATTCATGGCTTGCCTCATCTGATTGATGAAAGGAATCTGTATATTTTCCTGGTTCATATAGTATGGGAGTGTGTTGCTGTCCATCAGGTCATATACCGAACAGTGAAGCGTGGCAGCCAGGGCGTTCAGAATATTGAACTGGGCCTTGGAGAGATCGTTTTCCCGTTTTTCGTAGCTCCGAATGGATCTGACGGAAACGCCGCTCAACATGGACAGCTGCGCCTGCGTTAATCCGGCATTTTTGCGGAGTATTTCAAGATTGGTGGTTCTTGCCTTCAAACGCCCGTCAACGGCTTCTACAAAACGCATAAGATCGGCCTCATGGAGCGTCGGATACCAGAAAAGCATCTCGCTGGGCTTTACAACGGCGGTGATTTCCTGGAATGTGCGGCAGGAATACCATTGATAATAGGCAAGCGACCAGCCCAACCAAAATTCGGCGCTCCGGTCAATAACATAATATTGAGGAAGATTTGAGTATTTTCCGGTGATTATACTGTATAATTCGACCCCGGATCGTCCGGCAATGACATCGGGATTTCCGCGTTCAAACTGCAGGGCAAAGCCCATATTAATAAATTTTTTAAAAAAGTAGTCTATGTGTTCATGCTGAAAATTCACAGCATAATCCAACAGTGTGGCCAGCGCGGTCATAGCGCCGTCAAGATAGCCCTGATTGTAAGCGTGGATCTCCATAGTCGATGCCTCCTCTGATAAGGTCCATGATAAATATATCATTTCGGCTGAAAGCAGCTGCTGTTCTGATTGCCTGATATTTGCTTCTCGCCGCTGAGTCGCGTTTCATATATTGAATGTGATATTCTTTTGTATCAATCAGATTTGCTTTTTCAAAAAAAAGGTGTGCAAATGCTTTCTCTGAAACCAGAACATACTGAATACCCAATTTTCCAAGCTTCATAGCATCGTTCAGATGCTGAACCGAAATCGTGTTATTTAAAAAATCACGGGCGAACGAAAAGTAAGAATCATCTGCTCTGTAACCACGAATGATATCATACGGTGATGTGTCAATAGTAAAATGATCCGTGAGAAAAGTCATAGCCTCTTTGCTGATTTCATTTGTGACGGAAAAAGTCCTGTGCTGTACCAATATAGTCAGCCAATGAAGTATCGAATATTGTCTTAAGTCAAGCTCCAAAAGATCTGAAGTATCCAGATGGTATTCGTTTACAAACCCGTCCCTTTCGGCATCTTTAGAAGCCCATTCACAGGCAAGGTCCCTGTGCATGGTACAGTAGAATCCCTGGCCGTAGTCGTTATTCAGCTTACCCCTTTTTAGTTCCGGACGTTCTACAATATGGTCAGAACCATGATACAATGTGACAAGACTCACGTACGTCACCTCCTCTTAATTGATATTATAACATTATAATGTTAATATTTCAAGAACCATATATTGAATTAGGATAATGTATTCAATGAATGTTTTCTGCGTTTAAATGTAATAAATGGAAAATGAAATGTAATATTTGCAGACATTTCTGTGTAAACATAAAAATTGTACATTTATTTTGAGTAAATTTGTATAAAATTACTATATACTTTCATAAAAAAGTTAATATAATTGAAAATGTGTTCCGGATGTTTTTTAGAGGCAGTTCGCTTTTCGGAGGGAAATCAGAATGAAGTCCAAAAAGATTATTCCAGTTATCAGAGAAATTTTAATTTGGACCGGTGTTGTATTGTACGGGCAGGCAATTCATCCTCATGCCCTGAAGTATTATTTGCCTCTGGAAGAATATGAAAAAACAATATGGATGGCGACCCTTTCTTATATTGGACACGATATGATATTTTTTATCCTTTTGGCGGATGATCTGTTTAAGGGCAGAGGTGAGTTCTTGAAAAGAAATAAATATATTCCGTTTATACTGTACATTTTGATCTGCATAATCTTAACTGTGACGACATTGCCTATTTTCTATAAGTGACAGGTTTAAAACCGGTGGTGTGAGGAAAGTCTGTAAATACAGATATCCTGTGACGTTTTTGGGGCTGCGGATGCCGGAAGGGCTTCCCGGCCCCTTTTTTTTACATACTTATACACTTAGTAATGCCGGAATACGCCGGGAAAGACCTTTGCGGACAGCCCGGCGCCTGAAGACACTGGCGAAAGATGACATCCTTTTCACGGAAGGATGTCTTATTTTATACTTTTAAAAAGAAGTTGTCGTGGAGTACACAACTCTACGACAACTTCTTTCTGAACGCTTTTATCAAAACGATTGTACAAAAGAATGGTCAGTTTGTCAATAGCGTTTGCCGGAAAATCAATGCGGCCGGAGAAGCTGCAGGCTGCAGATCCGAAGTATTATAAACACGGTTTTCAAATTTATTCGCAGAGGAGGTCATTGCTATGATGGAAAACGGAGTAAATCATTTTCAGGCAAAAGAGATAATGATGGAGAAAATATCGACGCTGGAAGGAATGTATGTCATCAGGATGGCAGAGAACGGGGAAATGATCCTTGTGCCATACAGATCCGACACTCTTCCGTCAACGCTGAAAGCTGAAAATGGTGCCGTATTATCAGAATACGCAGAGAAATGGCTGGACAATGCAAAGTATCAGGTCAAGGAATCAACGTACATGAAATACTGGAATCTGCTGTATTCCTATATCATCCCGGAGCTTGGCGGAATGCAATGGCACACGTTGAACCGCGAGGCGGTAGAATGCTTCTGCAGCAAGATGCTGTCGGCCGGAGGAAAAAAAGAAAGCGGGCTGACAGCGAAGACCGTCGGGGATATTATGTCTGTGCTCCGCCAGATATTTCGTTACGCTGTCGGGCACGGAGCTGCCGCGACATTCGATATTTCTTCAATTACCGTAAAAAAGGAGCAAAAAGAGACAAAGGTGTTAACTGAAAAAGAACAGAGAAAATTATACCGCTATCTTTGCTCCGACCATTCAAACCGAAACCTGGGACTGCTGATCTGTATGTTCACGGGACTGCGCCTCGGGGAGATCTGTGCCCTCAGATGGGAAGATATCTCGTTTTCTGAACAGACAATCTTTGTACACCGAACGATGCAGCGGATCCAGACGAAAGATGACAGGGAGAGAAAAACGAGGATCATAATTACATCGCCCAAGAGCGGAAATTCGGTCCGCAGGATCCCAATCCCCAGGGAACTGATCCGGATCCTGTTTTCATATCGAAAGAAGCAGAGCGGATATATTCTCACCGGAAGTCCGGATACGTTTGTGGAACCGCGGACAATGGAACGGTATTTTGAAAAAGTCCTGCGGCAGGCGGGGATCGGGCATATCAATTTTCATGCGCTCCGCCATACATTTGCGACGCGGTGTGTGGAGATGGACTTCGATGTGAAGAGCCTGAGCGAGATCCTTGGACATTCAAATGTAAATATTACCCTGAACCGGTATGTCCACCCGACAATGGAGCTGAAGCGGAGCAATATGCAGAAGCTTTCCGTGCTGCTGGCTGCCGGTTAGAGTGCCGAAGCCTCCGTGGATCCAAAAGGCCCAGACCATCATGTCGTAGAGTTGTGTACTCCACGGCACGGCTTATATCCGGCATTGCATTTACATGAGATTAGGTTGCGCGTCGGTTGAGATTATTATACTTCCGTAAGCCTGTTTTGCTGAACAGCCGCTTTATCAAAACAAAACCCGGATGGGATCCGTGAGCCTTGGGAGACGTTTCTGCTGAAGGGGGTTATAACAGCCACAACAATCCGTGCAGTCCGCTGCGGACAAACGGAGTGGCGGAGCCTGCCTGTCCGAAAGGATACGGCGGAATGGCGGAGCCTGTTCTTTTTGAGAGGAAGGAGCAGGACGGCGAAGCTTACCCTTTTGAAAGAAAAGGAATGAATAGGGCGGAGCCTTCCGCTTACGGAAAGACACAGAAGAGGAGCATCGCCGATCATGTTGTGGTATGTGATACAGACTTATACAGGAAAAGAAGAAAAGCTGGCGGAAATGATCCGCCGGATCGTGCCGGCAGAATATGTACGGGATTGTTTCGTGCCATATTTTGAACAGCTGCATTGCTGGCATCAGCAGAATCAGATCCGTGTGCTGCGCCTGTTTCCCGGATACGTTTTCCTCTCTTCAGATGATATCGGGGGCCTCTTTCAGCACCTGAAAAAAGTCCCGGCCATGTCGAAGATCATGACGGCCGGGGCATTTGAATTTACTCCGATGTACGACGGCGAGGCGGAATTTCTCCTGCAGATGATGGATCCGGACCGCATCGTGCGCCTGACTTATGTGGCGACCGACGGAAGAGACCATGTATCATACCTGTCCGGACCTCTTGAGATGTGCAGAGGGTATATCCAGGATTACCAGTTCCGCAAACGGTACGCTCAGGTTCGGCTGCGGATTGCGGGGCAGGAGAAGACGGCGCGGGTGGGAATCATTCTGAATGATGATGTGCGCCGGGAGACGGCCTACGGAAAAGTAGAGGTGCCGGCCCGTGCCCCGGGGAGATATGGGGCGTACTCTTTGAGGAATCCGCAGACAGATCTTGAGCCGGGGGACCGGGTGGCTGTTATCGGAGGGGCGTTTGAGGGAAATGTGGCAGTTATCAGCAGGGTAAAGGGCAGCGGCGTGCAGATCGCTGTGCATATGTTTGGAAGGGATATCTTAGTGGAGGTGCCGGCGGCAAGTGTCAGGAAGCTGGCGTAAAAAGAATAAAGATCCGGAAACCGACGAAAGGAGGAAAAGGATGCTCTGGTACAAACTGAAGACCTGGTATGGCGGGGAGGAAGCGCTGGTGAAGGAGATCCGGCGAACCGTCCCGCCTTATCTGTATCATGACGTATTTGTGATCTATAACGAGCGGAACCTGAGGAGACAGCAGAGAAATGTGATCGAGCCGGAGCCGCTTTTTAAAGGCTGCGTCTTCCTCACCTGCGGAGGCACGGAGCCCTTGTTTCGGCGTCTGGATAAGGTTCCGGCCATCTCCCGTCTGATCGCCGCAGGGTATCTGTCCATGCTCCCGCTGATGGAGCAGGATGCCAGGTTCCTGGAAACGATTTCCGGTCAGGACCATATCGTACATATTTCCTATCTTTTGCGGGAATCCGCGGAAAGCGTTTACTGCAGGGTCTACGGACCGCTGGAATATCTCCTGGACGGCATTGAGAAGATCCGTTTCTCGAGCCGTTTCGCGAAGACACATAAATACCTTTGGGGAGAGGACACGGTGATCCCGCTGGGCCTTCTGCTCGATGTGGATGTGGGCGAGAGGGCCCTGTACAATGGAGCCGAGATCGTGGCCGAACCGCCGGCGGCGGATCATTATACGGTTCTTGAGGTCAGAAAGGACGGGACAGGGAAGAATACATACCGGGTATGCGAGACTGTGACGGTGCTGCCGCAGGGAGAAGTGACAGGGCAGACGGAGAAGGTTCATATGGCGCTTTAGCGCAGAGATAATAGAGATCTGCCGTGACATTGGCGGCGGATTCCGGCGCGGCTGAGGACAGAAATCAGGGGAGAATTTACGGCCGGAGACAGAAGAAACGAAAACGGAGAACGCTGCCGCGGAATTACAGGACTGAAAGCGAAAAGGAATATTTGATAAGGCGTAAATAAATGTACGAAAAAATAAAGGGACTTATTCAGACATACGGCGCGGTGAATGTTGCGGTGCAGGCGCTGGAGAAATCCAGAAAGCCGGTAAGATGTATTCTGAAAAACGCCGCGGCGGAGCAGGAAATAACAGTCACGGAAGAGGAAGCGCTGGAGGTGTCGGATTCTGACGATATTATAAAACCCGCTGAGCCGGACAGGCAGATATCGGTTATATTCATAATACATAGGTTTTTTCCGGACAGCTGCGGAGGGACGGAACAGTTTACCCAAAATCTTGCGCTGGAATTGAAAAAAAGAAAGCATAAAGCCGCCGTATGTGCGTATTCCGAGTATGAATGCCGCTGGTATAACAGCCGCTCTGGGGGGATTTTGTGGCGGGAAGGAAAAATAGATGAAATACCGGTTTTTTATTTCCGCAGGGAGAAACCGAAACTCAACCCGATCAAAGATATAGAGCCGGAGGGCGGAGATTATGCGGATTTTGTGAAAATGCTTGAGGGCCGGTTTAAACCGGATGTATTTCATTTTACGCATCTGAGCCGGGTGAGCGGGCTTGCGCAATATTGCAGGCAGAAACGGATTCCATATGTTGTAACAATAACCGATTTTTTTGCCCTGTGCCATTATTCGGTATATATGCATAGAGACGGGCAATTTTGCAGTGGAAGCCATGAGGGCAGGGTGTGCACGGAAGAATGTGTATGTTTTACGGTACATCAGGCCGGACGGTATGAAAGAAGCAGGGAAATACTGAAAGCGGCGCTGGCTGTTGCGGC
>CANRGP010000055.1 GCA_947630085.1 uncultured Lachnospiraceae bacterium
TAAAGAAAAACTGTGTGATTGGGAAGAGGTTTCGGCTTCTTCCCTTTATTTTTGCCAACTATAATTTTACACTAACGTGACGCTGCCGCGTTTTTTTCGCGGCGTTCCGCAAAAAGCGCTGCCACCCGCGGGGCGCGGTTTTCCGCGCAAAAAACGCTTGCACTTTTCCTTTGTCTGTGGTATAGTTGAATTTCTTTCGTCCGCAGGAGAAGCGCGGACGCACAATCAAATACAATATCCGGCCTCCCGCGGGAAGGCCGGACCGACTTGGCAAGATATCTCAGCTCAGGCGGCTGCCTTTTCCGTCTGAACCGCAGCGTTTTATATAACTACCAGGAGGAAGCAAAATGATTACGATGGATCATGTATGCAAATCGTACCGGATTGCAAAACGGAACGCGGGCTTTCGGGAAGCCTGCAGATCTTTTTTCCGTCGGGAGACGGAAACGGTCCACGCCCTGACCGATGTGAGTTTTACCATAGGCGACGGGGAAATGGTGGGCTATATCGGCCCAAACGGAGCGGGCAAAAGCTCCACGATCAAGATTCTCTCCGGCATACTGACGCCGGATTCCGGCACCGTCCTCGTAGACGGACGGGTTCCATACAAAAACCGGATCGAACACGTCCGGGAGATCGGCGTCGTCTTCGGACAGCGCTCCCAACTGTGGTGGGATGTTCCCGTGATCGATTCCTTTGAGCTTCTGAAAGATATCTATATGATTCCACACACCGACTATCAGAACAGTCTGGAAGAGCTGACCGAGCTCCTGCATCTCGGCGAGCTTTTGCGTTCCCCTGCCCGTCAGCTGTCTCTGGGGCAGCGGATGCGCTGCGAGATCGCCGCTTCTCTCCTTCACAACCCGCGGATCCTCTTCCTGGATGAGCCGACCATCGGCCTGGACGCCATATCCAAGCTGGCGGTGCGCGAATTCATTCTGCGCCGGAACCGCCTTCACGGCACGACCGTTATCCTGACTACCCACGATATGCAGGACATCGAGGCGCTGGCCAGCCGCATCATCCTGATCGGAAAGGGGCGGATCCTCATGGACGGGACGCTGGAGGACATCCGGCACGGCGGCGGAAATATCGACGATACCGTGGCGGAGCTGTACCGAAGCTACGATATCGCAAACTGACACGGAGCCTGCCTTTTGTTCCCCTCTCTGAAAGGAAAATAAACCGATGAAAAAATATCTATCCTTCTTCCGCCTGCGCTTCCTCCTGGGCCTTCAGTACCGCGTCGCGGCGCTGGCGGGCATCGCTACCCAGTTCGTATGGGGTTTCATGGAGATCATGATCTTCGCCGCCTTTTACCGGACGGGCGCGGACGCGTTCCCGATGACCCTTACGGCCACTTCGTCCTACATATGGCTGCAGCAGGCTTTCCTGGCACTTTTCGCCGCGTGGATGATGGACAATGAAATCTTCAGTTCCATATTAAGCGGCGGCATCGCCTATGAGCTGTGCCGCCCCATCGACATCTACAATATGTGGTTCTGCAGAAACGCGGCCAGCCGTCTCGCTCGGGCCGTTCTGCGGTGCTTTCCGATCCTTATAGCAGCGGTTTTCCTGCCGGAGCCCTATGGGATCGCCGCCCCGGCAAGCGCGGAGCATTTTCTTCTGTTTCTGATAGCGCTCGTACTGGGGTTTTTGACGACGGTATCCCTCTGTATGCTGATCTATGTCCTGACCTTCTTCACCGTATCGCCGCAGGGCCTGCGGATCCTGTTCACCTCGGGTGTGGAATTCTTCTCC
Organism: uncultured Lachnospiraceae bacterium; assembly: GCA_947630085.1. Taxonomy (GTDB): domain Bacteria; phylum Bacillota; class Clostridia; order Lachnospirales; family Lachnospiraceae; genus UBA3402. The sequence continues at coordinate 1,762 of CANRGP010000055.1, forward strand.
GGAGGCGTGATCCCTCTGCCGTTCTTCCCGGATCCTGTCCGACGTTTTATGGAGCTGCTGCCGTTTGCCTCCATGCAGAACGCCGCCCTGCAGATCTACAGCGGCACCCTGAACCAGGCCGAAACGGTGCGGGCCGTAGCGCTGCAGCTGTTTTGGCTCATCGCCGTTACGGCAGGCGGGAAAATGCTCTGCCGGATGGCGGTGAAGCGCGTGGTGGTGCAGGGCGGATGAAATCCGGTGACCGAAAGGAGGGTATAACCTTATGCGTAACCTTAAATGTAACCTTTTAAATGCAGTCCGGCTCTACGGGCACTATATCTCCGTCAGTGTCCGCTCCATGATGCAGTACAAAGCCTCGTTCCTGCTCTCCGCCATAGGGCAGTTCCTGGTATCCTTCAATGTATTTTTAGGCATCTTCTTTCTGTTCCGGCGCTTCTCCGCGGTGGACGGCTTCTCCTACAGCGAAGTCCTCCTCTGCTACTCCGTCATTCTGATGGAATTTTCCCTAGCGGAAATGGCCGTCCGGGGCTTTGATACCTTTTCCGATATGGTCCGCACCGGCGAATTCGACCGCGTCCTGGTCCGTCCCCGCAACGAGATCCTCCAGGTCCTCGGCAGCAAATTCGAGCTGACCCGCATCGGCCGTATTCTGCAGGCCGTCGTCATGTTCATATACGGCATCGCCAACAGCGGGATCGCCTGGACACTTCCGAAGATCCTGACCGTGGTCTTTATGCTGGCCGGCGGCACCGCCGTCTTCTCCGGCCTCTTCATCATCTACGCCGCCCTCTGCTTCTTTACGCTGGACGGCCTGGAGTTCATGAATATATTTACCGACGGGGCCCGCGAATTCGGCAAGTACCCCGTCGGCGTCTACGGCAAAAAAATGCTTCTGTTTGCAACCTTCTTCGTTCCCTACGCCCTGATCCAGTATTACCCGCTGCTGTTCCTCCTCGGGCGGCGCACGTCGCCGCTCTATATGCTGCTGCCGCTTGCCGCGTTCTGGTTCCTGATCCCGGCATTTGCCCTGTGGAAATTCGGAGTGCGGCACTATACGTCGAGCGGGTCATGAGACGCCGCTTTCCCGGATCATTTCCGGGATCTGCCCATCGCCCTTCTCACGAGCTCCTTCAGCTTGTCGCTGCTTAAAAACGGGGCGAGTCCCACCAGCTCCGGCACATCTTCATCCACGGCTTTCAGCGCAAGGCGGTTCAGCGTTTTCTCTCCCAGGAACGGGGCCAATGCCACGATATGCGACATATCCGTTTTGACATCCTCCGTCTCGCCTATCAGCTCATCAAGCGCTTCTTCATCCAGAAACGGCGCAAGCATCAGCAGCATATCCCAGTCGGTTTCTCCCTCCTCCTTTTCCGTCTCTCCGGCAAGCCGAAGGATATCGCCCGGAAGCAGGAGCGGAGCGACCGCCGCCAGTTCCTCCGGGCTCAGACCGCGGTCCTCCGGGTCACGCGGCTCTTCCGCCTCCCCTTCCGGCCCCGGATTCCCTTCCGCGTCTCCCGGCGCAGGAGCCTGCTTCTCCTTCCGTTCCGCTTTTCGGATCACGCCGGCCATCTCGCCTCCCAGCAGCTCGTCCACACTCATATCGAGTACCTCGCACAGATCGCCGAGCTTCGAGATATCCGGCATCGAATTTCCTCTTTCCCAGTTGGAGACCGCCTGGTAGCTGACCCCCATCTCATCCGCCAGCTGCATCTGCGTCATGTTTTTCGCGATCCGTCCGCTGCGGATCCGCTTCGCCACTTCCCTTGTATCAAACGTCATATCCGTATCCCCGCCTTTCTCTGTTCCGTATTCTGTTTTCCGTGCTTCTTCTTTTCCGGGCGCCGTTTTCGACCGGTCTTTTTGCAGCGGCCGCGCCCGCTCCCGTCCTGCATATCCCCATACTATCACATTCTGTCTTCGGATATCAAGCAAGCGTCTCTTGAGTCCGCCGGATCCTTCGGTTTCATCCGCCGCTTGAGCCCGCCGGATCCCCGGCTTCATCCGCTGCTTGAACCTGCCGGATCTCCCGGTTTCATCAAGTCCGGCCGGCCTTTCGTTTTTTTCTGCGGCCGCAGCCTGCGCCCCAACGGTACGCGTTTCTCCGGAAAATAAGACCCCCCGCACCGCCGCGGTGTGGGGGGAGTTTTTTACAGCACCTTTGCCAGAAAATCTTTCAGTCTCGGACTTCGGGGATCCGTAAAGATCTGCTCCGGCGTCCCTTCCTCCAGGAGCTTGCCGTCCGCCATGAACAGCACCCGGCTGCCCACCTCCCGGGCAAAGCCCATCTCATGCGTCACGCAGACCATGGTCATGCCCTCCTTGGCCAGCTCCTTCATAACGTCCAGAACCTCGCCTACCATCTCCGGATCCAGAGCGGATGTGGGCTCGTCAAAAAGCATCACCTCCGGCTCCATCGCCAGGGCGCGGACAATGGCCACACGCTGCTTCTGACCACCGGAGAGCTGGATCGGATACGCGTCGGCGCGGTCCTTTAAGCCGACACGATCCAGAAGGACGAGCGCCTTCTTTTCCGCCTCCTCCCTGGGTATCTTCCTGACCTTAACGGGAGCCAGCGTCATATTCTCCAGGATAGTCATATGCGGGAAAAGATTAAAATGCTGGAACACCATCCCCATCTTCTGGCGCAGTCTGTCGATATCCAGCTTTACGGTCTTTCCCGCGGCGTCCTTATATTTCTTCTTCGTGATATCCACACCGTCAAATATAATGGATCCGCCCGTAGGCATCTCCAGCAGATTCAGGCTGCGCAGGAAGGTGGATTTCCCGGAGCCGGACGGTCCGATGACCACCGTCACGTCTCCCCGGTTGATATCCACGGTGACTCCGTCCAGAGCCTTGATGGCTCCGCCTTTATAATGTTTCTTCAGATCCTTTACCTGGATCAGGCTATCGTTTGTCGCCATGGCTCATCCTCCTCTCGAAATACGCGATCAGCTTGGAAGTGGGGAAGCACAGGCAGAAATAGATCGCCGTAGCCACCAGGAGCGGTTCAACGATCACGAACGCCGCGCCCCTGACCGCGTTGACCGCCGACATGATATCCTGAACGCCGATGGTATAGGTAATGGCCGATTCCTTAATGATCACAACGAACTCATTGGCGATGGCCGGCAGGATGTTTTTAAGCGCCTGCGGCAGGATAATATGGCGCAGATTCTGGATCTGGGACATCCCGAGGGATCTGGCCGCTTCCGTCTGGCCGCCGTCGATGGACTGGATGCCGGAGCGGATGATCTCGCAGAGATATGCGCCGGAGTTCATCCCCAGGGCCACCACTCCCGGAAAGAACCTGTTGAATTTGATAAACCCGAACATTGTAAAATTCGGAAGATCGATCACCCCGAATATCCCGTAATAGATGATGAATATCTGCACGATAACGGGCGTGGAGCGAAGGATCTCCACATAAGCCGTAGCAATGAAGCTGACGGGATTAAAGCGGCTGATCACCGCCAGAGCGCCGGACTCCCTTGGATAACCGTCCGGGCCGATCCCCAGGAACCGGAACGGCCTGATATCGGACAGCCGCATAAGAGCCATCACCATCGCTATGCAGAAACCGATCAGCACCGTAAAAACGGACAGCAGCACCGTGACCAGAAGTCCCTGTGCAAACAGGGAGGAATACTTCGCTACCGTCGCAAAATTTTCAAGCTTGATAAAACTATCCACGGACACACCCCTTTCTGTCCCGAAAAAGCGCGGGCCTCCCCGGATACTCCGTCCGGGGAGGCCCGACTGGTTTCGTGTTCAGCTGCCGCGGCAGACTGTCAGTTACTCCTGAATATTTCCCTCTTCGTCAAGCAGACCCTCGTACTTCTCTCCGGAGGACAGCTCATTGGCCTCCGCGATAAATGTCTCAAGGGAGCCGTCCTCCTGGGCGGCCGCAATGGCCTTGTTGACCGCTTCCAGCAGAGGCGCGTTGCCCTTGCTGACACCGATAGCGGAACCCTCCACATCATACGGCACATCCAGGACAACAGCCAGCTCCGGATAGGTCTTCTGATAGTTGAGCGCCACCGCAGTCTCGATATAGGCCGCGTCCAGCTTGCCGGACAGAAGCTCGGAAATGATATCCGTCACCTTCGGAAGGGATACGATATCCGCGTCCCCGGAATACTGCTCCGCCAGGTTCAGCTGAATGGACCCGGTCTGCGCGCCGACGGAAATATCGGATCTGTTGGCATCCTCCAGCGTCTTATAATCGTCCGCATGATCCTGAACCGTCACAAAGGACTGTCCGCCGCGATAATAGATGTCCGAAAAATCCATGATGCCCATGCGCTCGGGATCCGGAGACAGGCCGGCCATACCCAGATCCACGGACTTGGTCTGAAGCTCCATGATCACTCCGTCAAAATCGACGGTAACGACCTCCAGCTCAAGGCCCATATAATCGGCTATGTACTGGGCCAGCGCCATATCAAAGCCGGCCAGAACAGGTTTTCCGTTCTCATCCAGGGCATAGAACTCATAGGGTGCAAAATCCGGGCTGGTGGCCACGGTCAGGACGCCTTCCTTAACCGTTTCGATTCCGGACGCCTCCTCAGCCGCTTCGGTCCCGGACGTCTCCTTGACCGTTTCGGCCTCGGACGCCTCCTTTTCTGATCCGGAACCGCCGCAGGCGGTCAGCGATACCGCCATACAGGCGGCAAGAAATAATGCGGTGATCTTTTTCATAATCTCTCCTCCTCTGACGCGGCGGCCGTCCGTCGGGCGCCGCAAATTATTCCGGCCGTGCCGGCTATGCTATTCATTATACATACTTTTTTCAGGAAGTCAAGTGCAAAGTATAAATATACACATAATTGGAATAATAATTCAAACACCCTGATCCGGGATCGGGCCTTTACTTTTTTTCTGTTCGGTGTTATTATTTTCATGCAAAGAAAACGTGCCGCAAGGAGGGAGCTCTCCATGCTCTCAAAGCTTCACGGAGCGATATCCGGGTTCCTCGCCCTGACCGCCTGGCCCATGGATCCTCCGGAACCGTATTCCCTTTTTCATCTGTCATTTTCCGCCGCAGGCATCCTGGCCGCGGTGTTTTTTGCATATGTGCTGACCCGTCCCGGTGTCGGACAGAAAAACGGCCCGGTCCGTTCGCTTCCCTGCGGGCGCGGACAGAGCCGGGCTTTCGGCGTTCTCTTCTTTTGCGGCCTTCTCCTGGCCGGAGCGGAGATCTACAAGCAGCTTTTTCTCTATGAGATCGTATATTCCGGCAGCTATAACTGGTTCTATTTTCCCTTCCAGCTGTGCAGCATCCCCATGTATCTGTGCCTTCTGCTGCCTCTTTTTCGCAAAAAAAAGAAGAGCCTCTCCGTTCTGTGCACATTCCTTGCGGACTTTTCTCTGCTGGGCGGGGTCATGGCCCTTCTGGAGCCGTCCGGCCTTATGTACCCCTACTGGACGCTGACGCTGCACGGCCTTTCCTGGCACGTCATGCTCATATTCATCGGCCTGTATACCGCCTTTTCCGGCCTGTCCGGCAGGAGGGCGGCCGATTACCTCCCCGCGCTTCCCCTTCTGGCGCTGCTCTGCCTGGCGGCAACGGCCATCAATACTGCCACTCACGGTCAGGCGAATATGTTTTATATCTCGCCTTACTATCCCATAACGCAGGTCGTTTTCCACCAGATCTCCCTGCGCCTGGGGATCCCCGCGGGTATCGCCGTCTATGTAGGCTCGCTCTGCGCCGGAGGCTTCCTCAGCCATATGCTTCTCTGTCTCAGCAGAAAATGGCGACCCTGACCCGGAAAAGCGCGCCGTTCTTCGCGATCCTCAGATGCCCGCTGTGGCGGTCCGTCACATCCTTTACCGATTTCAGGCCCTCGCCGCAGCAGCCGCCCGGCTTTCTCAGAACCGCGTCCTTATCGTAGCGGTTCTTGACCTCCAAAAGCAGATATCCCTTCCTGTAGGAAAAGTCCACCCATATCTCTCTTTCGCTTTCAAGCTTTTCGGATGCCTCCACCGCATTGTCGAACAGATTCCCCAGCAGACTGCAGAACTCCGTATCGTGGAGCTCCGGTTCCCCGTTCAGGTCCGTTTTCAGATGAAGAAGGATATTTTTCTCACGGCATTCGGAGACAAGGCTGCCGATCATGGTATCGATCGCCAGGTTCCCGGTCTCCCCGGAAAATCCGGCGATCTCCCGTACCGTACCCGTGAGATACGATAAAACCTCCTGCATCTTTTCGTATTCCTGATGCTTCAGAAGGTTGGACAGATAGATCATGTTCTGCTTCAGATCATGACAGAAACGCATCATATCTTCGCGTCCGGCATTCATCAGCTCCTTCTGCCTGCGCCCCAGGTCCTGATTCTTCCAATATAATTTTTCACTCTGCTCTGCCTTGTCTGCCTCCATAATCAGCCTCCCTCAAGCATCTTCTCCACGCGCGCCCGCTGCCTGCGGCTCATGGGCAGGATCTGTCCGCTGTCCAGCTCTACCCAGGCGTGCCCAAAGCGGCGGATGTGGCTGTAATTCACAAGATAAGACTGATGGATCCGCAAAAAGCCATCCGCCTTCTGCTCCGTCAGTTCCTTTTCAATTTCATTCAGCTTATGATAGATCTGGTAGCTTTTTCCGTCACAAAAAATCTCCACCTGGCGGAGACTGCTCTGAAAATATTGGATATCTTTAAGCGGTACCTTGCAGGGCAGCTTGTCGCACATGAACCGGTAATACGTGTCCTTATCCTGGATCCAGCTCAGGGTCCGGACAAAGACCTCCTCCATCTCCGCCGGATCCACCGGTTTGACCACATACCCGCTCGGTATTGTGCGGAATGTGTCTTTTATATAGCCCTCATACTGCGTGACGTAGATCACCTGGAGCGTTTTGTCGCATCTCCGGAGCTCCTCCGCCACATTGATACCGTTCATATCCTCCAGTTCAATATCCATACAGATCACATCAAAACGGCTTCCCCTGCGGACTTCCTCCAGAAGATCCTCCCCGCTCCCGTATACCGTTATCTCCAGCTGTATCTTTCTCTTTCTTCCGATCGCATACAGCATCTCCTCCAATTCTCCCTGCTGATAGCGGTCGTCTTCACATATGGCGATATCAAACATAGAACATCCCTCGTATTCATCCCCTGGCGCCTGTGGCCCGACAGTTTTCCTGCCGTTTTCCGTACAATATCGCCGGTCAGATGCTCTTTATCTTATTACCCCAAAAAAGAGCACAATTATTTTCATAATTATACTCCTTATTTTGCCAGAATTTGACTTCATGTAATAATTATCAGGTTATCAATAAGATATAGCAGGATATATCGCCTCAATTATATACACCAGAATCTCAAATCCGGTATGCACACAATAGAACTCGACTCTATTCATATTGTAAATATTTTGTCGGATCCTGTCCAACACCTTTTTGGAAACCTTCCCGCACCGCTCTCCGCGTTCCGGCACAAAAAAAGAGCGGTTACAGGCTTTGCCGTTCATAACCGCTCCTGTTCTGTGCCGTTGTCAGGTCTCCGGGCGGAGGCTCGCTCCCTTCCGGTACGGATCTCCGGGCGGAGGTTCGCTCCTGTCCGGAGAGCCGTCTTTATCGGAAATTGTAATACAGCTTTCCGGGCTCCAGGGGGATGCCCCTGGCCTGCGCCAGTTCGCTTACGGTAACGAGCTGATACCCTCTCGCGATCAGTTCCGGAACGATCTGCTCCGTAGCTTCCGCCGTGGATTCATACAGCTCGTGCATCAGGACAATATCACCGTCGCGCACAGAATTCAGGACGGCGCTTACCGTGCTCTGGGTGTTTCTCGTGGCCCAGTCGCGGGTATCCACGCTCCACATGATCATGGGATACGCTACATTCGCCAGGACCGTATCGTTCTTGTTTCCTCCGGGCAGCCGCACCAGGGCGGGTGAAACGCCGCAGGCATCGGTAACAGCCTGTCTTCCCTGCTCGATCTGGTACCGGATCTGTGCGGCATCCAGCTTGTTCAGATACTTATGCTGGTATGTATGGTTCCCGATCTCATGCCCCTCGGCCGCCATCCGCTGCATCTCCGACGCCCTCGACGCGCAGCGGTCGCCGACGACAAAAAACGTGGCTTTTGCGTCATACCGGGCCAGACAGTCCATGATCCGGTTCCCCGCCGTAGTCTGCGGGCCGTCGTCATAGGTAAGCGCAACCATCGGACGCGACGGGTCAATGACGCGTCCGGAAATCGGCTGATCCGAAGCGCCGCCGGACGCCGGATCCGAAGCGTTTTCCTTCGGAACCGCCCCGGGCCCCGCCGCGATCTGTTCCGCGGTAAGCCCTCCCGATCCGGAAGCAGAGCCGCCGGACACCTGGCTTCCTCCTGACGCGGACTGCTCCGCGCCTTTTACCGCCCCGGGGCCATCGGCATAAAGGTTCCGGACCTGGACCCGTCCGTCCACTACCCAGGCTCCGCTGGCATCCACCCGATAGCCGTCAGGCGTCTCTTCGTCGGCCGCCATATAGCCGTCCCCGTCAAAATAATAGCATTCCGCCCTTCCGTCGTGATCTCCGTCGATCCAATACCAGCCCCCGTTGTACCAGTCGGCGGACTCGTCGGAATATCTCCACCGGTTTCCCTCCTGCTGCCATCCTGCCGCATAGGACGGGACGCTCATGACGCACACAAGCAGGGCAGCCGCCGACATGGCGATAAGTCTCCTGTTCATAAAGCAATTCTCTCCCTTTCCTGAAATTTTGGGAAGACTCCCCCTGTCTCTTTTGTCCCCCGATATTATATCCCTCTTTTTTTACTCTGTAAATATCCGGATCCGCGGTTTCTCTGGAAATATCCGGATCCGGTCACCGGTCTCCCGCCCCGTTCAGCAGCGCGCGGATCACGCCCGAAACGCTTTTCTCCTCCACATGGAGGGTGTGCTCCGCCTCATGGATATGCTCCAGATAATGGGCATCGGAATTGCTTATGATCCTGCATTTTTCCAGGTAAGGATTCTGGCGCTTCAGACCGTGCAGCCTGCCCAGATCCTTTACCTCCGCCGTGGTAAATCTGCTGTCCGGCGGAATAAAGCCAAGATTGGCGATCAGGCTGTTGGCGGTCTTGTCCACATGGGCCGGAAACATGACGCCCCCGAAGCCGCGCACCAGGGGCCACAGTTCGTCAAACGAAATCGTGGTCGCGTTGATCAGCAGATTCGGTTCCGTGCCGCAGATCCGGTCCTGTTCGTCGTAGATCTGCTGCTTCCCGAAAATCGCCTCATTGTTGGGAAACGGAATCAGCCGCTCGTACACATAAGCGTCAAAATCCAGCGCTGCCCGGAGCGTCTCGAACAGGCATACGGCATGGACCTCCTCGGACGTATTGATCTCCATACCGGGGATCGCCAGGATCCCGTATTCCGCCGCCGCCGCCAGCATGGCGGGACAGTTGCGGCAGCTGTTGTGATCCGTCAGCGCGATCACATCAAGTCCCTTCAGCATAGCCATTCCCGCAATATTGGCCGGCGTCATATCGTCGTCTCCGCATGGGGAAAGACAGGAATGGATATGCAGATCATAATACAGTTCAGCCATTGAGCTCCTGATGGATCCTGAGCGCCGCGTCAAAGATGGGCTCCTGGGTCGCAAGGACCGTCACGCCCTGCTCCTTGGCCCGGATCCTGGCCACCTCATCGACAGCCGCGCCCTCGGCGATGACCACGCAGGCGGCGTCTGCAAGGGTCGCCACCGCTATCGTATTGACATTGCCCATCACCGTCACCCATGCGCTGTCTGCCGGTGCTTTCCCCATGGCAATGCTGAGCAGATCACAGCAGAATACCTTCGTGATCTCCCTGTCCGTGTCATTTCCCATGTTCACCACATGGAAGAGCTGTTTCTCCGTCAGTTCCCGTACCGTCAAAACGCATCCCTCCCTTTCCTGATATCCTCCTCACGCGGAGGCCCTGTTCTTCTTATTTTTCGCTCTTTTCCTCCTGATCGTGGACTTTGTCATCCAGAAATGTCATCTCCTCCGCGATCCGGCTGATATAGTCCCTGAGCACCGGTATCACTTCCCGGTCGGCCCGCTTTCCGTCCGCCATATCTCCCGCAAGCACGGACACCTCCTGGGACAGCTTGTGAAGGTTCTCTCTCAGATAATAGATGCAGTCCCGCTCACTGGCCTCGCCTCTCACGATGTCCTCGGCCAGGGCCTTGCAGGTGGGAGCCCCGCAGGAGCCGCAGTCGAGACCGGGGAGCCGTTTGCAGAGCCGCTCCGCTTTTTCCAGGCGGAAAAAGCTCTCCATTACATTATCGCCCAGGCGGAACACGGGTTCAAATTCCACCGTCGTGGTCCAGGGCACATACTCGCTTGCCTCTTCCCCCATATGGCTCCTGGCCACAGGCATATATTTCCGCAGGCGCTTCAGCTTCACCTCCGCCACATAGGGGTTCTCCACCGTGAGGACGCCGCCGATGCAGCCGCCGTTGCAGGCGTTGAGCTCCACGAATTCCAGGTTCGTGAATTTCTGATCCTCCAGGTCCTCCAGGACGCGGATCACATTCTCGATGCCGTCCGCGGCCAGGTAGTTGTCGGTGAACAGGCCGCTGGCCTCGCCGCCGCTGCTTCCCCAGCTGATGCCGATCTTTCCCGAAGTGCTGATCTCGTCCGCCTCCGCCCCCACCGTTTTCATATAGGCGAGAAGCTGCGGATACACATCCTTGATGGCCAGGACCTTATCCACCTGGCTCTTCTCCGTTCCCAGAGGCGCCTGAACATATGTAACCTTGGAGGCGCATGGGGAAATAAAGATGATGCCGATCTTCTCCCTGGGGAGTCCCGTCTTTTCCATGGCCCTCCGGGCGGCGATGCAGGCCGCCACCTCGATCGGAGGATTGATGGGAAGCAGATGCTCGATCAGGTTGGGGAAGCGCACCCGGATAAGCCTGACCACCGAAGGACAGGCCGTGCTGATCATCGGAAGATCGCCCGGATGCGCCTTGATATAGGCTCTGGCCGCCTCCGACACGATCTCCGCCGCGGCGCTGACCTCATACACATCGTCAAACCCCATCAGCTTCAGCGCATTGAGGACAATGTTCACGTCCTCCAGATTGTTGAACTGGCTGTACAGCGACGGAGCGGGAAGCGCCACTGTATATTCATACTGCCGGATCACATCAATCCTGTCATAGGTGGCGGTCTTGGCGTGATGCTGACAGATGCGGATACATTCCCCGCAGTCGATACAGAACTTGCTGTTGATCTGCGCCTTTCCGCCCCGCACCCGAATGGCCTGCGTCGGACACCGCTTGATGCAGTTGATGCACCCCTTGCACAGATCCGGATCAAGTCTTACGGAATGGTAAAACTTATCCAAACAATCACCCTCTCTATCTCTTCTTTGCCGCAGCCCGTCACGGTCCGCGGATCAAAAATCAGATATTTACCGTCATCGTGATGGTCGTCCCCACCCCGAGCACGGTGTCGATCTTCATCTCGTCCGTATATTTCTTCATGTTCGGGAGTCCCATACCCGCGCCGAAGCCCAGGTTCCGCACCTCGTCGGGCGCCGTGGACCATCCGGCCTGCATGGCCTGCTCAATGTCCGGGATCCCCGGCCCCTGATCCGCAAGGACCATACGGATCTGCTGCGGGGTGATCTCTACCGTGATCCTTCCGCCGTTGGCATGGATCACCATATTGATCTCCCCCTCGTACATGGCAATGGACACCTTCCGGATGGCGTCCGGCGGCACTCCCAGCCGCTTCAGTTTTCCCTTTACATCGCTGCTTGCCTCCCCGGCCCTGGTGAAATCCTCCGGGGAAACGTCATAAGTCAGGCGAATGGCTTCCTCCATCAGATCGCACCCCCGTTGAGTCCTGCCTGATACAGAAGGCCGCAGGAGGAAAACATACGATGGCCCGTCTCCAGCACCACCAGGTTCCTCTCCTCCGCCATATCCAGGATCGTCTGATCCGGCTTCTTGCCGCGCACAAAAATGATGCAGACAATATCCAGCATTTCCGCCGTCCGGATGACCTGCGGATTGCAGAGTCCGGTCAAAAGGATCGAATGATCCTTGGAAAAAGCCAGAACATCGCTCATCATATCCGATCCGCAGGCACTTTTTACCTCCTGATCCAGGTTTTCCTCACCGACAAGCACTCTGGCGCCCAGCACATTCATTGCATCCCTTACTGTCATACTCTCCTCCTTCGGTTCCACCGCATTGAAATCTGCGTTCCTACTATATTTAAGAATACCATCTGCGGAAGAATTATTCAATATTTTTCACTCGTTTTGCCCCCGATTTGGCCGAAAAACCCCGGCCGGATTATTTTTTTTAAAACATTTCATTTTGGAAATATATTTTTGTAGATTTTTTGTCAATTACATGATAAAATACAAGCACACGTAAGGCACTACAAATATAGAGGAGGATCAAACATGGCTTGCAAGAAAGAAACTGTACCTTTCAACGGCACGCCGGAGCAGGAGGCCGCTCTGAAGAAAGTCATTGCCGAGCTGAAAGATACAAAAGGCGCATTGATGCCCATCATGCAGCATGCGCAGGAGATATACGGATATCTCCCCATTGAAGTCCAGACCATGATTTCCGACGAGACAGGCATTCCGCTTGAGAAGGTTTACGGAGTCGCTACGTTCTATGCGCAGTTCGCCCTTCAGCCCAAGGGCAAGTACCAGATCTCCGTATGCCTGGGAACCGCCTGCTACGTCAAGGGGTCTGGCGCAGTCTACAGTAAACTGGAAGAGCTTCTGGGAATCTCGGGAGGCGAATGCACCCCCGACGGGAAGTTCTCTCTGGATTCCTGCCGCTGCGTTGGCGCGTGCGGCCTTGCCCCCGTCATGATGATCAATGACGAGGTTTACGGACGTCTGGTTCCTGACGATGTCGCGGGCATCCTTGCCAAATACGAATAACGGAGAATCCGCGGCATGATGACAGAAATTTCCCTGAATATCCTGGATGTGGCGGAGAATTCCACCAAAGCAGGGGCTTCCCTGGTGCAGATCACCGTTGACGCCGACTTTCCGGCAGACCAGCTGACCGTCACCATCATCGACGACGGCTGCGGCATGACGCCGGATCAGGTGCAGAAGGTCACGGATCCGTTTTTTACGAGCCGGACCACGCGCAAGGTCGGTCTTGGCGTTCCGTTCTTCAAGTTTGCGGCGGAGAGCACCGGCGGGACGTTTTCCATTGAGTCGGAGGCAGGGGTGGGAACCACCGTGACCGCCATTTTCATCCTCTCTCACATCGACCGGATGCCTCTGGGAGACATAAGCTCCACGATCCATACCCTGGTAGTCTATCACCCCGAGACGGATTTCGTCTACACCTACCGCTACAACGATCGGGAATTTGTGCTGGATACCCGGGAATTTAAGGAAATTCTGGGAGACGTTCCGTTCAGTACGCCGGAAGTATCCGCGTACATTCTTGATTTTCTGAATGAAAATAAACTGGAAACTGATGGAGGCGCCGTCTACTAGGCGCCGGATATGGAGGTAATGATGAAATCTCTTGCAGAATTAAAGGCAATTCGTGAGAAAATGCAGAGCCAGGTCAGCCTTCGCGGCGAGGATCACGATCACATCCGCGTGATGGTGGGTATGGCTACCTGCGGCATCGCAAGCGGTGCCCGTCCTGTCCTGACCACCCTGTCCGATCTGGTTCAGAAAAAGAACCTGACCGACAAGATCGCGGTCACGCAGACCGGCTGCATCGGCCTGTGCCAGTACGAGCCCATCGTGGAAGTGATGGAGCCCGGCAAAGAGAAGGTAACCTACATCAAGATGACCCCTGAGAAGGCAGAAGAGGTACTGGAGAGACATCTGATCGGCGGT
>CANRGP010000056.1 GCA_947630085.1 uncultured Lachnospiraceae bacterium
CCCGGTATGCACATTATGACTAAAAAAGGCATTAAAAAAGAGCGCTCCCTTCTGCCGGCCGAACCGGGCCTGGGGAGCGCTCTCCGTTTTCACTGTCTTGCAATATTGGCATATCGCGTAGTCTCCGGCTTCCACAGGAGGTTCACCGTCCCGATGGGGCCGTTCCTCTGCTTGGCAATGATGACCTCCGCCATATTCTTATTTTCAGAATCTTTGTCATAGTAATCGTCCCTGTACAGAAACATGACCACGTCCGCGTCCTGTTCGATGGCTCCGGACTCGCGCAGATCCGACAGCATGGGCCGGTGATCCTGCCTGGTCTCGCAGGCGCGGCTGAGCTGCGACAGGGCGATCACGGGAGCCTGGATCTCCCTGGCAAGCGCTTTCAGGGAGCGGGAGATCTCGGAAATCTCCTGCTGCCGGTTGTCCCCGGACCGTCCGCTTCCGCTCATCAGCTGCAGATAGTCGATAATGACCAGATCAAGCCCCTTCTCCAGTTTTCGCTTCCGGCACTTGGAACGCAGCTCCGCCACCGAAATGCCCGGGGTGTCGTCAATGATCATATTGGCGCTGCCGACGGCGCCGACGGCTTCCACCACCGCGTCCCAGTCGTAATCGGTCAGGCTGCCGGTGCGCAGCTTCTGCGCGTCCACGTTCGATTCCATGGCAAGCATCCTCTGGACGAGCTGCTCCTTGGACATCTCGAGGCTGAATATCATACAGGGAATGCTGCGCCGCACCGAGACATAATCCAGAATGTTCAGGACAAACGCCGTCTTGCCCATGGACGGGCGGGCCGCGATCAGGATCAGATCGGACGGCTGGAGCCCCGCCGTTTTGTAATCCAGATCAATAAAGCCCGTAGGGATCCCTGTGACGATGTCCCTGGTCCGGGATGCCGCCTCGATCCTGGAGAGGACGTCGAGAGTGACCTGCCGGATGGGAACCAGCTCACGGGACGCGCGGCTCTGGAGCAGATCAAACACGCGCTTTTCCGTATCCTCCAGAATACGCTCCATGGGGTCCCTTCCCAGGTAACAGCTGCCGGAGATCTCATCATTTATCCGGATCAGCCTGCGCAGGACCGCCTTATCGCGGACGATCTCCGCATAAGACCGGATATTGGCCGACGTGGGGACCACCGTAATAATATCGCGGACAAAATCCAGGCTGGACACCTCCGGCGGAACGTCCTTTTCCTTCAGGCGGTCCTGAAGCGTCACCAGATCCACCGGCCTGCCCTCGTTGAACAGCTCCATCATGGCCTCAAACATGATGCCATACTGATGCTGATAAAAATCCTCCGCCGTCACGATCTCCGAGGCCGTAATGATCGCTTCCCGGTCCATCAGCATGGCGCCGATCACCGACTGCTCCGCCTCGATGCTGTGAGGCGGCACCCGTTTAATCAGGGCATCCTCCATCGCCTGTTCCTCCCAGTTCCTTGGTACAGCCTGCTCTTACTCCGCCTCCACCTTAACCGTCAGCTTCGCCGTCACGTCGCGGTGGAGCTTCACCGCGACCTCATGGACGCCCAGCGTTTTAAGCGGTTCGGGAAGAACCAGCTTCTTCTTGTCCAGATCGAGTCCCAGCTGCTCCTCGGCCGCCCTGGCGATCTCCTTCCCGGAAACGGATCCGAAAGCCTTGCCGTTGTCACCGGCCTTGATGCGGACCGTCACCGACGCGTCGGCGAGTTTCGCCGCAAGGTCTTTGGCATCGGAAAGCTGCTGCGCCGCGATCCGGGCGGCATTGGCCTTCTGCAGCCTGAGTTCGTTCAGGTTCTTCGGCGTGGCCTCCACGCCCAGCTTCTTCGGTAAAATAAAATTGCGGGCATAGCCGTCGCTGACCTTCACCACGTCGCCCTTTTTTCCCAGTGACTTAACATCTTCCAGTAAAACGATCTCCATAACAATCCTCCTGTCTGTTCTGCCCTTCCTCAGTCCACCTCGCCGCTGGCGATCATCTCGCGAATCGCGGTCTTCAGCTTCTCCCTGGCCTCGTCGAGGCTGACCCCCTTCAGCTGGGCGCCCGCAACGGCCCTGTGTCCGCCTCCGCCCAGCTTCTCCATCAGGACCTGGACGTTCACCTCATCAATGGAACGGGCGCTGAGATAAATGGTGCTGTTGTATTCCGACAGTACCACGGATGCCTTGATCCCGCGGATGCTCAACAGCTCATTGGCCGCCTGAGCCGCCACGATGGTCGGGTTCTCAATACCCTCCGACGGGCATTCGCTGATCGCAAACGCTCCCTCGAACACCTCCGCCTGGCTCACCGCCTGCGCCCTGGCCTTATAATTCACCATCTCGTCGCGGAACAGCTTGCGCACCCTGGTAACGTCCGCTCCGCATCGCCTCAGATAGGCGGCGGCCTCAAATGTCCTCACGCCCGTCTGGTTGTTAAAGTAGTTCGTATCTATAACGATACCCGCATACATCGCGTCCGCTTCCTGGGGACGTATCTTGATATTGTCCGAAATATACTGCAGGACTTCGGCGACCATCTCGCAGGCGGACGAGGCGTAGGGCTCCACGTAGGAAAGGACCGCGTTGCTGATGATCTCGCTGCCCTGTCTGTGGTGGTCGAGCACGACAATGGTCCGCGCCGCCTTGAGAAGCTCCGGCTCCTCGGTGATGCTGGGCCGGTTCACGTCTACCACCACCAGAAGCGTATTGGCATCCACCCTGTCCAGCGCCTGGCTGCCGTTTAAGAAAAGGTCTTCCGGATACCCGGCGGCCGGGGTGAACCGCTCGTACATGGGCCGCACCGATGAAGTAATGTCATTGATCACGATATGGGCTTTCTTATTGAGCGCGGTGGCGATCCGGTAGATCCCCACGGCGGCTCCGAAGGAGTCGATATCGCCGAGGCGGTGCCCCATGATCAGCAGGCGGTCCTTCGTATCGATCAGCTCATGGAGCGCATGGGCCTTGACCCTGGCCTTGACCCTGGTGGTCTTCTCCTGCTGCTGGGTCTTTCCTCCAAAGTATTCGATCTTGTCCGCGCTCTTGATCACAGCCTGGTCTCCGCCGCGTCCCAGGGCCATATCAATGGCCATACGCGCAAATTCATAGTTCTGCCCGTAGGTCTCTCCGCCCATGCCCAGGCCGATGCTCAGGGTGACCGCCATCTCATTGCCGATATTGACCGCTTTGACCTCTTCCAGAATGGAAAATCTCTGCTCACGCAGCTCCGATACGTACTGCTGCCGGATCACGAAGAAGTATTTGTCTTTCTCCAGCTTCTTCACCACGCCGTACATCCCGCCGATGTATTTGTTGATGCGCCGCTCGATCAGGGCCATCAAAAGGGAGCGTCTCACTTCCTCCACGCTCTCCAGAGCCTCGTCATAATTATCCAGATATATGAGTCCCGCCACCATCTTCTGGTCGGTGATCTGCTTCTGGTACTGCAGCAGTTCCGTCTCGTCAAAAAGATATACGGCGATCAGCGGCTGGGCGTCCGAAGCCCCGCCCTCCTTCCGGGAAACGTCGGAATCCTCGCCCACGGAGACCGGTTTGAAATCCATCCGGTACTTCCTGTCGCCCAGGCTCGTGTGAACGCTGGCCTTGTCTTTGATCCCCCGGAGAAGCTCCTTCTCCACATCCGGGAACATGGACATGAGCGTGCCCGTCTTGCCGTGCGTCTCCTTCACAAGATCATTGAAGCGGTCGTTCATCCACAGCATCCGTCCGCTCTCATCCGTGACCACGTAAGGCACGTCCAGATCCGCCAGGAGCTTTTTCTGGATCCACGCGTAGTCGGCGGAAAACTCCACCATGCCCGCCAGGAGCTTTTTACGTGTAAATACATACAGAGAAACGGCAAGGATCAGATATATGAGCGTGAATCCGCCCATGGCAATGCCGGCGCCCAGATCCATGACGCCTACCACCACATTCATGAGAATAACAAGCACGGCAAGCCATACAGGCCATTGCATATAAACCCCCAGCTGCCCCTTTACGTTCTTCTTCCCTTTCATTGCAGTTCTCCTTATATTTTTTCATTATAGCACAATAAATCGATTTCGTCTATATCCGGAATTTTGCGTTCCCGGTTGTCTCGCCTCCGGAAAAATGCTATAATAATGAAGAAAGCGCCGGGGGCGGCCCTCCGGAGGAACGGGCCGGAGAGGAGTTCATCTATGGATAACGTTATTCTGGGAAGAACCGATATCACCGTCAATAAAAACGGGTTCGGGGCGCTGCCCATCCAGCGCGTCTCCAGGCAGGAAGCCGTCCGCCTGCTTCAAAAAGCCTTCGACGGCGGCATCACCTATTTCGACACCGCCCGCGCCTACACAGACAGCGAAGAAAAGCTGGGATACGCGTTCGCCGGGGTCCGAAGCCGGATCTGCATCGCCACCAAGACCGCGGCCGTCCGCGCGGAGGAATTCTGGAAGGATCTTCACGAAAGCCTGACCCTGCTCAAAACGGACTATATCGATGTGTATCAGTTCCACAATCCGCCGTTCTGCCCCGTCCCGGGCGGAAGCGACGGGCTCTATGACGCGGCGCTTACGGCGCAGCGCCAGGGGAAGATCCGCTTTATCGGTCTGACCAACCACCGGCTGTCCGTCGCCGCGGAGAGCGTCGAAAGCGGCCTCTACGATACGCTTCAGTTTCCCTTCAGCTACCTGTCTTCGAACAAAGAGCTGGAGATCGTCAGCGCCTGCAGAGAACACAACGTAGGCTTTATCGCGATGAAGTCCCTTTCCGGCGGGCTTATCACCAACTCCGCGGCGGCCTATGCCTATGCCGCTCAATTCGACAATGTACTGCCTATCTGGGGGATTCAGAGAGAATCTGAACTGAATGAATTTCTCGGCTATATCGGGAAGCCTCCGGTCATGACGCCGGAATACCGGGAGGTCATCGAGAGCGACCGGAAGCAGCTTCTCGGGAGCTTCTGCCGGGGATGCGGCTATTGTATGCCCTGCCCTGTCGGGATCGAGATCAACAACTGCGCCCGGATGTCCCTGCTGCTCCGCCGCTCTCCCAGCGAAGGGCACCTGTCTCCTGAAGGGCAGGAAAAGATGATGAAGATAAAAGACTGTCTGCACTGCGGGCAGTGCGCTTCCCGGTGCCCCTACGGGCTCAACACGCCGGAGCTTTTGGCCCGCAATCTCAAGGACTATGAAGAGGTCCTGGCCGGAAAGGTCATGACGCCCTTCAATTATTGAAATACAAACTGCACCAGGACCATATACAGCACCGTCCCGCCGGCAATGCTCAGCAGCGTATTGC
Source organism: uncultured Lachnospiraceae bacterium (assembly GCA_947630085.1). Classification (GTDB taxonomy): domain Bacteria; phylum Bacillota; class Clostridia; order Lachnospirales; family Lachnospiraceae; genus UBA3402. Next base: position 5,250 of record CANRGP010000056.1, read on the forward strand.
GCTTCCACAGGTGGAGCAGCACTACCGCCGCTGCCGCCAGAAGCTCCGGAAGGCCGTGCGGCCATACCAGCGGGGTAATGTTTCTTAAACAATATACCACGAGCATCCCCATGATCGCGTAAGGAAGCACTCTTCCCAGGTAGGTGATGAACCCGGGAGTTTTGCGCGAGCCCAGAAGGACAAACGGAAGGAAGCGCAGCAGGGCCGTAACTCCGGCGCTGACCGCGATCAGAATGACGGCTTTCGTATCAGTCATTGTCCTCTTCCTCCTTTTTCTCCTTTTTCGGTTCCAGTTTTTTGCGGGCCAGAGAGAGCCCGATCAGGATCAGCGTCATAGAGGGGATCAGAAACAGATCGCTCCCGAATATGATCAGGCAGGCCACGGTGATGACCACCCCCGCTATGGCGGGGATATGGTTTTCCGCCGTCAGCCACTGCTCCACAAATACGGTGATAAACAGAGCGGTCATGGCAAAATCGATCCCGGCGGTGTTAAAGGTGATGGCCGAGCCGATCAGCGCTCCCAGGACGCTTCCTATGATCCAGTATATCTGGTTCAGAAGCGATACCAGAAAATAAAAGCGGTGGGGATCCGCTCCCGGTGGGCAGTCCCCCCGGCAGACCAGGGAATACGTCTCATCCGTCAGGGCGAATATCAGATACGGCTTCCGCTTTCCCGCGTCCTTATAGCGGTCGATCATGGAAATGCCGTAAAACAGATGTCTGGCATTTACCATCAGGGTCGTCAACGCCGTGGATATGACCGACGCGCCCGATGAGAGAAGGCTGACCATCAGGTACTGCATGGAGCCCGCATAAATAAAAACACTCATCGCCAGCGCCCACCACACGCCATATCCGTTTTTCTCGGATAATATCCCAAAGCCGGTACCCAGGACCAGGTACCCGGTCATGACCGGGACCGTCCGGATCACCGCTTCTTTAAAAATCTTTCGGTTCATTATCATTTGCTCCCGTCTCCCGGCGCTTTTCTCTATCTGCGCCGAAGCTTTGCCACAAAAAATCCTTCATAATACCCGGTCGGACAGATACAGAGCGTGCCGGGAAGGGACGTCGGCAGAAGAGGGATCCTGCCGGCGGAAAGCTCCGGATCTTCATCGACAGCTTCTTCCCGGCGCGGGTCCGGATCTTCTGTTTCTCCCGGCGGTTTCAGGGGCACAAGCTCCGCCAGGGAGGAGGAAACAGCCCGCCGGACCACCGATTCATTTTCACATTCCAGAACCGAGCAGGTGGAGTAGATCAGCTCCCCGCCGCGTTTCAGGAGCGCCAGCGCCTTGGACAGCAGCGCCTCCTGCGTCCTCACGGAGCGTCTGACCAGCTCCTCGGTAAAGGCCGGATCCGCCTGCGGGAGATACAGTGTTCCGCTCCCGCTGCACGGCGCATCCAGAAGGATCTTGTCAAAAGAAAAGCAGGGATCCAGCTTCCTCGCATCGCAGTTCATCACCAGGACGCTGCCTGCCCCCTGCCTGTCCAGATTAAACCGCAGGCGGTCGGACCGCACCTTATTCTTTTCACAGGCCGTGATCTGCGCCCGTCCTCCGGAAAGCGCGGCCATCTGCGTCGTCTTGCCTCCCGGGGCCGCCGCCATATCCAGTATGGTCTCTCCGGCCCGCGGCTCCGCCAGGATCGCCGGGATCATGGAAGACAGGCTCTGCAGATAGATCTCCCCGTTCTCATAAAGATCCAGTTTACGGATCCGCGGCTCCCTGTCGTCCCGAATGATCAGCGCCTCCCGGCTCCACGGGACATCCTGATATGCGATCCCCTCTCCGTCCAGGCGCGCCCTGACCCGCTCCGGATCCGCTTTCAGCGTATTGACCCGCAGCGTCACGGGCCGGCGCTTTCCCAGGCCGTCCGCGATCCTCTCAGCATCGGACTCACCATACTGTCCTCTCAGCATGGAATACAAAAAATCCGGAACCCATGTTTTCATTTATCTCGTATCATCCGGTCGCCAAAGGTGACGGGGACGGATTTTCCTTTCTCCGGGCTTATCTCCGGGCCTGTCTCCGGTTGTCTCCGGCGCGGGGACGCGGCGCGGCAGGCCGCTCCGCGCCCGGTACCGTTCTTCGTTCTGCCGGTATATAGCATTATATTGCAGGCGCCCGGACAAGTCAATGTCTTTATGCGGCCGCAGGATCCGCGCCGTGCCGCTCTCTGTCCCGCACACGCGATCAAAATTTGCCGAAAATATGGCATTTGCGCCGAAAGCATGATATAGTATCTATATGTCTGTTACTATTCGGATAGGAGAGGTCATGCCTATGTTATTTACGTCAGTGGGAAGCGTCTGCTCCGGCATAGAAGCCGCGTCCGTCGCATGGGAGCCGCTTGGAATGCGGTTTGAGTGGTTTTCCGAGACAGCCGCCTTTCCGTCCCGCGTCCTGGCGGAAAAATACCCGCATATAGAAAACCTGGGAGACATGATCGGTATCCCGGAAAAAATCAGCTCCGGCGGCATTGCCGCTCCGGACCTGATCTGCGGCGGAACGCCGTGCCAGGCATTTTCACTTGCCGGCCGGAAAAACGGGCTGAATGACAACCGGGGAAATCTGACTCTCCGCTTCGCTGACATTGCGGACTCCAATGACGCCAGACGACAGGCGGAGGGGAAGGAGCCCTCCGTTATTTTCTGGGAAAACGTAGAGGGTGTGCTTACCGATAAAACAAATACCTTCGGCCGCCTGGTTTGTTCCCTGGCCGGCTTTGATACTGTGATCCCGCGGAAGCGCTGGCCGAATGCCGGCGTTATACACGGCGCAAAAAGAAATGTCGCGTGGAGAGTATTGGACGCAAAATATTTTGGCCTGCCGCAGCAGCGCAGGCGTCTGTACCTTATGGCCGGCGGGAAAAATTTCTTTCCGGAAAATATATTATTTGAATATCACACGGGAAATCTGGAAGAATATCCCTCCGCACCGTCAACGTTCGAGAAGGACGGCCACCTGTTTGAAGTGTTCAGAGAATACACGGACTGCCTGTATTCCGCCTATGGGACAAAGTGGAACGGGAACGCCGCCGCCTATAACGGATCGCTGTTTATCGTTCAGGATGGCCGCATCCGCCGCTTCTCTCCCCTTGAGTGCGAACGGCTGATGGGGCTCCCCGACAATTACACGGACCTGCCGGGCGCCAAGAAGACCAACCGCTACCAGGCCGTCGGGAATTCCTGGGCGGTTCCTGTTGTCAGGTGGATCGGCCGGCGTCTTGCCGATTACTCCTGCGACACAATGGATCTGGATTCCAGGAAAGAGTTTTTATGTGCGCAAACCACGGAGATCCCCGGGCAGGGCTTCCTTCTGGACTTCGGAAAAGGCATCGCGGAAATCGGTGCGGATCATACGCTCAACTGCACGGCGGCCCCCGAAGCCTGTGAATTTCGGGATATGAGCGCCGTCGTCTCTCCGGACGCGCCGGAAGATATTTACATATCGCCCGTCGGCTGCTGCGGGATCATCCGCAGAACGCAGGAGCGGAACCTGAAAATAAATCCGCGGCTCAGGGAGGTTTTATTGTCGATCTCATCACAAATGACGCCCGAAGAAATCGAGAAGCGCTCCCGCGTTCAGAAACGCGGGCGGTTCAGCGATCCTCCCGCCGCCCAGGCGCCCGGCGCGGAAGACACTTTTGATACAAACGGATAAATATAACTTCAGCTCTCCGTCACCGCCCATTTTTCTGTTTTGCCGGCCTCCGCAAAATCGGCAGAGCTGCGTCATTCAATCCTTTTCACGTATACTCTTGAAGCTGCTCCGTCCATATCCTTCATTTGTGTGCTATACTCGCATCCATATTTCTCATATAATCCAACGTGATTCGTCGATATGTACACTTTTGCAATATGCTCTTGTTTTGCAAGCCGTTCGATTTCCTCAAATAGCAATCCTGCATAGCGATGCCCGCGATGTCTGGGGAACGTATAGACAAAGCCCATCCAAGGTGTAAGTTCTGTCGGCTGAATATCGTCTTTTTTCGCATATGTACAAAAAGAAATCAGTTCATCACCCTCTGTCAGCAGCAGCACCCTGGAGCCCTCTCCAACGGCATCAAAAAAAGTTCCTTTGCTGAGCAGCTCATGCAGAAAAGCACCTGCCCTCCAATCACTTTTCGCTATTTCTTTAAGCCAGTGTTCCTGCCTGTCGCTTTCAAAAAAGTTGATTACATTCATAATTAATCTCCACTCCGCCGCCTTTCAAGCACAAATAAGTGGCTCTATTAATCTGTACACTAAGAATGGTTTTAGTTCTTGTTAGGATGTGTGGCGGTTCAGTCAACGGCTTGTTTCAGTACGCCGCTTTACGGCTGTCCCCTACTTCCTTTCACGCTAAGCATATCGCAGGACAGATCATATAGCATCCATTGTATTTTCATGAAGCCCCGCCTCCATCTTCTTCTGAAAGATGTTCTTCCAATAGCTGCCTTAAAGCCTCTTTACTGGGCAGAACTGTCTCATACTTGCTGGCAAAAATCTGCGCGTTATCTTCTGGCAGAGTCATTTCCACAACCGCATTGTTCTTTTCTTTGCACAGTAAAATTCCTATCGTCGGATTTTCATCGGAAAGTTTTACCTTGCGGTCATAATAGTGGACATACATCTGCATCTGACCAATATCCTGATGTCTCAATTCTCCGATCTTTAAGTCAAACAACACAAAACAACGCAGCAAACGATTATAAAACACCAGATCGACCATAAAATGCTCCTCATCAAACGTAAAGCGCACCTGTCGTCCAATAAATGCAAAGCCCGTTCCCAATTCCAATAGAAATTGCTGCAAATGGTCGATAATATGGCTTTCCAATTCATTTTCTGAATATTCCGGAAGTTCCTGCATTCCCAAAAATTCAAGGACATAGGGATCTTTCACCGCATCCTTTGGGGTTTCGATCTTCTGCCCTTCCATTGCAAGCCTATAAACTTTTTCTTTATCCGTGCTAAGTGCCAGCCGTTCATAAAGAGCGCTGTTATACTGACGTTTCAGCTCACTGAGGCTCCAGTCATTTTTCACAGACTCAATCTCATAAAAATGCCTCTCCTCTACATTATCGATTCGCATCAGCTTTAAATAATGCGACCAGCTCAGGAAAAACTTCCTGCCGGTACTGGCTGCAGGCAGATTTTCAAATTGGCTAAACACTGTTTCGCCAATTTGATCTGTTGAATATACTTTATAAAACTGTCGAATGTTTTTCAGATTTCCAATCGAAAATCCCTTTCCATAAATCTGTGTCAAATATGTTGATAACTCTTTCAAAAGCCGTGTACCATATGCAGCCCGACTCTCTCCGTGCTGTTCCTCTTCAACGATCATCCTGCCAATTTCAAAATAAGCATATACCATAGAGAGATTGATAGCCGTTTTAGCCTTTCTATGGGCTTCTTCCAATATGTCAGAAATACTTTGAAAAAAATCCTGATTAATCAAAATCGTCAATTCACTTTTTCTCATTGCCGCCCTCCTAGATCACTTTTACTCTTGTATCCGGTGCCAACATTTTGAAAAATTTTCCCACGTTGATTTTTGCAAAACTGCCGTTAAAACTGTTGCCTTGAAAAACAGCACGAAAAGATTGTCGTCGAGCAATCTCATTGATCACAGAATCCCGGACATTTTCATCAAAATATGCAGTCAAATCACCGTCATTATAATTATACACCCTGCATCCATCTATCTGCTCTGAGGTGTAAGGCAAGGATAAAGAAAATCCCCATTCCAACAGACAGCCAAAAAGCAACTCCGGTGAAGTACGATCCGGCTTGATTTTCAAATCCATTCAGCGCACTCCCTGGCGAGTGCTTTTTGCGTCATCTCATTGCGCAGCTTAACTTCAAACTCTGTTCCATACAGACTGTTTTCCCAACTAAGCCTTGAAACATAAAACTCACGTTTCTGCTTTTCGGCTTTCTCTTTTCGTTCAACTCTACCCCCACGCGGATAACATCATACGCCTTTTATTGGGACAATAAGCACACGGTCTCCACGTGCCCGGTCCATCCGAACATATCGCAGCATCTTACCTTCTTCAGTTCATACCCATGTCCGCACAGGTACTTCAGATCCCGCGCCAGCGTGGCGGAATCGCAGCTCACATATACCACCCGGCGCGGCGCCATCTCCACGATCGTCTCAAGGCAGGCCGTATCGCATCCCCGGCGCGGCGGATCCACAACGATCACATCCGCGCGGATGTGATTCTGCGCATACTGCTGCGGCAGGACCTCTTCGGCCCTGCCTTCCAGAAACTCCACGTTGGTCAAACCGTTTATGCGGGCGTTCTCGCGGGCGTCGGCCACTGCCTGCGGCACGATTTCCACTCCATAGACCCGGCCCGCTTTCTGCGCAAGAAAAAGGGAAATGGTTCCGATCCCGCAGTACAGATCCCACACCGTCTCCGTTCCGGTCAGATCCGCGTACTCCAGCGCCGTACCGTAAAGCTTCTCGGTCTGCACCGGGTTTACCTGATAAAAGGACTGGGGAGAAATGCGGTATTTTATGCTTCCGATATAATCCGTGATATATCCCGGCCCATAGAGGCTGATGATCTCACGCCCCAGGATCACATTGGTCCGATCGGTATTGACGCAGCAGGAAATGTCGGTCATTCCAGGCAGCGCGCGCAGGGCCGAAACAAGCCTCTCCGCCGCGGGAAGCCTTCGCCCGTTGATCACCAGGCACACCATCAGCTCGCCTGTGCGAAAGCCTTTGCGGATCAAAGCGTGGCGCACCAGGCCGCTGTGTGTCTCCTCGTCATAGGGGGCGGCATGATTTTCACGCATATACTGTTTGATGATGGAAAGGATCCGGCTGTTTTCTTCTGCGCCCAGCAGGCAGTCGTCATGGCCGATGATGGAGTGTGTGCGCCCCGCATAGAAGCCGGTCACAATATCGCCGTTTTTGTCGGATCCGAACGGGATCTGCGCCTTATTGCGGTAGCGCCAGGGATGATCCATCCCCATGATAGGATAGAGCGGGATCATCCCGCTCTCCGTCTCCTCGCCATCCGCGGCGGCCGCCCTCACGGATCCGTCCGTCTCCGCAAACCGCAGATCTGTAAACCCGCCGATCCTCCGCAGATTTTCATATACCTTTTTCTCCTTAAACGCGAGCCCTGCTTCATACGACATGGCCTGAAGCTGGCAGCCGCCGCACTGCCTGGCCACCGGGCAGGGCGGTACGACCCGTTTCTCCGACGGCGTCAGGACCCGTTCAAGCCGTGCAAATCCGTATGACTTTCCGGTCTTCATCACTTTTGCTTCTACTACATCGCCGACGACCGCGTCTTTAATGAACCAGATATATCCGTCACATTTTCCCACGCCGGAGCCGTCCTCCGACATATCTTCGATCCGCACCGTAAATGTATCGTTTTTCTTCCGTCTTCCCGTTTCGCCGTTCATGCCTGCCCCCGTTTCTCTCCGGATCCCGCAAGTTTCCGTCAGATCCGCGTATGGGAAGTTTATTCCGATGTCCTCCTGAGATTCGTCTCGAGGAAGCGGTTATATCCCAGCCAGCCCGCATTGTCTCCGCCGCTCCGGATGGCCTCGATCATCGTCTCCAGCTTTGCGTCCATATTGTCGGCGAAGCTCAGCGCCAGCGCTTCCAGAAGCGCCGGTTTCTTGGGGGATCCGAACTCCAGCTCCCCGTGATGGGCCAAAATGCAGTGCAGAAGCTCTGTTCTCAGCTTCTTCGGAAACCCCGCGATCTCCCGGATGTGGTCATTTACCATCTCCGCCCCGATAACAATATGGCCGAGCAGCTGTCCGTCGTCGGTATAGTCGTTTTCCGGAAGCGCAGAAAGCTCCTTCATTTTGCCGATGTCATGGAACATAGCGGCGCTGATCAGAAGGTCCCGGTTCAATTCCGGATAATGGTTCGCCAGATAGGAGCAGATCCCCACCACACTCAGTGTGTGTTCCAAAAGTCCTCCCACGAAGCCGTGATGAACGCTCTTGGCGGCACTGTGAAACCGGAACGCCCTGGCAAATTCCGCGTCGTCCACAAAAAACGACGCGGCCAGCCGGTTCAGGTAGGGATTCCTGATGGAGCGGACAAATTCCAGCAGCTGATCATACATAGAATCTATATCTTTGGCCGACACCGGAAGATAGTCCTGCGGGGAATATTCTCCCTCGTCCGCTCTTCGGATCCTGCGGATATTCAGCTGATGGTTTCCCTGGAACATCGTAACATCCGCGTCCACATATACATAATCCATGGCGTCGAAGCTTCCGATCCCCGGCGAATTCAGATCCCAGATCTTGGAATCGATCGTGCCCGTCTTATCCTGGAGCACCAGATTTCCATAATCCTTTCCGGCTTTTGTCTGAGCGATCTGCCTGCTTTTGCACAGATAGACCTCCGAAATTCTCATTCCCTCTTTTAACGTGTCAATATATCTCATCCGGCACCTCATCCCCGCCTGTCCTGCAAGGGCCGCGCATTATCTGGCCCCCAGAACCACTTCATACTGCAGTTCAATATATTCCCCCAGACCCTTTCTCTGGAGTGTCACAGTCACGATCTCCCCATGGCGGAGTTCTCCAAGCCGCGCCTGAAATTCCGCCATAGAGGTAACCTCCTCTTCTCCGATCCGGGTAATAATGTCCCCGTTCTGGATCCCTGCGTCATAAGCCGGACCGTCCGTAATACATTCGGATACATAGAGTCCTCTCGGCATCCCGCTCCCGGCCATCTCCTCACTGACCTCCTGGCCGCGTATCCCCAGATAAGGGGCGGGTATCCCGTTGGAAAGCTTCTCCAGAATGTGCTTATAATCGGAGATTCCCACAACCGCCGCGGTCCGGCCGCCATCATAGCGGTCGGTCGCCCATCCCACCAGCTCCCCGGAGGTATTCAGGAAGAACGTTCCTTCCGGAGCGCTCGCAGGCGCGTCCACATAGAACAGCCTTTCCGTTCCGTCCGCCGTCTGGACATTACGCAAAATATAGGCGACTTCCCCGTAAGCGCTGGAGCGCGGGAGCCCTGTCGGCGATCCCACCGCCACAAGCAGATCGCCCTGCCTGGTCATATACGAATTGCCCAGGGCCAGCACGCGGATCTGCGTCTCCATATCCGGATCGATCTCCCCGGAATCCACGCTGACTACGGCCATTCCGGTGATCCGGTCGATCTGCCGCACCGTGCACGGCGCCTCGCTCCCGTCCATAAAGGCCACACGGAGTGAGTCCGCATCTTCGACCGCGCCCGCCGGGGTGAGGATCAGATACCCGGATTCCGTAGCGGCAATGACGATCCCGGAATACTGTCCGGAGGTCTCCAGAGGGTTGTCGAACCAGTCTGTTTCCTGGCGAAGGGAGTGTACGGTCACAATCCCCGCATCTGCTTCCTGTACCAGGCCGTGGAGCGAATCGTACATGGAGTTGATGTCATCTATCGTATAACTGTATTTTTCAATGGCGGACTGAAGGATCTCTTCAATAGGCTCTGTCTCTTCCTCGGAAGATGCCTCCTCGGATATCTCCGCAGGCGTGGTCTCCGGCGCCGCCGTTTCCGGAAGCGTCTCCGGCGCGGCATACGTCGCGGCAGAGGCCGTCTCCACATCCGTAGGGATCGTGACCGGGGCCGGGGTTTCCTCATCCGGGGGCGCCAGATATTTCTCCGCTACGGGGCCCGCCACGGCGAACGCAGTCCCTGCCGCGGCGCCGCAAAGAAGCGCAAGCAGCGCATACGCGGCCATTCTCACGAATGCCTGTCTCTTTGTCATCGGCGGTCTCGCTACCTTTTCCCGTATAAATGTGCGGCTGTTCTCCGGATCCTTCCCGGCATTTTTATCCTGCGGCATACAGATCCTCCTCTCTGAGGCTTATTCCTATTATAAATTCAGACGGCGATTTATGCAAGCAGAAATAAGCGGAGGCCCCGCGGGATTCGATATTGACGGCCCGCTCCCTCCGGCCCGGAATATTCACCGCCAAAACCGGCCCTGAAAAGGGCGCATATCCGTTTCGGACCGGTTTTTAAAATGTGTACATATCAGCCAATATCTCAATAAAACTGCAAAATCTCAATCTTGAGTTTCCGCAAACTGCACCAGAAAAGCGGTTGAACCTGTCCAAAGTGCTGCTCTACCGCATTTTTTGAAAGA
>CANRGP010000057.1 GCA_947630085.1 uncultured Lachnospiraceae bacterium
CTTCTCCGCCTGGCGGCGGGAGGTGCCCCTCTCCGCCGGCCAGCATCAACGTAGGGTCGGAGAGCAACGTCATGTTTCCGATCAACAATACGGGCAAGGTGATCCTCTACAATGTGATGGTGGCGTTTGAAGCCGATTCCATCGTCCGAAACGAGGCGTATGTGGGGAATATCAAGCCCGGAGAGACGGGAAATGTGGATGTGATGCTGGTGGGAGCCGCCGCGACCATGGATGAAGGAAAGGTGAAGATCATCATCACATATGAAGACGAATCCGGGGAGCAGCAGCCGGCGGTGGAGAAGGAGATGTTTCTCCAGGTGAACGAGGAGCCGGTGATAGATTTTGACGAGTTCGAGGCGGGGAGCGCCGACGTTTATCCGGAGGAGGAACCCTCCGGCATCATGAAGTACCTGAAATATATCATAGCCGCGGCGGCTGTGGTCGCCGTGGGGATCGCGGCCGGAATCGTGATCCGCAGAAGAAAGAAAGCGAAGGCTTCGGAAGAGGATTTGTAAATGAGATTTCTGGATCTGCTCGCGATGAGCGTTAACAATTTAAAGAGGAGAAAGCTCAGAACATTCCTGACGGTACTGGGCGTGATCATCGGAACGGCTTCCGTGGTCATCATGGTATCGCTGGGCGTGGGTTTAAACGACCTGCTGATCAAGCAGTATGCTTCCTACGGAGATATGACGCTTGTGACCGTGTTTTCCAACAACTATTACAGCGGATCCGCTTCGGAGGAGAATATGCTTACGGATGAGACGGCCGCGGAGTTTGAAAAGCTGGAGCACGTAGAGTCGGTTTCCCCCAGGCTTCAGTCTTCGGTGATCATCAAGCAGGGCGTTTATATCCAGGATACCACCGTGTACGGGGTGACCAGGAAGTATCTGGAGGGGATGCCGATGGCCGAGGGGAAGCTGGCGGATCCGGGAGACAGCGAACTGAAATTCTACTATGGCAACCAGGTACGGACCAGGTTTGACAATGAAAAGACGGGAGAGAGCTTCCGGAACATGGAAACGCCGCCGAATGTGGATCTGATCGGGGAGCCGGTGTTTGTCATTTTTGACGTGTCCGCCTACGATCAATCCAGAAACAGCTCTGACAGCGGCGTGAAGCCGCCCAAGAAATATCTCGTTCCCACCGGAGGCATCGGGGAGGGAGGCGACAGCGATTACAATACCTACTCCTATGGCGTCTATGCGGATATCGATCTTCTGAAAGCGGAGCTGAAGCGGATCTTTAAAAAGAAACAGATTCCCGGACAGCCGACCAACAGCAAGGGCAAGCCGTATCCGTATTTTATCTATGACCAGATGATGGTGTTTGTGGATGATATGGACAACGTAACGGAGGTTCAGAAGAAGCTCAGCGATATGGGGTATCAGACGGACAGCCAGATGGAGTGGATCGAGCAGGCCCAGCAGACATACGGGATCATCCAGCTTGTCCTGGGAGGGATCGGCGCGGTCAGCCTGTTCGTGGCGGCCATCGGGATCGCCAATACCATGATGATGTCGATCTATGAGAGGACCAAGGAGATCGGGGTCATCAAGGTTCTGGGCTGCGATCTGCGCAATATCCGCAATATGTTCCTTATCGAATCGGGCTTCATCGGCTTCATGGGAGGCGTGGCCGGCCTTTTGATAAGCTATGCGGGAGGTTATGCCCTGAACCATTTCCTTTCTCTGGGGCAGGCCATGATGGGAGTAGACGGCGATATATCCCGGATCCCGCTGTGGCTTGCGGGAAGCGCCATCGTTTTTGCGGTCTTTGTAGGAATGGCCGCGGGCTTTTTCCCGTCCCTGCGGGCCATGCGTTTAAGTCCGCTTGCCGCTATCCGGAACGAGTGACGGGAGAGGGGCGGGTCCGCCCCGGATGAAAAATCAGCCGGAAAGTAAAAAAGGGCTTGAAAAGATCCGGCCGATACGATATGATGAACATATCGACGTGCGACTGGCGGAGTCAGTGGACAACCACGGGGGAGCACGTAATAGCAGAGCCGACCGCCTGGGCATACTGTTTTGTGGTGCCCAGGCGCATTTTTATCTCACAGGGAACCGCGCTCCGTGAGACAGGAGCCGGATTCGGCTTTATCTCACGGGAGGCTGCGCCCCGCGTGATGCAGATACCGCCGGTATGGAGGGGCCGCTGCCGGCGCCTCTTCTCATCTTCCGGTCTTGCGGGAACTGCGCTTTGGGACAGACAAAGAAAAGGAGGAATCACAATATGCAGAAACTTGATCTGGCAAAGGAACTCAGGGAAAATGCCTATCCGGGCAGAGGGATCGTCATCGGGAAAACCCCGGACGGCTCCAGGGCCGCAGCTGCCTATTTCATCATGGGGAGAAGCGAGAACAGCCGCAACCGCGTGTTTGTGGAGGACGGCGCGGGGATCCGGACGCAGGCGTTCGATCCCGAGAAGCTGGAAGACCCCAGCCTGATCATCTACGCGCCGGTCCGTGTGCTTGGCAACAAGATGATCGTCACCAACGGCGACCAGACCGACACCATCTATGAGGGAATGGACAAGCAGCTGACCTTTGAGCAGTGCTTAAGGAGCCGTACCTTCGAGCCGGATGCCCCCAACTATACGCCCAGGATCTCCGGCATCCTGCACCTGGAGGGCGGCGGCTTCAACTATGCGCTTTCCATACTCAAGAGTGCAGACGGCGATCCTGCCTCCTGCCGCAGATTTACCTTTGCTTACGAGAGCCCGCTGGCAGGCGAGGGCCATTTCATCCACACCTATAAAGGGGACGGCAATCCCCTGCCCAGCTTTGAGGGAGAGCCGAAGACGGTGGACATTCCCGGCTCCATCGACGAGTTTACCGATATTCTTTGGAACAATCTGAACGAGGACAACAAGGTTTCCCTGTTTGTCCGCTATATCGATATCCGCACGGGCGAGTATGAGACGCGCATCATGAACAAGAACAAATAACATACAAACGGGCCGTCAGGCCGGGAAATGCCCGGCCTGACGGTTCCCGATACAGAAAAAGGAGGATCCGAGATGAAAGAACTTGAACTGAAATACGGCTGCAATCCCAACCAGAAACCGTCCCGAATCTATATGGAGAACGGGGCGGAGCTTCCCATCACCGTCCTCTGCGGCCGGCCCGGATATATCAATTTCCTGGACGCTTTCAACGGCTGGCAGCTGGTGAAGGAGCTGAAGAAGGCCACCGGCCTTCCCGCGGCGGCCTCGTTTAAGCACGTCTCCCCCGCAGGAGCCGCGGTAGGGCTTCCTCTGACCGATACGCTGAAGAAGATCTACTGGGTGGACGATATGGGAGAGCTTTCCCCGCTCGCCTGTGCGTATGCCAGGGCCAGAGGCGCGGACCGTATGTCCTCCTTCGGGGACTTTATTTCCCTTTCCGACGTGTGCGATGTGGATACGGCCAGGATCATCAAACGTGAAGTGTCGGACGGGGTCATCGCGCCGGGCTATGAGCCGGAGGCTCTGGAGATCCTGAAGGCAAAAAAGAACGGAAATTACTGTGTGATCCGGATCGATGAGAACTATGTCCCGGATCCCGTGGAAAAAAAGCAGGTTTTCGGCATTACCTTTGAGCAGGGCCGCAACGAACTCCGGATCGACGAGGAGCTTCTTTCCAATGTGGTCACAGCCAATAAGGAGATCCCGGAAGCGGCGAAGATCGACCTCGCCATTTCCCTGATCACGCTGAAATATACCCAGTCGAATTCCGTCTGCTATGCCAAGGACGGCCAGGCGATCGGGATCGGGGCAGGGCAGCAGTCAAGGGTCCATTGTACGCGCCTCGCGGGGCAGAAAGCGGACAACTGGTTCCTGCGGCAGGCGCCCCAGGTGCTTTCTCTCAGCTTTGTTGACGGCATCCGGAGGGCTGACCGGGACAATGCCATCGACGTTTATATTGGGGACGAATATATGGATGTACTGGCCGACGGTGTCTGGGAGAAGACCTTTAAGGTCAAGCCCCCCGTGTTTACCCGTGAGGAAAAACGCGCGTGGCTGGATCGGATGAGCGGCGTGTCCCTGGGCTCCGACGCGTTCTTCCCATTCGGAGACAATATCGAAAGGGCGAGGAAAAGCGGAGTCGAGTATATCGCCGAGCCGGGAGGTTCTGTCCGCGACGACCAGGTGATCGCAACCTGCGACAAGTACGGGATCGCCATGGTGTTTACGGGGATCCGGCTGTTCCATCATTGACGGCGTCCTGCGGAAAGCGCCGGATACAGCCGTCTAAAATAGTATAAGCAGGCGGGCCGGGTGTAAAAGCACTTGAAAAGCCGCCGTGGCATAAACTACAGTAAGTTTTGCTTTCGGGTGGCTTGTGGCTTGAAAACATATAAAAAACCGCTGTCGGCCCGCGAGGAGCGGGAGTGTCTGGAACGTTTGAGGGACGGCGACCGGGAAGCCAGGGATAAACTGATCGAGCACAATATGCGTCTGGTGGCCCATGTGGTCAAGAAGTACCAGGGGACCGGCTACGATTCCGAGGACCTTCTGTCCGTAGGGACCATCGGCCTGATCAAGGCAGTGAATACATTTAACGCCGACAGAGGACGTCTGGCGACTTACGCGGCCAAATGTGTTGAGAATGAGATCCTGATGCTTCTGCGCTCCAGCAGAAAATTTGCGAAGGAGGTTTCCCTCTACGATCCCATCGGGGTGGATAAGGACGGCGAAACGGTGAGCCTGGTGGACGTGATCGAGACGGAGAGCAGGGATACCCTGGACGATATGATCCTGAAGCAGGATGTGCGGGAGCTGTACGGGGCCTTTGCGAGCTGTCTGAAGCCGAATGAGCAGACGGTTCTTAAGATGCGCTACGGGCTGTTTGGCAGCCGGGAGTACACCCAGCGGGAGATCGCGCAGAATATGGGCATATCCCGTTCCTATGTGAGCCGGATTGAAAAGAAGGCCATTGAAAAAATACGGACGCAGTTTCAGCAGTAGCCTGCATAAGAGAGGATGAAGGGCATATGAAGAAATCCATTGTAAGCTTTGACCTGGATATGACGCTCCTGGATCATGCCACGTTTACCATACCGGACAGTGCGGCTGCGGCGCTGGACGCGCTGAGAAAGAATTATTATGTGGTTCTGGCCACGGCCAGGGATATGGATATGAGTACCTGCAGGGAATACCTTGACTGCATCCGCCCGGATGCGGTCATACATAACGACGGAACCAAGATCACCGTGGGGGACCGGCTGATCTATGAAACCTTTATGCCGAAAGAGCTGGTTCTGCAGATCCTTGAGTTCGCCGCCCGCGAAGGGCTTTCCGTAGGTGTTCCCACGGAAGACGGGGACTATTTCACCAATCCGTCCGGGGTGGAGGAGATCGACCGCCTCCGCTGGGGGGAATCCAAACGGCGGTTCCGGGACCCGTGGCTGCTCTCTGAGATGAATGTGCGGACCATGATGTATATCGGGAGACCGGAGGGCGCCGAGCGGATCGCCGCCGGATTCCCGCAGCTGGATTGCCCGCTGATCGCATCGCGTCTGGGGTGCGGGATCCAGGAAAAGGAGAAATCGAAGGCAAAGGGGCTGCTTCGGCTCTGCGAATATTTTGGGGTGGACATCGGAGACTGCTACGCATTCGGAGACAGCATGAACGATTATGAGATCATTAAGACGGTGGGAACCGGTATCGCCATGGGAAACGCGGTGCCGGAGCTGAAGGAGGCCGCCGATTATGTGACGGCGGATGTGGGGGACGACGGGGTATACAAAGCCTGCAGACATTTCGGCCTGATTTAGGCGTATGCGGAAGCACGGAAAATTTATATGCGCGGTCTTGTTTTCCAGGGGCTTTTTTATTATAATATAAAAAAGTCCCTTTGCTTTCCGGAAGACAGGGCTCCGGGAAGAGCAGGCGCAGCAAAAAAAGATGATGACGACGGGAGGACAGAAATTATGGCGATTCTGGTAACGGGAGGCGCCGGCTATATCGGCAGCCATACGTGTATTGAACTGCAGAATGCGGGCTACGACGTGGTGGTTTTGGACAACCTGTGCAATTCCTGCAGGGAGTCCATAAGACGGGTGGAGGAGATCACCGGGAAAAAGGTGAGTTTTTATGAGGCCGATCTTTTGGACCAGGCGGCGGTGAAGAATGTATTTGACAATGAAAAGATCGATGCGGTGATCCATTTCGCGGGGCTGAAGGCCGTGGGAGAATCCGTTTTCAAACCGCTGGAATATTACCACAACAATATCACCGGTACGCTGATCCTCTGTGATGAGATGAGAAAACACAATGTGAAGAATATCGTATTCAGTTCCTCCGCCACTGTTTACGGAGATCCGGCGTTTGTTCCCATTACCGAGACCTGTCCGAAGGGGACGATCACCAACCCGTACGGCAGGACCAAGGGGATGCTGGAGCAGATCCTTACGGATCTGCATACGGCGGACCGGGAGTGGAAGGTTATGCTCCTCAGGTATTTTAATCCCATCGGGGCCCATGAATCGGGCCGGATCGGAGAGAACCCGAAGGGGATCCCCAATAACCTCCTTCCCTATATCACGCAGGTGGCGGTGGGCAAGCTGGTCTGCCTTGGGGTATTCGGCAATGACTATGATACGCCGGACGGCACCTGCATCCGGGATTACATTCATGTGGTGGATCTGGCCGACGGCCACGTAAAGGCTCTCCAGAAGATGGAACACGAGGCGGGCGGCGTCTGGATCTATAATCTGGGAACCGGCGTAGGCTACAGTGTTCTGGATGTGATCAATGCCTTTGAGGAAGTCAATGACCTGAAGATCAATTATGTGTTCAAAGAGAGAAGGCCCGGTGATGTTCCGGCCTGCTACGCGGACGCGTCCAAAGCCCGGGAGGAGCTTGGCTGGGTGGCACGCCGCGGCATCAGGGAGATGTGCCGGGATGCCTGGAACTGGCAGAAGAATAACCCCGACGGATATGTTGAATAGAAATGAGCGGTGCGGAGATACGGATATGGCCCGCGGCGTTGTGCCTGCACAAACGCCGCGGGCCATATCCGTATCCGGAGAAAGTCCGCAGCGAGGGCTCCGCGGGTTTCAGGGCTGGAACGCCAGGGAGGCACGGCCTTGAGCGCGAAAGTCCGCAGCAAGGGGATTCATGGGTTTCAGAGCCGGCGCCGCGGTGAAGAATGGCGGCAGACAAAATAAGAACAAACGTTCGATTTTTGCTTGCAAATGCAGAGAAGCTATGGTACAATATATCCGGAACATATGTTTGCTTTGGAGGCTCTGCCATGTGGATACAGGAGAATATGGAACTGAATGAAAAACTGGAGATTCTGGCGGACGCGGCCAAATATGATGTGTCCTGTACCTCGAGCGGTTCGGAGCGCAGAGGGAAGCCGGGACAGCTGGGAAATGCCGTGAAGGCCGGGATCTGCCACAGCTTTTCGGCAGACGGGCGCTGCATTTCTCTTCTCAAGATACTTTTCACGAATCAATGCGTTTATGACTGCCGTTACTGCATCAACCGCCGTTCAAACGATGTGCGGCGGGCGGCCTTCACCCCGGAGGAGGTGTGCCGCCTGACTGTGGAATTCTATCGGAGAAACTACATAGAGGGGCTGTTTCTCAGCTCCGGTGTGCTGGAAAGCCCGGATCATACCATGGATCTGCTGTTTCAGACATTGTGGAAGCTGCGCTGCGAGTACGGGTTCAACGGCTATATCCATGTGAAGGCCATTCCGGGAGCCGATCCGGAGCTGATCCGGATGACGGGGCTCCTGGCAGACCGCATGAGCGTTAATCTGGAGCTTCCGACTTCGGAGGGACTGAGGATGCTTGCACCGTCCAAGAGCAGAAGCCGGATCCTGGCGCCTATGCGTCAGATCCAGCGAGGCATTGCGGCGGGAAAGCAGGAGATCGTTCCCCGGAAGGGTTTCCGCAGCTTTGTCCCCGCGGGACAGAGTACGCAGATGATCGTCGGGGCCACACGGGATTCCGATTTTCAGCTGCTTGCGGTTGCGGAGGCGCTTTACCGCAATTACGAGATGAAAAGAGTGTTCTATTCCGCTTTCGTGAGAGTCAATGACGACAGTCTCCTTCCCGCTCTTCCCGGAGGCCCTCCGCTTCTGCGGGAGCATCGGCTGTATCAGGCGGATTGGCTGATGCGCTTTTACGGCTTCCGGGCCGATGAACTTTTGACCGAGGACAGACCCAATTTTAATCTGTTTCTGGATCCAAAGTGCGATTGGGCGCTCCGAAATATGAACCGGTTCCCGATAGAGGTAAATACGGCGGATTATGCCGAGCTTCTGCGGGTCCCCGGGATCGGGGTCCGGTCTGCGAGAAGGATCATTGCGGCCCGCAGAGGATCCCGGCTGGATTTTCCGGATCTCAAGAAGATGGGAGTGGTTCTGAAACGAGCCGCCTTTTTTCTTACCTGCGGGGGAAGGATGATGTACCCTGTCCGGATGGACGCGGACGCGGTGGCTGCCCGGCTGGTAGGAGAGGAGCAAAGACGCGCATGGGATATCGAACACAGAGATGCCTACAGGCAGATGTCCATGTTTGATGACGGTTTCCTGAATCCGGCTCCCGCCCCCGAGGATGCGGGGAGCGTGCTGTCCGGACAGATGTGAGGAGGCAGTATGACGGTATTTGTGTGCAGAGATACATTTGAAGGGATCCTGTGCGGAGTTTACGACGGGTGGACGAGCGGGCTGGGGCATGACAATGTATGCCTGGAGATCGAAGATACGGGAAATGTCCGTATGTTTGCGGATTACCGCCGGGTGGAAGAGGAGGATTGGAAGTTCCTGCGGGTAGAGGAGGCCGTGATCCGGAGGGCCGGACGGAAAACCTGCGGGATGGTTTACCGCGCTTCGCTGAGCAGGGAGGAGGAGAAAGCCGACAGGATATACCGTTTTCTCATCTATGCCCTTTCCGCGGGGAGGGATGCTGCGGAGAGGCTTCAGATTCCGGCGGTCAATGCGGTGTTCCAGATGAACCGGAGCGTAGAGAACGAGGCCAATCGCCTGATTGAGTTTCTCAGATTCCGACAGATTGCAGGCGGCGCCCTCCTGGCTGTGGCGGCTCCGAAGAATGACGTGATAGCCCTGACGGTTCCTCATTTTGTTGACCGGATGAATGCCGAAAACTGGATCATCTGCGACAAGAATCGAAGAAAGGCGGCGGTTCACCGGTCTATGGGCAGTACGGTGACGGTTCATATCCCGGACGGGGCGTTTTGGGAGAAGCTTGCGGAACCGGGAGATCAGCAGGAATTCGAGGAGCTGTGGAAAACCTTCTGCAGGAGCATCGCTATCGGGCAGAGGACCAATCCGCGGTGCCAGATGAACCATCTTCCGCTTCGTTACCGCCCGTATATGACGGAGTTTACGTGACGCCGATCCGCAGGACGGCCTTTGAGAAGGACTGCCCGGGGCAGGGGACGGCGTTCTTGGGACGGAGGCGGGCCGGGTGCCGTAAAGTGCCGGCGCACATTATGGAAATGACTTGCCCCGGTGCCCGATTTGTGTTATACTTTTTTTAAATGCAGCGCGTATCGCGGAAAGGAAGTACAGCAGACACATGGGCAATGAACGGAGACAGAAGGTCCTGATTGCGGATGATTCTGAGATGAACCGAGCCATATTGGCGGATATGCTTGGCAATGACTATGATATTATCGAAGCGGAGAACGGAAAGGAAGCGGTGGCGATCCTTCAGAAGCAGTCGTCCGAGATCGACCTTCTCCTTCTGGATATCGTGATGCCGGAGATGGATGGCTTCGGCGTACTGCGGGCGATGAACGAATTCCGCTGGATCGAGGATACGCCCGTGATCATGATCTCGGCGGAGAATACGCCGGATCGTGTACAGCAGGCTTATGAACTGGGGATCACGGATTTCATCAGCCGGCCCTTTGACGCGATCATAGTCCACCATCGTGTAGTCAATACCATTCTTCTCTATGCGAAACAGAAAAAGCTGGTCAACATGGTTACCGACCAGATCTATGAGAAGGAGAAACAGAGCGCTCTGATGATCGACATCCTGAGCCATATTGTAGAGTTCAGAAACGGGGAGAGCGGGCAGCACGTCCTTCATATCCGGACACTGACGGAGCTGATGCTCCGGCATCTGCTCCAGATGAGCGATAAATATTTTATAAGCAAGAGCGACATTTCCATGATCAGCACCGCAGCGGCTCTGCACGATATCGGCAAGATCGCCATTCCCGCCGAGATCCTGAATAAGCCGGGCCGACTGACTCCGGAGGAGTTCGCAGTCATGAAGACCCATTCCGAGATCGGGGCCTCCATGCTGGAAGCGCTCCCTGTACATCAAAACGAGTCCCTGGTCCGGAAAGCGTATGAGATCTGCCGCTGGCACCATGAGCGGTATGACGGGAAGGGATATCCGGACGGGCTGAAGGGAGATGAGATCCCCATCTCGGCCCAGATCGTGGCGCTGGCCGACGTCTATGACGCGCTGACCAGCGAACGGGTCTACAAGAAAGCCATTCCGCATGAAAAAGCGGTGGAGATGATACTGGACGGCCAGTGCGGACAGTTTAATCCGCTCCTTCTCCAGTGCCTGAGAGAGCTTGAAGACAAGATCCGCGAGGAGATGAGCCGGGTGGAGATCCGCGACTGGTCCGACAAGCGCAATATGCGCAATATTGCGGATGAGATCATGCAGCATGAGGAGCTGTCCGCATCGGAACGCACGCTGCAGCTTCTGGATCATGAGAGGATGAAGTATCAGTTTTTCGCGGATATGTCCCAGGAGGTCCAGTTTGAATACACAGTATCTCCGCCCATGGTCGTGCTTTCCGAATGGGGGGCCAGACACCTGGGAATGGATGAGATCATCATGAATCCCTGCTCCGACAAGACGGTCCGGGACTGCTTTGAGGAGGGCGTTCTGGAGAATATGCATCAGGCGCTTATCAATACCTCTCCCTCTGATCCGATCATCAATTATGACTGCTGCGTAAAGATCAAGGGAACCGACCGGTGGATCAAGATCATAGCCAGGGCCACATGGTCCTCCGATGAGCCGCCCAAATATCAGGGTGCTATTGGAAAAGCTCTGGATATTCATGAAACGAGGACTAAGATGGCGGCTCTGGAGGAGATGGCGGCCCATGATGCCATGACAGGGCTCTACAATCATAAATTTGCCAGGATCCGGATCCAGGATATGATGACCAGCCGTCCGGACAGCAAGTTTGCTCTGGGGATCTTTGATGTGGATCACTTCAAGCAGGCGAATGATACATACGGGCATATGTTTGGGGACCAGGTGCTGATCCATATGGCCAAAACACTGAAGCGCAATATGCGTGAGGGAACCGTATCCGCCCGCGTGGGGGGAGATGAATTCCTGCTGTTTTTCGAGTACCGGCAGCACGTGGATCTGGCCATCAACCGTATTTTCAATTCTCTGATCGGAAAATATGAGGATTTTCCCATTTCCGTGAGCATGGGAGTGGCCCAGACGGATGTGGCGGGTACCGACTACGATCAGCTGTTCCACGCGGCCGATCAGGCGCTGTACACGGTGAAACAGGGAGGCAGAGGATATTTTAAGTTTTACGACGGAAAGGGATGCGATGCCCTGACAGCGATTTCGCCGATTGAGGACGGAAACGACGGCGATGGTCAGGAGGAAATAAAAGAAGGCAAGGAGGAAGATTCATGACACTTCAGGAATGTTATGCGGCGCTGGAAGGGGATTTTGAAGGCGTAATGGGACGTCTGCGCACGGAACGCCTGGTTCAGAAATTTGTACTCAAATTTTTGGACGACGGCAGTTATCAGCTGCTGACCGAATCTATGGAAAACGGCAACTATGACGATGCGTTCCGCGCCGCGCATACGATTAAAGGCGTGGGACAGAATCTGGGCTTTAACAAGCTGTTTGAGTCCAGCCATCTCCTGACGGAGGCTTTGAGAGGGAAGGATCTGGACGCCGCCGCGCCTCTCTATGAGCAGGTGAAGGCCGACTATGCCCAGACGGTCGATGCCATCCGCCAGTATCAGGCATCTCTGTAAAAGGAAGGGAAAAGAAAGAAGAGCGGTATGAAAAAAGAGCAGATGACCACAAAATGCCTGTACGATACGACAAAATCTGCGGCCGGGCGGTACCTCGACGGATATACGTATCCGTGGGAGGCGCTCAGCCATATAAGAGAGATCATACTTGCCCTCGGAGAGGAGCTTTCTCCCGACGAATATCTGTGCCGGGATGAATCCGTATGGATCCATAAATCGGTTCTTGTCTATCCCACGGCCACGATTATCGGCCCTGTGATAGTGGGAGAGGGCGCACAGATCCGACCAGGAGCATTTATTCGGGGCAATGTCCTGGTCGGTGCGGGAGCGGTGGTGGGCAATTCCACCGAGATCAAAAACTCTGTTCTTTTCGACGGAGTCCAGGTCCCTCATTACAATTATATCGGAGACTCCATCTTGGGGTATAAAGCCCATATGGGAGCGTCCTCCCTGACTTCCAACGTCAGATCCGACAAAAAACCGGTTGTGGTTCACGCGGACGATGAAGAGATCGAGACCGGCCTTAAAAAGTTCGGGGCCATGGTAGGGGATATGGTGGAGGTCGGATGCGGGGCGGTGCTCAACCCGGGGAGCATCATAGGGCCCAATTCCAGCATTTATCCCCTCTCCAGCGTCAGGGGAGGAGTGGAAGCCAACTCCATCTATAAGCGCCAGGGCGAGATCGTGGAAAAACGCTAGATCGACGGTCTATTTCGTGCCGAAGATCCGGTCGCCGGCGTCGCCAAGGCCCGGGCAGATGTAGGCATTTGCATTGAGGCATCTGTCCAGATGCCCTATATAGATCTGAATGTCCGGATGCGCGGCACTCAGCCTTTCAAGCCCCTCGGGAGCGGCGATGATGCACATGAACTTTATGTTCCGGCCCCCGTGCTTTTTGATAAAATCAATGGCCGCGACGGCGGAGCCGCCGGTAGCGAGCATGGGATCGGTGACGACGATCGTCCTCTGCTCGATGGGGCTGGGAAGCTTGCAGAAATATTCGTGGGGTTCATGGGTCACCTCGTCCCGGTACAGACCGATATGCCCTACTTTGGCGGAGGGCACCAGGGAAAGAATGCCGTTTACCATACCGAGACCGGCTCGGAGAATGGGAACGACGGCCAGCTTTTTCCCCGACAGCATAGGTGTCATGCAGGTTTCGATGGGAGTTTCGATCTCCACATCCTCCATGGGAAGATCCCGAAGGGCTTCATATCCCATGAGCATGGCGATCTCCCCGATCAGGGAGCGGAATTCGTTGGTTCCCGTCCGCTTGTCCCTCAGCATGGAGATCTTGTGCTGGATCAGCGGGTGATCAAGAATGATAATATGTTCCATAATCGCTCCTCCTTTGCGGATTTCTTTTATTTTACCAGATTGCGGGCCGGATTTCAAGAATTCATCGGTGAAACCGCTTGCAAAAGGCAAAATGATGTGTTACACTAGAATTCGCTTCATCAGGCGGGCCGGCTTGTCGGAATGGCAGACGAGGCAGACTCAAAATCTGTTGTAGGTGACTACGTGCGGGTTCAAGTCCCGCAGCCGGCACTCTAAAAGGCACGTTAATACGTGCTTTTTTCTATTTCGTGTTGCATTTCGTGTTGCATAATTGCTCAAAATGGTCATTTCTGCCTTATGCTTTTCCCGAATGTCTTTCAAGATCACTGACATATCTTCAGCGGCAATGTGGTCTATGTAAATCTCCGCATCCACAAGGAACCGGCGAAAGTTCTCATGCGTTACCATTTCGCAGAGCAGCCGGTTGTTCGGTTTCCCGCTTTTCAAGTACGTCGATCATGTCATCACTCAAATGCAGTTCATGCAGGGCTGTGTTTGAGTGATTTTTTGTTTCTGTCAGACCCATCAGGTAATCAGTAGACACTTCATAAAAATCCGCTAACGTCGCTATGGCAAATGGGCTGATGTCCTTGTACTCGTCAGACTCATACTTGCCGAGCGCCGATTTTGACAGGCCGGTTTGTTCTGCAAGCTGTTCGAGCGTCAAGTGTTTGTTCACCGCCCTCAAATCCTTCAATCTTTCTGGAATAAATAACTTCACATACATCTTGTGTACCCCCTGTTTGTGCGCTTGTCACATTATACCATCTCGACTGGCGTCTCGATGGGGATACTCGTCAAACGCCGGCTGACGCAAGCGTCATCGGCGCTTTCCTCGTTATTATACCACATTCCTGTTCATAAGTGTGGAAATTTTTGATTTTTCGCCGTATTTCCAACCTCTTGGACATACGGGAAAGAGCGTGTTTTTTGCTACAATGGTCATGTTGGCAGACAATGCACTTTGAAAACTGCATGACCGTCTGAAAGGGATATGTTTTCCGGCGAAGTGACGCCATGAAAACGCCGCCGTGAGATTCGGGGGCAGGAACGGCTTTCAGGGAGAGCGGCAAAACAGGGCTTTATCAAAAACTACGCCCTGCGGTGATACGGCTTGTTTATCCGGCAAACCGCATACGTCGCAGGGCGAATAATTTACGGAGGTATTTTATGGAGATTAAGAATGAAATCAAATCATACATCGTCCGTGAGGGCGTGACCATGACGGAGATCGTGGAGAAGCTGGCGGATGAATACGGCTGGAGCGAGAGCGTTCCCAACTTTTCCGGCAAGTTGCAGCGTGGATCGCTGAGATACACCGAAGCGGTACGGCTTGCCGACGTGCTGGGTTATGACCTCGTTTGGGTCAAGCGCGGGAAAGGAGGCCGGTAATATCGCAGTTTACGGCTATATCCGGGTCAGCACTAAGGAGCAGAACGAGGACAGGCAGCTTGTCTCGCTTCATGAGCTGAATATCCCGGAGAAAAACATCTATATGGACAAGCAGTCGGGCAAGGATTTTAACCGCCCGCAGTACAAACGGCTCGTGCGGCGCATGAAAAAAGACGATCTGCTCTACATCAAGAGCATCGACCGTCTGGGCAGGAATTATGGGGAGATTTTGGAACAGTGGCGTGTTCTTACCAAGGAAAAAGGCATCGACATCT
Source organism: uncultured Lachnospiraceae bacterium (assembly GCA_947630085.1). Taxonomy (GTDB): domain Bacteria; phylum Bacillota; class Clostridia; order Lachnospirales; family Lachnospiraceae; genus UBA3402. The sequence continues at coordinate 15,013 of CANRGP010000057.1, forward strand.
TGGTGCTGGATATGCCGCTCTTGGACACCCGCCGGGGCAAAGACCTGATGGGGACGTTTCTCAGCGACATCGT
>CANRGP010000058.1 GCA_947630085.1 uncultured Lachnospiraceae bacterium
AATTTAGCATTAGCTGCTTAATTGCAGCCGTCAGCCTTAGCGCACTCACACGTTAAGATCCTGGCGTCGACTATGTGAGAAACGACACGGGCAAAGCTTTGAGCCCGCGGGCGTATCATGAAGCTACTGAAACCGGCAGGGTGTCGCCTCCCGGCCGGCGGAGGGAATGTCAAATAAGCGACTATGATAGTAGAAGAACAGGGAATTGGTTTTTGGACACGGGTTCAAATCCCGTCAGCTCCACTCAGATCACAGGCGGCGGACCTTTTTGGCAGATCACTGTCAGGAATGTGTTCGCTCTTGTTTATCCCACGGCGGTTTATGGCCGCGGAAAAAGAAACTCATTCAGGTATATTCTGTCTTTTCCTGCATATACTGGTAGCAAATGGACAATCATACAGTATAAAATGCAGGAGGGAAGCGTTATGGAGCGCAGGCATAGAAGAAGCCGCAAAGAAAAGCTGGAGGATGAGCTGCAAAAGGTTACGGAAACGATCACTCAGTATACCGAAGCGATTTCCGAGATGGAAGAAAAGAAACAGGATCTGATCGCGGAGATCGAAAATGAGAGGATCCGGGAGGTGACCCGGCTCCTTCGGGAGAAGAACCTCTCTGTTGACCAGCTCCGTGACATAATCGGAAATGTTCAGGCGGACGGAGCCGTCGGACTGAACACATAGCGCAAAAGCGGAGAATCCTGCGGAGCAGGATTCTGTTTTTTTAAGGAAGCGGATCTGCAATGAACGACAAAAGAAATGATTTTTCAAAAGGAAGCGTTATAAAGAACATTTTAAGCCTGGCCCTTCCCATGACAATGGCCCAGCTGATCAACGTACTCTATAATATCGTGGATCGGATTTACATCGGCAGGATCCCGGAAAACGCGACCCTGTCCCTGACCGGCCTGGGACTGTGTCTGCCCATTATTTCCATCGTGATAGCGTTCGCGAATCTGTACGGTATGGGCGGGGCGCCCTTATGCTCGATCGAGCGGGGAAAAGGAAACGATTCCGAGGCGGAAAAGATCATGGGCAATTCTTTTGTCCTGATGATCGCGACGGGGATCGTCCTCACAGTGATCGGCCTGGCCCTCAAACGGCCCATGCTGTATCTGTTCGGAGCCAGCGACAGTACATATCCTTTCGCCGACCGGTACGTAACGATCTATCTGACGGGAAACCTGTTCGTCATGGTCGGTCTCGGAATGAACAGCTTCATCAATTCCCAGGGATTCGGACGGACCGGCATGATGACCGTCCTTTTAGGAGCCGTCGCCAATATCATTCTGGATCCGATCTTTATTTTTGCCCTGCATATGGGCGTCCAGGGAGCCGCTCTTGCAACGGTGATCTCCCAGTTCCTGTCTGCCGCCTGGATCCTGAAATTTCTGACCGGGGACCGGGCCATTCTGCGCCTGAAGCGCTCCTGCTTCCGCCTGGAAGCGGGGAGGGTCGCGAAGATCGTCGCCCTGGGAATGAGCGGGTTCACCATGTCCGTTACCAACAGCGTCACCCAGGTGGTCTATAACGCCACCCTGCAGAAGTTCGGCGGCGATCTCTATGTCGGCGTTATGACCATCGTCAACTCGGTCCGGGAGGTGATCACCATGCCGGTAAACGGCATTACCCAGGGAGCGCAGCCGGTCATGGGATACAATTACGGGGCGAAGGAATACAAAAGAGTAAAAGATTCCATTGTGTTCATGTCTGCGGTGAGCGTCGTGTACACGGCCCTGGTCTGGCTCCTGGTTCACGGTTTTCCCGACTTTTTCATCCGCATCTTCAATCAAGACCCGGAGATCCTGAGGGCGGGGGTCCCGGCCATGCAGATCTATTATTTCGGATACTTTTTCATGTCCCTTCAGTTTGCGGGGCAGTCGGCATTCGTAGCGCTGGGGAAATCAAAAAACGCGGTATTTTTCTCGATCTTCCGCAAGATCATCATCGTAATGCCGCTTGTGCTGATCCTGCCGAACCTGTTCGGTCTGGGAACGGCGGGGATCTTTATGGCGGAGCCTGTCTCCAACCTGATCGGAGGCGCCGCCTGTTTCGGGACGATGCTGTTTACCGTATGGCCGGAGCTGTCGGAAAAGAAGCGGACATCGACGGGAGCATGACGGTGCGGTGCGGGTTCAATATAATCTGCGTTCATGCCTGATATTCAAATTTGGTATGTCAGGTTATATCTATGTTTTACGAAAAAACATTGACAGCCTTCGGATTTTGCAAGATAATTGGGGTAAATTTGGAAGGGAGAACGATAATTATGGATATCAGAATCGAAAAAACCACCACTCCGAAGCAAAAGCCGGGCAGTGACAATCCCCTCGTTTTCGGAACCATTTTTACGGACCATATGTTCGAGATGGACTATACGGAGGGCATCGGCTGGCATGACGCCAGGATCGTCCCTTATCATAAACTGGAGCTGGAGCCTTCCAGCATGGTATTCCACTACGGGCAGGAGATGTTCGAGGGCCTGAAAGCCTATAAAACCGACGACGGAAGGATTCTTCTGTTCCGTCCGGACAAAAATGCCCAGAGAGCTAACCGCAGCAACAAGCGCCTGTGCATTCCCTATATCCCGGAGGGTCTGTTCGTGGAAAGCATTAAGGCCGTGGTCAGCGTGGACCGCGACTGGATCCCGACAAAACCGGGCACTTCCCTGTATATCCGCCCGTTCGTGATTGCCACCGATCCGTTTTTGGGAGTCCGTCCGTCTCATACCTACAAGTATATGGTCATTCTCTCTCCGGTGGGAGCTTACTACGAGAGCGGCCTCGATCCGGTCAAGATCTGGATCGAAGACGAGTATGTCCGCGCGGTCAAGGGCGGGATCGGCGAGGCCAAGACCGGCGGCAATTACGCCGCGTCTCTGGCATCTCAGGTGAAGGCTCACGACGAAGGATATGCCCAGGTCCTCTGGCTTGACGGCGTGCACCGCAAATATATCGAGGAGGTGGGCTCCATGAACATCTTCTTTAAGATCAACGGTACCGTGGTTACGCCTGAACTGAACGGAAGCATCCTGCCCGGAGTCACCAGGGATTCCGTCCTGGAGCTGTGCCGCGAATGGGGCATCCCCACGGAGGAAAAACGCATTTCCGTAGATGAGATCGTCGAGGCCGCCCGGACGGGGGCCATGGAGGAATGCTTCGGAACCGGAACCGCCGCGGTCATTTCTCCGGTAGGCGAGCTGCGCTACGAGCAGGAACTGATGCCGATCGGCGGGGGCCAGATCGGTCCGGTAACACAGCGCCTTTACGACACCATTACCGGCATCCAGCTCGGCCGGATCGAGGGACCGAAGGGCTGGAGCGTAGAAGTGAAATAACTGCGGGCTTCTGCGGACGGCAGGCTTCTGTCCTCTGCGGAAGCTCTTTTATCCCCCGGAGATTTTTCCGGCGCAGTTCACCGCATATAAAGGAGAAGCGATATGGTTACACAGGAAATGCTTGACCGGATCAATACGCTCTACCACAAATCCCAGGCTACGGGTCTTACGGAAGAGGAAAAGCAGGAGCAGGCGCAGCTGCGGCAGGAGTATATCGCCGCGATCCGCGCCAGCATGAGAGGGACGCTGAACAGCATCTCCATCCGCGAGCCCGACGGAAGCATCACGGACCTGGGGAAGAAGTACGGAGGAGTCCGGGACGAGTGAACGCGTTCGGGCAGATAAATGATTTTCTGTATTGGCAAATCCTCCCGAATCGTGTAAAATAGAAGAGGTGGCAAGGCAGTGGGCGCCCCGCGGCGCCCACTGATTATATTATACGGTAAGGCGGAGAAGCGCACGAAGCGCGTTTTCCGCATGATCCAATGAACAGGATCCGGAAAGTCATTTTGCATGAAAGGCCAGGAAACAATGAAGCAGAATATACATTTCAGCGGGATCGACCCTGAGCTGCCGCCTCCGGCGGAGGAACCGGACCGGCAGTTGTACTTTGCGGCAAAGTGCAGGCAATGGGCGGATGCTTTTACAAAACGGTGCGGCCGGCGGCCTACCGCCTGCATCCGCACGTTCGGCTGTCAGATGAACAGCCGCGACTCGGAAAAGCTTTTGGGCGTCCTTAAACAGATCGGTTACGAGGAGACGGATGACGAGCAGGCGGATTTTGTTCTCTACAACACCTGCACGGTGAGAGAAAACGCCAACAAACGGGTATACGGGCGGCTCGGATACCTGAACGCGGCCAAAAAGAAAAAGCCCGACATGATCATCGCCCTCTGCGGATGTATGATGCAGGAAGCGCAGGTGGTGGAGAAGATCCGTTCCTCCTACCGCTTTGTTGATATTGTCTTCGGGACCCACAATATCTTCCAGCTGGCGGAACTGCTCTGGCGGAGACTTTCGGAAGGAAAAATGGTGGTAGACGTCTGGGAGGGCACGGACCGGATCGTGGAAGATCTGCCGGCGGAGCGGAAATACCCGTTCAAGTCCGGAGTCAATATCATGTTCGGCTGCAATAATTTCTGCAGCTACTGCATCGTCCCGTATGTGCGTGGACGTGAGCGGAGCCGCAGGCCGGAGGATATCATCGCCGAGGTCCGGCGCCTGGCGGCCGACGGTGTGGCCGAAGTGATGCTTTTGGGCCAGAATGTGAATTCCTACGGGAAAACGCTGGATACTCCTGTGACATTCGCGGAGCTCTTAAAGCAGGTCGACGCGGTGGAGGGCATCAAGCGGATCCGGTTCATGACATCCCATCCGAAGGATCTGTCGGACGAACTGATCGAGGTCATGGCCTCGTCTTCAAAGATCTGCAGGCACCTGCATCTCCCCGTGCAGTCCGGGAGCAGCCGGATCTTAAAGCAGATGAACCGGCACTACACGAAGGAACAGTATCTGGAGCTGGTGGAAAGGATCCGCAGGGCCATTCCGGATATTTCCCTTACAACGGACATCATCGTGGGATTCCCCGGCGAAACGGAGGAGGACTTCCTGGAAACCATGGACGTGGTGGAGCGTGTGCGCTATGACAGCGCGTTCACCTTTATCTACTCCAAAAGGACCGGGACGCCGGCCGCAGAGATGCCCGGCCAGGTTCCGGAGAATGTGGTGAAGGACCGTTTCGACCGACTGCTCCGGCGCGTTCAGGAGATCTCGTCGGAAGTCTGCGGGCGCGACGTACACACGGTGCAGAAGGTGCTCGCGGAGGAGCCGGACGACCATCTCGCCGGGTATTTGACGGGACGGATGGATAACAATACGATCGTGCATTTCCCCGGCGATGAATCGCTTATCGGTTCGATCGTGGACGTGTACCTGGAGGAAAGCAGGGGATTTTACTATATGGGGAAGCTGGCGGAAAGCCGTGACGAATGATCTCATGAAAATGAGAATATTGAGAAAAGCGAGGAAGCAGACGTGGCCGGATTATCTCCGATGATGGTTCACTATATGGAAACGAAAAAGCAGTATCCGGACTGCATTTTATTCTACCGTCTGGGCGATTTCTACGAGATGTTCTTTGAAGACGCGCTGACGGCGTCCAAGGTGCTGGATATCACACTGACCGGCAAGGAATGCGGCCTTGAGGAGAGGGCCCCCATGTGCGGCGTGCCCTACCATGCGGTGGACTCCTATCTGTACAAGCTCGTGCAGAACGGCTACAAGGTGGCTATTGCCGAGCAGATGGAGGATCCGAAGCTGGCGAAGGGGCTGGTGAAGAGGGAAGTCATCCGCGTGGTGACGCCGGGAACCATTACGGCCAGCCAGGCCCTGGATGAGACGAAGAACAACTATCTGATGGGGATCGTCTGCGTAGGGGATGTCTACGGGATATCCATCTGCGATATCACCACCGGGGACTATCTGGTCAGCGAAGTAACGGGGGAAAGAAACCTCCTGGACGAGATCAACAAATTCTCACCGTCGGAAATCATCTGCAACGAGGCGCTTGTCATGTCCGGCATCGATCTCGACGATCTGCGCAACCGCTATCAGATGGCGGTCTCTTCCCTGGAGAGCCGGTATTTTGCGGACGATGCCTGCAGAAAAGTGCTGCTGGAGCATTTCCATGTGCAGAATCTTGCAGGACTCGGACTGGGCGACTACGACGCGGGAGTGATCGCGGCCGGCGCGGTCATGGAATACCTGTACGAGACGCAGAAAAATTCCCTGGACCATATCACGACGATTCTGCCTTATACCACGGGCGAATACATGATCATCGACACGTCCACCAGAAGGAACCTGGAGCTTTTGGAGACCCTGCGGGAGAAGCAGCGGCGCGGCTCCCTTCTGTGGGTGCTGGACAAGACGAAGACAGCTATGGGCGCACGCCTGATGCGGACCTTTATCGAGCAGCCTCTGATTCACCGGGACGAGATCCTGCGGCGGCAGGAGGCTGTTGAGGAGCTGAATTTAAGCTACATATCCAGAGAAGAGATCCGGGAGTACCTGAATCCGGTGTACGATCTGGAACGGCTTCTCGGCCGGATCAGCTACAAATCCGCCAATCCGAGAGATCTGATCGCGTTTAAGAACTCCCTGCAGATGCTTCCCTATATCCGGGATCTGCTGAAAGATTTCCACAGCCCGATCCTTATGGATATTCTGGGGGATCTGGATCCCCTGGAGGATCTGTGCGCACTGATCGAAGCGGCCATCGAGGAGGATCCGCCGCTCACGACACGGGAGGGCGGCATCATCAAGGACGGCTACAATGAAGAGGCGGACAAGCTGCGCCATGCCAAGACGGAGGGGAAAAGCTGGCTCGCGGATCTGGAGGCAGATGAACGGGAAAAAACCGGGATCAAAAATCTGCGGATTCGGTACAACAAGGTATTCGGGTACTATTTTGAAGTGACAAATTCTTTTAAGAATCTTGTCCCGGAATATTTCATTCGGAAACAGACCCTTGCCAACGCGGAACGGTACACGACCAATGAACTGAAAGAAATGGAAAGCGTGATCCTGGGAGCGGAGGACCGGCTGTTTTCTCTGGAATATGAACTGTTCTGCGATGTGCGCGACCGGATCGGGACGGAGGTGGGCCGGATCCAAAAAACGGCCAAGGCCCTGGCCGGACTCGACGTGTTCTGCTCGCTTTCGCTTGCGGCGACACACAACGACTATGTGAAGCCGGCGATCAACGAAAAGGGGATCATCAAGATCAAAAACGGACGCCATCCGGTGGTGGAACAGATGCTCAAAGATGAGCTTTTCGTGGCAAACGACACATTTCTGGACAATGGGAAAAACCGGATCTCGATCATTACGGGGCCGAATATGGCCGGAAAATCCACCTATATGCGTCAGACGGCCCTGATCGTTCTGATGGCACAGATGGGTTCCTTCGTGCCGGCGGAGGCGGCGGATATCGGAATCTGCGACAGGATCTTCACCCGCGTGGGCGCGTCGGACGACCTGGCTTCCGGGCAGAGCACTTTCATGGTGGAAATGACCGAGGTAGCCAATATCCTGCGCAACGCCACAAGAAACAGTCTGATCATCCTGGACGAGATCGGCCGGGGGACCAGTACGTTTGACGGGTTGAGCATCGCATGGGCGGTAGTGGAGCATATCAGCAATACCAGGCTGCTGGGCGCAAAGACGCTGTTCGCGACGCATTATCACGAGCTGACGGAGCTCGAGGGAAGCATGAGCGGCGTAAATAATTACTGCATCGCGGTCAAGGAGCAGGGAGACGATATCGTGTTCCTGCGCAAGATCGTAAAAGGCGGCGCGGACAAGAGCTACGGCATCCAGGTAGCCAAGCTGGCCGGCGTTCCGGATCCGGTCATCTCCCGGGCAAAAGAGCTGGTGGAGGAGCTGAGCAGCGCAGACATCGCAACGAAAGCCCGCGAGATCGCGGAAGCGGGAGCCAATGTGACGGCAAAACCGGCACATAAGGCAGTGATGAAGCCCGACGAGGTGGATTTGAATCAGATGACACTGTCCGCGGCGGTACGGAGCGAAGACATTGTGAGGGAGATCGAAGCCGTGCAGATCAACGAGATCACACCGGTAGAGGCGCTGAATATACTCAGCAGGCTGCAGAGCAGGGTAAAGAACCGGTGGCAGTAAATCATTCCGGAACGCAAGCGGAACAGACGTGAAGAATCGGTGGCAGTAAATCATCCAGAAACGGACGAAATACAATGGAGGAGACGGATATGCCGCACATTACGGTATTGGATCAGAGTACGATTGACAGGATCGCAGCGGGGGAAGTGATCGAGAGGCCGGCTTCGGTGGTGAAAGAGCTTCTGGAAAACGCGATCGACGCGAAGGCGACGGCCGTGACGGTGGAGATCCGTGACGGCGGGATTTCTTTTATCCGGGTGACGGACAATGGATGCGGGATCCCGAAGGATGAGGTGGCGCTGGCGTTTCTTCGACATTCGACCAGCAAGATCCGATCGGCGGAGGATCTGTTCGTGGTGGCCTCTCTGGGATTTCGCGGCGAGGCGCTTTCCAGCATCGCGGCGGTATCGCAGGTGGAGCTGATCACAAAGACGGCGGAGCAGATCAGCGGCGTGCGGTATGTCATTGAAGGGGGCAGGGAGCGCTCCTCAGAGGAGATCGGTGCGCCGGACGGAACCACATTTATCGTCAGGAACCTGTTCTTCAACACGCCGGCAAGGCAGAAGTTCTTAAAGACGGCGCAGACGGAGGGAGCCCATGTGGCGGCTCTGGTGGAGAAGATCGCCATGTCCCATCCGGATATCTCGATCCGATTTATCCAGAATAACCAGAATAAGCTGCACACATCGGGAAATCATAACCTGAAGGACATCATTTACACCGTATTCGGAAGGGAGATCGCCTCCAATCTGCTTCCGGTGGAATATGAGCAGGAGATCCTGCAGATCAGGGGCTTTGCCGGGAAACCGGTGATCGCAAGAAGCAATCGGAATTTTGAAAATTATTATATCAACGGGCGGTATGTAAAGAGCACCGTCATTGCCAGGGCCATTGAGGAAGCCTATCGGCCGTTTATGATGCAGCACAAATATCCGTTCGTGCTCCTTCACATCCGGCTCGAGCCGGAATATCTGGACGTGAATGTGCATCCGACCAAGATGGAGCTGCGTTTCCGGAACGAGGAACAGATCTACCAGATGGTCTGCCGGGCGCTCAGCGACGCGCTGGCCCACAAGGAGCTGATCCCGCAGGTGGAGATGGATCACGCAGATGCGCGGGAAAAGCCGGCAGCGGCAGATGCTTCGCAGAAGAAGGCGAAGGCGGAGAAGCTTCCGGAATCGCGGCCGGAACCCTTTGAAGTGAAGCGGCGGGAAAGCCTTGAAAGAGGAAAATCTTTTGCGGATGGGCTTCAGGGCGAACGGAACGAAAATGCCGCCCGGGCAGGGGAATACGACAGCCGCTCTGTATACCAGATCGTCGCCGAAAAACAGGCGGAATACGATACCGGAGAACCGCTGCCTGCCCGGCAGGAGAGCAGGCCCAGGAAAGCGTCCGGTCCGGCACAGATGGCCCAAACAGCCGAGGAACCAGTCAAAAAGCCGGCGGATGCGGCTCCGCCAAAGCAGCTTGATCTCTTCGAGGAAAAGCTCCTGGAGCCTCAGAGCCGTCTGCGCCACAAGCTGATCGGCCAGCTCTTCGACACCTACTGGCTTGTGGAGTTTAACGATCACCTCTATATCATCGACCAGCACGCGGCCCATGAAAAGGTCCTCTATGAGCGGACGATGAAGACGCTGAAGAACCGGGAGTACACCTCGCAGATGGTGGATCCGCCGATCATCCTGACCCTGGGCAGCGAGGAGCAGGTTCTGCTCGGCAAGTATATGAAATATTTTTCCGAGATCGGCTTTGAGATCGAGCCCTTCGGCGGCAAGGAATACGCGGTGCGGGCCGTGCCGGATAATCTGTTTTCCATCGCCAGGAAGGACCTGCTGATGGAAATGCTGGACGATCTCTCCGACGATATCCTGAAGAGCGGCGCGGAATCCATATACGACCGGGTGGCGACTATGTCCTGCAAGGCGGCGGTAAAGGGCAACCACCGGCTGTCGCCTGGGGAAGCGGATCATCTGATCGACGAGCTCCTGACGCTGGACAATCCCTACGCCTGTCCTCACGGGAGGCCCACGATCATTTCCATGAGCAAATATGAGCTGGAAAAGAAATTCAAGCGGATCGTATAACGCCGGATTCCGCATCATGGTGAATACGCTTCAGGAAACATCAGGAGAATAGTGAATATTTGAGATACGCAGCGCGAGAGATGCCAATGAGCTTTTGCTGACCGCTTTTGATGAAAAGCGCCGCATCAATGAGACTCTGGTTAAGGAATTTCAGCAATGCCTGACAAAGAATACGTATGATACCCGCCGCTGGCAGCTGGGAGAAAGACCGGGGACGTATAAACTGCATGATTATGTGACAGGGAGAAATGAGATCGGAGCTTCCCCGGAAGATGTGAAAGAAGAAATGGATGAATTGCTGCCGATTATCATTCATGAGGAGGATCGCAAAGCTTATTATGAAGCTCTTGAATCGTGGGATGAACGGCAGGAATTGGATCCGTTTATCAACTTTTTGCGGGAACAGGCTGTAAAAACATGGGAAAAACAGCTTAGGCGCGCAGAAGAAAGAAAAGGGATTACCGATCGAAGATGACCGGTAAAAAGGATGAACAAAATCGAATCCTGCGGAAAATATTGCTAAAACAGCGGCACATCGGTATAATTATTGATGTGTCGTTATTTTGTGAAGAAATCATGCCGGAACCATACATGAGCACACTATAAAGCAGCAGGACTGGAGATAAATATGAAGAACATCCTGTAATTTCAAATTGCTGGAAGAGAAATGCAATACATATTTATAATAAAATGGGTAAATAAAGAACCAGGACTAATCCTTTTATAGACTTTCTTAATATTTCTCAAAAAGGGCCTTTGCAGACTATCTTTTCCTTCCCCAAATGCGTTATACTCAGTAGAAAGTGCTTTCTGTTTTAGAACGATCGGCGTTCCGCCCGCAAATCGGGATGCCGGAAAATCATTACGGAGGTCTGAATGCGGTATGAACCCGGATTTCCTTCTGATCAGGCGAATGAAAGACGGAGACGACGAGGCGATCGAAGAATTTGTCCGGAAATATTATCCGGCGGTCCTTCGGTATTGTCTGCTGCGCATCGACGACGCAGGGGATGCGCTGGACGCCGTTCAGGAGACCTTCGAGCGGTTTTTCCGGAATTTTGCCAGGTACCGGCATTATGGGAAGGCCGCCAATTATCTGTATGTGATCGCGGGGAACATCTGCCGTGACTATTACCGGAACCGGCGGGAGATGGCCGCGGGAGACGCGGAAGATGTGATGCAGGAAACTTCTGCGCGAATAAGTTCTCCGGGCGCGGATTTCCGCATAGATTCGGACACGGATCTTCGCATGGATCTTCGCAGAGCCTTCGCCGCGCTGAGCCCGGAGCTTCGGGAAGCGGCGATTCTGTTTTTCTGTCAGGAACTGAAACAGCGAGAGATCGCGAAGATCCTGGGGATCGGGCTTCCGCTCGTGAAATACAGGATCCGGAAGGCCCGGGAACAGCTGCAGGAAATGCTAAAGGAGGTGCGGGAATGACACGGCAGAGCAGATTATATCATGACGGGACACGTCATTGTATAACACATCGAAACAAGATGTTCCAGGACGAACTGACATTGGCTATACGGAGAGAAGCGGACGCACTCGTTGTCAGAGAATCCGCGGATATTGCCCAAAATGAAGAACCGATACTCGCTGAAAATGATCCCATCGGCGTTCCGGCGCTGCATACCCCGGCGTACTCCGCGCATCTGAAACAGACGATCCGCGCCGCCAGATCCGCCTACTGTGAAACCGAAGCGGCCCGGCCGCTGACCCGGTTTGAGTTTTTGATGGAACAGAGCCGCTATATCCGCAAACGCTGGTGGATTCTGCAGGGACTTCTTCTTGCGGCGCTGGGCTGGATGCTGATCCGCGCGGACAGCGGCTTCTATGCTGCGCGCAGCATGGGGATCGCCGGTTCCGCCTTCGCGGTGCTGATCCTGCCGGAGCTTTGGAAGAACTTAAGATGCGGCGCTACGGAAGTTGAGGGAGCGGCCTATTATTCCCTGCGCCAGATCTACGCGGCCCGGCTGACATTGTTCGCCATGGCGGATCTTCTGCTGATCACGGCCTTTGGCGGACTGGCTGTAACGGCCGGCGGCGTTCCGGTGACGGATCTGGCGGTACAGTTTCTGCTGCCGTTCAATGTGACCTGCTGCATCTGTTTTCAGATCCTTTACAGCCGCCGGATGCAGTCGGAGATCTTTTCCGTCTTCTTATGCGGATGCTGGATCGCCGTCTGGGTCAAGATCGTCCTCGGAAAGCTGTACGACCGGATCACGCTTCCCGTCTGGTGCGGGCTCCTGACACTGTCCGCGGCGTATCTGGTATTCTGCGTCATGCGCGGGCAGAGAAATTTACACAAATTATTGGAGGCAGAACCGATATGGAATTAAAAATAACGGACCTCACGAAGCAGTTTAAGGATGTCACCGCGGTAGACGGTGTCAGCTGCACGATGACCGGCGGCGTCTATGGGCTTCTGGGCGTCAACGGCGCGGGCAAGACGACGTTGATGCGGATGCTCTGCACATTAAATACACCCACCTCCGGACAGATCACCTGGGACGGCCAGGACATTTTCTCCATGGCGGAGGCGTACCGGAGGATCCTTGGATATCTGCCGCAGGATTTCGGATATTATCCGGATTTTACGGTGGAGGATTACCTGCTCTACATCGCGTCCATCAAGGGCCTTCGGCCCGTGGTGGCAAAGCGGCGCGCAGCGGAGCTGATCCGGCAGGTGGGGCTTAGCAAAGCCTCCGGCCGGAAAATGAAGAAGCTGTCCGGCGGCATGAAACGCCGCGCCGGGATCGCCCAGGCCATGCTCAACGACCCGCAGATCCTGATCCTGGACGAGCCGACGGCCGGACTGGACCCGACGGAGCGGATCCGTTTCCGGAACCTGATCAGCGAGCTGTCGGAAGAGCGGATCGTACTTCTGTCCACCCACATCGTGTCGGATGTGGAGTATATCGCGAAAGAGATATTGCTTATGAAGGACGGAAGATTTGTCTGCCGCGGCACGGCGGATGAGATGATCGCCTCCATGCCGGAGAAGGTGTGGAGCCTGACGGTGCCGAAGAAGGAGGCGGAAGCGTACCTGCGGAGGTATAAGGTATCGAATGTGAAAGCAGTCCCGAATGGGGCGGAGCTCCGGATACTGTCCGCAGAACCGCCAGCAGCTGCGCGGTCAGACGCAGGAAGAGGGCCGGCTCCGGCAGAAATTCGGAGCTGGCAGGCTGTCCGGCAGCAAGAAGCCCAGTTGCAGGAAGCCACGCTGGAGGACGTTTTCCTCTATCATTTCGGAGAAAGGTCAGGTGACGGCAATGGTGAAGTATGAGATCAGGAAGGTATTTGCGAGAAAAGGCGGCGTGATCGCGCTTCTGATCATGCTGATTCTGACCGCGTACACCTGCTGGTTCGCCACAAACAGCAGCAGCGAGTGGGTCAATGAAAACGGAGATACGGAGAGAGGCTACCGCGCGATGGTGAAAAAGCGGGAAGCGCAGCGGGCGTGGTCCGGCATTCTGGACGAGGAAAAAATCCGTCGGGTGATCGAGGAAAACCTTCGCATCACCTCCACGCCGGAGTATAATTCAAAGGATGTAAGGCTGAACAACATCGCCTTCGGCTGGGGGCAGGGGATCCATGAGATCCGGGGCCTCCTGAATCATTATTTTGCGGAAGATTTCCAGACATCGGATTACTACCGGGCCAACAGCCTGACGCCGGATATGGCGGGAGATTTCTATCCGAACCGCGTAAGGCTTTTGAAGGAATTTCTGGCGGATGAAACCAATGGCTCGTACTACCGGTTCTCCGACGCGGAAAAGGACTGGATGATCCGGCAGTATGAGGCACTGGAAACGCCATTTTATGTCGATTACATGCAGGGCTGGGATAATGTTCTGACGTATTATCCGACGATCAGTATGATCCTGATCATGGTGCTGGGGTACCTGATGGCCGGGATCTTCTCCAACGAATTCCAGTGGAAGTCGGACTCGATCTTTTTTGCGTCGGCCCATGGCCGGAACAGCGCTATCCGCGCCAAGCTGGCGGCGGGATTTCTGATCGTAACGGCCGTCTACTGGGCGGCGATCCTCGTCTATTCGCTGACCGTGCTGGGCTATCTTGGCTTCTACGGAGCGTCCTGCCCGCTGCAGGCCTCTAACAGATGGAAGAGCTTCTACAACCTGACCAACGCCCAGGCCTATCTGATCGTGATCCTGGGCGGCTATATCGGATGCGTTTTCATCGCCTTTCTGACCATGCTCGTCTCGGCGTGGAGCCGTTCGACGGTATTGGGCGTGATGACCCCGATCATCATCATTTTCCTGCCGAATTTCATACAGAATATGAGCTTCGACGCCGTGATCATCGATAAGGTTCTGGCCCTGTTGCCGGCCCGGCTTCTGGAACTGAATATGGAACTCGTGTACTTCGACCTGTTCGACTTCGGGGACATTGTGACCGGAGCGCTGCCGGTCGTGATCGCGCTTTATGTGATCCTGTCGGCCGCGCTGCCGCCGGTGATCTACCGGGAGTACAGGAGGAAGGAGA
>CANRGP010000059.1 GCA_947630085.1 uncultured Lachnospiraceae bacterium
ATGCGGTTGGGGCCGCCGCCGAGGATCATGATCTTCGGCCTGCCGCTGCTTACCGGGTTCCGGTCCGGGGCGTTGTAGGTGGAATAGTAGTAGGCGCTGTCCGGCGTACCGCTGACGTGGATGCCTTCCCAGGCTTCCTCCACGCCGAGCGCCAGGCGGCGGTTCCTCACGTCTTCCTCGGGGATGCCCAGGATCTGGCTCAGATATTTGTCGGAGAAACCGTCCTTTTTGGCCTGGATCAGAAGCCCGTCCGCGGGCAGGCTTCCCTTCGAGGCCGCAACGGCTTCTTCCTCCTCCAGAAGTTCCTTCATCTGTTCCAGAAAGTATTTCTTTACCTTTGTGATATTGTAGATCTCATCGACGGAGGCTCCCTTGCGCAGGGCCTCGTAGATGATAAAGTACCGCTCGCTGGAGGAGTTCAGAAGCATTTTCATCAGCTCCTCCTTGGGCAGCGTGTCGAAATTCTTTGCGTGTCCCAGACCGTAGCGCCCGGTCTCCAGGCTGCGGATCGCCTTCTGGAAGGCTTCCTTAAAGTTGTTTCCGATGCTCATGACCTCGCCGACCGCGCGCATCTGGGTCCCCAGCCGGTCCTCGACTCCCTTGAATTTCTCAAATGCCCAGCGGGCAAACTTGATGACCACATAGTCGCCGTCGGGAACGTATTTGTCAAGGGTGCCGTACTTGCCGCAGGGGATATCCTTCAGGGTCAGTCCGGCCGCCAGCATGGAGGATACCATGGCGATGGGGAAGCCGGTGGCTTTGGAGGCCAGGGCGGAAGAGCGGGAGGTGCGGGGATTGATCTCGATGACGACCACGCGGTCCGTCACAGGGTCGTGGGCAAACTGTACGTTTGTGCCGCCGATGACCTGAACCGAATCCACGATCCGGTAGGCGTAGTCCTGCAGCCGCGCCTGCAGCTCCCTGGAGATGGTCAGCATCGGAGCGGCGCAGAAGGAGTCGCCGGTATGGGTCCCCATCGGGTCGATGTTCTCGATAAAGCAGACGGTGATCATATTGCCGTCCGCGTCCCGGACCACTTCAAGCTCCAGTTCCTCCCAGCCGAGGACCGATTCCTCCACCAGGACCTGTCCCACCAGGCTGGCCTGGAGTCCCCTGGAGCAGACGGTTTTCAGCTCTTCGCGGTTATAGACCAGACCGCCGCCCGCGCCGCCCATGGTGTAGGCGGGACGAAGGACCACCGGATAGCCCAGGTCGTCGGCGATGGCCAGCGCCTCCTCGACGCTGTAGGACACCTGGCTCCGGGCCATCTCGATCCCCAGGGCGTTCATGGCGTTCTTAAACTCGATGCGGTCCTCGCCGCGCTCGATGGCGTCTACCTGGACGCCGATGACTTTTACGTTGTACTTGTCCAGGATGCCGGCCTTGTAAAGCTCGGAGCTTAGATTTAAGCCTGACTGGCCGCCCAGGTTGGGCAGCAGGGCATCGGGGCGTTCCTTTGCGATGATCTGCTCCAGCCGCCCCACGTTCAGGGGCTCGATGTAGGTGGCATCGGCCATTTCGGGATCCGTCATGATGGTAGCCGGATTGGAATTGACCAGAACGATCTGGTACCCCAGCTTTCTGAGCGCCTTGCAGGCCTGGGTCCCGGAGTAATCAAACTCGCAGGCCTGACCGATGATGATGGGGCCTGAACCGATGATGAGTATCTTATGAATGTCCGTCCGTTTTGGCATAAAAAAATCCTCCTTCGTGGAAGCAGTACAATGCACAGATTCGCTTCAATAACATTATATAGAAAAATAGGAAATCTGCAAGAGTTTCTTGTCCGGTAAACAGAAAATTCCGTTTGACGGCCGGCGCTTCTTTCCGTATAATAAAAGGCGACAGGAGGAAGCGTTTATGGACGACCGTTATATCAATACAAACCATCACCGTTACGGGCTTCTGGACTACACCGCGTCGGTGCGGCCCATGGGAATGATAGCCGGCTATCCGGTGCGCCCCGGCCATTTTGAGCTCAACGGAGCTACAAGCCTGGACGTCGGGGTGAATTTTACCATCCATACCAGTCAGGGCACGGCCTGCGAGCTGCTGCTTTTCCGCAAGGGGGAGAGGGAACCGTATGCCGTTCTGCCTTTCCCGGAAGAATATAAGATCGGAAACGTCTATTCCATGATCGTGTTCGGTCTCAAGATTGAAGAATTTGAGTACGCTTATCGGATCGACGGCCCGTGGGACCCGTCCAGGGGACTTTTGTTCGACAAGAGCCGCATTCTGCTGGATCCGTATGCAAAGGCCGTCACAGGGCAGGGAACCTGGGGCGTGCGGGAGGTGGAGAACGATTACCATGCCAGGGTAGTCAGCGACACATTTGAGTGGGGAGATATGCCCCAGTCGTCGCGGAAAATGAGCGATCTGATCATATATGAGCTCCATGTGCGGGGATTCACGATGGATGAGTCCTCGGGCGTCAGCGCGCGGGGGACGTTTGCCGGTCTCCAGGAGAAGATTCCATATCTGAAGGAACTGGGGATCAACGCGGTGGAGCTGATGCCGATCTTTGAATTTGATGAGACGGTCAATGCCCGCGAGGTGGACGGACAGAGACTTCTGGAATACTGGGGATACAATACGGTCAGCTTCTTTGCGCCCAACACCAGCTATTCTTCCATCCGCGAGTACCACAAGGAGGGCCGGGAGCTGAAGCAGCTGATCAAAGCCCTGCATGACAACGGGATCGAGGTGATCCTGGATGTGGTATTCAACCACACGGCGGAGGGAAATGAAAAGGGACCGGTGTTCAGTTTCAAGGGGATCGATAATAAGATATACTATATGCTGACGCCGGACGGCAACTATTACAATTTCAGCGGCTGCGGCAATACGCTCAACTGCAACCATCCGGTGGTCCGGCAGATGATCCTGGACTGCCTGCGCTACTGGGCGATCAGCTACCGGGTAGACGGGTTCCGCTTCGATCTTGCCAGTATCCTCGGTCGGAGGGCGGACGGGGCTCCGCTGAGCGAGCCGCCGCTTCTGGAGGCTCTGGCTTTCGACCCGATACTCGGAAATGTAAAGCTCATCGCCGAGGCATGGGATGCGGGCGGCCTGTACCAGGTGGGGCAGTTCCCCGCCAGCAAGCGCTGGGCGGAATGGAACGGCAGATACAGGGACGTGGTGAGAGGCTTCCTGAAGGGAGACGGCTGGAACAGCTGGGACGCCGCGAGGAGCATATGCGGGTCCGGCGATATGTACGGGGGATTTGACACGGACGGGAACAACAACTACGCCGGGTATAATTCCTGCGTCAATTTCCTTACCTGCCACGACGGATTTACCCTATATGATCTGTATTCCTACAACGAGAAGCATAATGAGGGAAACGGATGGGGCAACACCGACGGGGCGAACGACAACCGGAGCTGGAACTGCGGAGCGGAGGGTGAGACGAACGACCCCAAGGTGCTCAGCCTGCGCTACAGGATGATCCGCAACGCCTGTGCCGTCCTGATGTGCAGCCGCGGGACCCCCATGTTCCTGGCCGGGGACGAATTCGGAAATACCCAGTTCGGCAATAACAATGCCTATTGTCAGGACAACATCATCTCCTGGCTGGACTGGAGCCTGCTGGAGAAGAACCGCGAACTGTTTGAGTTCTTCCGCTATATGATCGCTTTCCGCAGGCGCCACCCCATTATCAGCCGGAAGCTTCCGGATGCGGTCTGCGGGATGGAGCCGCTCAGCACCCACGCCGAAAATGCGGAGGAGACGAACCTTCCGCCGAATGCCATGACGTTTTCGGTGTGCTTTGCCGGATACGAGAGGGAAAAGGGACGGGACGACCTGGTGTATCTCTCCATCAATACATACTGGGAAGAGGTAACGGTCACGCTTCCGCAGCAGAACGGGAGAGTAAAGTGGTATCTGTGCGTCGATACGGCGGGAGACGGACAGGGAAGGTATTTTTGCGATGAGAGGAACGCGCCGCATATCAAGGACGAATACGTTCTTTCTCCCCGGTCCGTGGCGGTGTTTATCGGCCGGGGACGTTAGACGGGGAAATCCGGTCGGAAACGGTCGGTGCCCGGTCGAAAACGGTCGATATTGGTAATTGCTATGGAACCGGATCTATGGTATGCTATAAGTTAACGGTTATACAAAACCGAAAAGAAAGAGAGGCTAATGGAATGGGACTGGCAACATTTACCGGCGGCATCCATCCTTTTGAGGGGAAGGCGCTGTCCGAGAACCAGCCGATGGAGATTCTGATGCCGCGGGGAGATCTTGTCTACCCGCTCTCTCAGCATATCGGAGCTCCCGCCAAACCCCTGGTGAAGAAAGGAGATCCGGTGCTGGTCGGCCAGAAGATCGCGGAGGCGGGAGGCTTTGTGTCCGCTCCGGTTATCGCTTCCGTGTCAGGGACGGTAAAGGCGGTCCAGAAGCACCTGACGGCGGGAGGATCCATGGTGGATTCCATCATTGTGGAGAATGACGGCAAATATGAGAAAACGGAGGGCTTCGGCCGGGAAAGGGAGCTGGAATCGCTTTCGCGGGACGAGATCCTTGCGTGTATCCGGGAGGCGGGGATCGTCGGTCTGGGAGGGGCGGGATTCCCCACCCACGTAAAGCTGGCGCCCAAGGATCCCGGCAAGATCGATTATGTGATCATCAACGGAGCCGAGTGCGAGCCCTATCTGACCTCCGATTACCGGAGGATGATAGAAGAGCCGGAGAAGGTCGTCGGGGGGCTGCGGGTGATCCTGAAGCTCTTTGACGGGGCCAGAGGCGTCATCGGCATAGAAGACAACAAGCCCGAGGCCATAAAGAAAATGACGGAGCTGGTGAAGGACGATCCCCGCATTGAGGTCTGTCCCCTGAAGACAAAGTATCCTCAGGGAGGCGAGCGCGTGCTGATCTACGCGGTGACGGGGAGAAAGATCAATTCTTCCATGCTCCCGGCGGACGTGGGCTGCATCGTGGACAACGTGGATACGGCCGCGGCTGTTTATATGGCGGTGGTCAGGGGAGAGCCTCTGATCACCAAGACGGTGACCGTAACCGGGGACGCGGTGGCGAAGCCGAAGAACCTGGTGGTTCGCCTGGGAACCTGTTATCAGGAGCTGATCGATGCGGCGGGAGGTTTTGCGAGCGAACCGGAAAAGATCATTTCCGGAGGCCCCATGATGGGGCAGGCCATGTTTGACCTGCAGGTCCCGGTGGCCAAGAACTCGTCTTCCCTGACCTGCCTGACACATGACGAAGCGGCGGCGATGGAACCTACGGCCTGTATTCGGTGCGGGCGCTGCGTTTCGGTATGCCCCGGGAGGGTGGTTCCCCAGAAGCTGTACCGGGCGGCCCTCAAACATGACCTGGATCTGTTCGTGAAACTGAACGGAATGGAGTGCTGCGAGTGCGGGTGCTGTTCCTTCGTCTGTCCGGCGGGGAAACCCCTGACTCAGTCGTTCAAAGAGATGCGGAAGGCCGTCGCGGCCGCGCGCAGGAAGTAGGAGGGTGGATATGGCAGGATTATTGAATGTTTCTTCTTCGCCTCACGCCAGGAGCGGCGTGGTCACCTCCCACATTATGGGCGATGTGATCATAGCCATGATCCCGGCGGCGGTATTCGGCGTGTACCAGTTCGGCGCCCACGCGGCCGTGGTGCTGCTTGCCACGGTATTAAGCTGCGTACTCAGCGAATACCTGTTTGAGAAGCTTATGAACAGGCCGGTGACGGTGGGAGACCTGTCCGCCGTGGTGACAGGACTGATCCTGGGACTTAATATGCCCCCGGATATTCCCGTGTGGATCCCCTGCCTGGGCGGCGTTTTCGCTATCATCGTGGTAAAGCAGCTTTACGGCGGACTGGGACAGAATTTTATGAACCCGGCTCTGGCCGCCCGCTGCTTCCTTCTTGTCTCGTTTGCCGGGAAGATGTCCTCCTTTACCTGGACGTCCCGTGTCCCGGCATCCATCGACGCGGTCTCGGGGGCTACGCCCCTGGCGATGCTGAAGGCGGGCACCCCTCTCGGAACGGACGAGATCACGGCGATGTTTATCGGGAACATTCCGGGCACCATAGGAGAGGTATCCACGCTGGCCCTTCTGATCGGCGCGGCATACCTTCTGGCGCGGAAGGTTATCCATATCCGGATCCCTGCCGCATATATACTGACCTTTGCCGTGTTTGTATACATATTCGGGAAGCAGGATGCCGGCTATGTGCTGGCCCATCTGTGCGGGGGCGGCCTGATCTTCGGCGCTTTCTTTATGGCGACCGACTACGTGACCAGTCCGATCACGCCGGCCGGCCAGATCGTGTTCGGGGTGATCCTGGGGATCCTCACCGGGCTTTTCCGGATCTTCGGAAGCTCTGCGGAGGGAGTGTCCTACGCGATCATCATCGGCAACCTTCTTGTTCCCCTGATCGAGAAGTATACCCTTCCGGTCGCGTTCGGAAAGGAGGGGAAAAGAGCATGAGCAGATTTCTTTTTCTGAAAGACGCGATGATCCTTTTTGCCATAACTCTGGTTGCGGGAGCCGGTCTGGGAGCGGTGAACCATGTGACGGAGGGCCCCATTGAAAGGGCGAAGCAGGAGGCCAAGGCCGAAGCCCGCAGGACGGTTTTCCCGGAGGTGGCGCAGTTTTTGGAGGACGATTATTCGGCGGCCCTGGCGCAGGCATCGGAGGAGCTGGAGGGGCTTGGAATCGGCAGCACGACGCTTGACGAATGTGTCACCGCCGCGGATGCGTCGGGAGAAAAGCTCGGCTATGTAGTGACGGCCACCTCCAAGGGCTATAACGGGGGCGTTACCGTATCCGTTGGGATCGCCAGTGACGGTACGATACGCGGCATAGAGTTCCTGACGCTGGCGGAGACGCCCGGCCTCGGAATGAAGGCCGGCGAGCCGGAGTTCAAGGACCAGTTTGCCGGAAAAAACGCGCAGCGGCTTAAAGTGAGCAAGACGGGCGCGTCCTCCGGAGACGAGATCGACGCCATCAGCGGAGCGACCATCACCAGCACCGCGGTGACGAACGCCGTCAACGCGTCGCTGCATCTGGTAAACGGTTGTCTGGAAGGTCAGGAGGTGCAGAAATGAAGAAATGTATTGACCGAATTTATAATGGGATCATCCGGGAGAATCCCACGTTTGTTCTGATGCTGGGAATGTGCCCGACGCTCGCCACCACGACCTCGGCCCGAAACGGCCTGGGCATGGGGCTTACCACTATGGCGGTGCTGGTATTTTCCAACCTGATCATCTCGCTTTTGCGCAACATTATCCCGGACCGTGTGCGGATCCCGGCCTACATTGTGATCGTAGCGTCGCTGGTGACCGTCGTGCAGCTTCTTCTGCAGGCGTATATGAGGAGCCTGAACGATGCTCTGGGGATCTTTATCCCGCTGATCGTGGTCAACTGCATCATATTGGGCAGGGCGGAGGCATATGCGGCCAAGAACGGCCCCCTGGAATCTGCTTTTGACGGGATCGGTATGGGGCTGGGCTTTTCCCTCGCCCTGATGTGCATCGGCATGGTCCGCGAGCTTCTGGGCTCAGGCTCGGTATTCGGCTACACGATCATTCCGGAAGAGTACAACATATCCATTTTCACCATGGCGCCGGGCGCGTTCTTCGTCCTGGCCGGCCTCACGGCCCTTCAGAACAAGCTGAAGCTCCCGTCCGCCACCAACAACGGCGATAACGGGTCCGTTCTGGCCTGCGGCGGGGACTGCATGAACTGTTCCGGATCCGCCTGTATAGCCAATCACGCTATGATCGAGACAAGACGGCTCCAGGCGGAGGAGGACGCTCTGGCGGCAAAGCAGAAGGAGCTGGCCGCCAGACAGGAAGCTCTGTCCGGCAAGCTGGACAGGAAAGATGAATAGGGAGGGAGAATAGGATGGATACCTTTAAGTCGCTTCTGCTGATCATCATCAGCTCCGCGCTGGTCAATAACATTATCCTGAGTCAGTTCCAGGGGCTCTGTCCTTTCCTGGGAGTCTCCAAGAAGACGGATACCGCCGTGGGAATGGGCGTCGCCGTGATCTTTGTCATCACGTTGTCCAGCTTTGTCACCAGTCTGATCTACAGATTCATCCTGAAGCCGAACGGCCTGGACTATCTCAAGACCATAGCGTTTATCCTGATCATCGCCGCTCTGGTGCAGTTTGTGGAGATGTTTTTAAAGAAAAATATTCCGACCCTGTATCAGGCGCTGGGAGTCTTCCTCCCGCTGATCACCACCAACTGCGCCGTGCTGGGAGCGGCGCTGACCAATGTGGAATCCGGGTATGGGATCCTTCAGAGCGTTTTCAACGGGCTGGGGACGGCGGTCGGCTTTACCATCGCGATCGTGCTTCTTTCCAGTATCCGGGAGAGCATCGAAGACAACGATATTCCGAGAAACTTTAAGGGATCGCCGATCGTCCTGATCACTTCCGGCTTGATGGCGATTGCTTTCATGGGATTCTCCGGCATGATCAGCTGAGGAGGGATGATATGGGAAGCGTTTTGACAGCGGCTTGCGTTATCGGTATAACCGGAATCATCATCGGAGTGCTTCTGGGGATCGCGAGCGAGAAATTTAAAGTTCAGGTGGATGAGAGAGAGATGCTGATCCGCGCCGAGCTTCCGGGAAATAACTGCGGCGGCTGCGGATATCCGGGCTGCGACGGACTGGCGGACGCCATTGTCAAGGGGAAAGCCCCGGTAGGAGCCTGCCCCGTAGGGGGGCCGGCGGTCGCGGATAAGATTGCCGCCATCATGGGCGTGGATGCGGGAAGCTCCGTAAGGAAGGTGGCGTTTGTCAAGTGCAGGGGCACCTGCGACAGGACCCGCGTTCAGTACAATTACTACGGAGCGGACGACTGCCGGATGATCTCGGTGGTTCCGGGAGGCGGCGAGAAAGCCTGCTCTTACGGCTGTATGGGCTATGGCTCCTGCGTGAGGGCCTGCCAGTTTGACGCCATTCATGTGGTGGACGGCGTGGCGGTGGTGGACGAGGAGAAGTGCGTGGCCTGCGGAAAGTGCGCGGCCGTCTGTCCCAACCACCTGATCGAACTGGTTCCTTTTGATTCCAGACACCGGGTCCGCTGCTCCAGCCACGACAAGGGCAAGGATGTAAAGGCCAGGTGTGAGAACGGCTGTATCGGGTGCGGGCTGTGCACCAGACAGTGCGAGTTTGATGCCGTCCATGTAACGGACGGGCTGGCGGTTATTGATTATGAGAAATGTACGGGCTGCGGCAAATGCGCCGGAAAATGCCCGACAAGGGCCATCCTGTAGACGGGACGGGATATCGGCCCGCGAAAAAAAGCAGCAGGACACAGGGGAGACTGAGAAGCGGTCAGTCTCCTTTTCTTATTTCCGCCGTTACCCGGTTGGGCAGGCAGATGATCATTTCTCCCTCGCGGCTGATGCGCCCCTGCCGGACGCAGAGCTTGTCCGGGCAGGACGCCTCCTCGATCCAGGCGTTCCCGTCCCGGATGATGAGACGGTTGACGCCTCCGCCGTATCCCGTGATAAGGTATTCCGTGTTCCGGTCCAAGTCAAAACGCGCGACCTCCTCCCCGTCAACCGAAACGGTCAGAGAGGCAGCGCCGCCGCCGTCCGCCGCCCGAATGCCAAGGAAGCACAGGGCGGAGATCAGAAGGATGGAGGAGATCAGGTACAGATTTCGTCTGGATAACATTTCATTCCCCCGGTTAAGGATTGCACAGGCTGTTTCTGTCATCATACCACAGATCGGCGGCAAAAGAAAGCCCCTCAGGTTCTTGCGCGGATGCCGCGTCTGTGATAAGATAGACGATAGAAATTGCCATGCGGCGGGAGGCGGAAGATGAGTTCCAAGAGCATTGCTTTCAAAGCGGCGGTTTACGGGATGCTGATCGGACTGGCGTTTATCCTGAGCTATATTGAGGCCATCCTTCCGCTGCCGGTGCCGGTTCCGGGCGTGAAGCTCGGACTGGCGAATCTGGTGACCGTTATAGGGCTGTATACCGTGGGCGCTGTGGGAACCGCCGCGGTGTCGCTTCTGCGCATTGTCCTGGTCGGTCTTACATTCAGCAATACGTTCAGTATGGTATACGGCCTTGCGGGCGGGGCGGTGAGCCTTATCCTGATGATACTTGTGAAAAAAGCAGGATGGTTTGATCAGACCGGCGTCAGCGTCATAGGCGGAGTCGGACACAATTTGGGACAGCTGGCAGTTGCCGCGTGGGTGACGCAGACGGCCGGCGTCGTGTATTATCTGCCCTTCCTGATGGCGGCGGGGTGCATAGCGGGCGCCGTTATCGGGATTCTGGGCGGCCTGATCACGGAGCGGATCCGGAAAGCGGTGCGCGCCTTCCTGCAGGAGGACGGAAATGTTTCGGTCACGGAAAAGGAGGAGAAAGCATGATATATGACTCGATTGCAGATCTGGTGAAGTACGGTATGGACGCGGGACTGATCCGGCAGGAGGACCGGATCTATGCGATCAACCGGATCCTGGAGACACTGAAAATGGACGGGTACGAGGATCCGGAGGGCGGCAGCGGCCGGGCTGCGGGAGCGGACGGGACGGAGGACGAAAAGCGGCCGTATTATGCGGGACTTGAGGAGACGCTTGCCGGACTGCTGGATTATGCGGCCGAGACCGGCGTCCTGAAGGAAAATACCGTCACCTTCCGGGACCTGCTTGATACGAAGCTGATGAACTGCCTGATGCCGCTTCCGCATGAGGTGATCGATACATTCTGGAAGCATTATGAGGCGTCTCCCGAGGAGGCGACGGGATATTTCTATAAGCTGAGCCAGGATTCCGATTATATCAGGCGCTACAGGGTAAAAAAAGACATCAAGTGGACGGTTCCCACGAAGTACGGGGACCTGGATATCACCATCAATCTCTCCAAGCCGGAGAAGGACCCCAGGGCGATCGCGGCCGCCAAGCTGGCAAAGCAGAGCGGATATCCCAAATGTCTCCTGTGCATGGAAAATGTAGGATATGCCGGGAGGATCGATCATCCGGCGAGGGACAACCACAGGATCATTCCCATCACCATCGACGGGCACCGGTGGGGGTTCCAGTATTCTCCCTATGTGTATTATAATGAGCACTGCATCGTATTCAACGGGCAGCACGTTCCGATGAAGATCGAGAGGGCCACTTTCGTGAAGCTGTTTGATTTCGTGAAGCTGTTCCCCCATTATTTTCTCGGCTCCAATGCGGACCTGCCTATCGTGGGCGGCTCCATACTGAGCCACGACCATTTCCAGGGGGGCCATTATACGTTTGCCATGGCGAAAGCCCCGATGGAGAAACGATATGAGAAGCCGGGCTACGGGGATGTAGAGGCCGGGATCGTGCGCTGGCCCATGTCGGTGCTTCGGCTGCGCTCGGCGGATCCGGACCAGATCATTGATCTGGCCGCGGAGGTGCTGGCCGCGTGGAGGCTGTACTCGGACGAGGCTGCGTTCGTGTTTGCCGAGACGGACGGGGAGCCCCACAATACCGTCACGCCCATCGCCCGCAGGAACGGAGAAATGTACGAGCTGGATCTGGTGCTGCGCAACAATATCACCACGGATGAGCTGCCCCTGGGGGTGTACCACCCGCATCCGGAGCTCCATCATATCAAGAAGGAAAACATCGGGCTCATCGAGGTCATGGGGCTTGCGGTGCTTCCCGCAAGACTGAAGGACGAGCTTGCTCTTCTGGGCCGCTATATCGTGGAGGGGAGGAACATCCGGGAGGAGGAGAGCATCTCCAAACACGCGGATTGGGCGGAACGGTTCATCCCCCGTTATGCAGATATTAACGCGGGCAATGTGGATGAGATCCTGCGCAGGGAAGTGGGGCTTGTGTTTGAAAGAGTGCTCGAGGACGCGGGGGTGTTCAAATGCACTCCCCAGGGACGGGAGGCGTTCGGAAGGTTCCTGCGTTCGTCCGGATTTGAGGAAAAGACCGTATTGTGATCGGACGGGAGAAGACATGGACGCTGCAGACAGAAATATATCTTTGGAAGATTTTGCTGATCTTCCCGAAGGGAGCTATACTTTATACGACATACGGAACGAGTCGGCCTATGCCTTCGGCACGATCCCGGGAGCCGGGAACGCTCCGGATCTGGTGGATCTGGCAGAGAACGGCCGGATCCCGCGCGATAAAAAGTGCGTGATCTTCTGCATGAACGGAACCGCGAGCGAGGAGGCGCAGGAAAAGCTGTCCCGGCTTGGATACGACGCTTACAGCATATCCGGGGGCTATGCCGCGTGGATCAGAAAAAAGCTCACCGACGTTGACCGCTCCGGGGAGATCGAGGCATCGCTTCGGGACAGGCGCAGGTTCCGGGAGACGCTTTTCAGCCCTTTTGCGAAAGCCGTTACCCGATATGAACTGGTGGAGCCGGATGACAGGATCGCCGTCTGCATTTCCGGGGGAAAGGACTCCATGCTCATGGCGAAGCTGTTCCAGGAGCTGAAGCGGCATAATAAATTTCATTTCGAGCTTGTGTTTCTGGTGATGGATCCGGGCTACAACGAGCTGAACCGCCTTATCATCGAAAAGAACGCCGCTATGCTGGGGATCCCGGTGACCATCTGCGAGACGGAGATTTTTGACGCCGTATACCATGTTGACAAATCGCCGTGCTATCTCTGCGCCAGAATGAGACGAGGATATCTGTATAATCTGGCAAGGCAGCAGGGCTGCAACAAGATCGCGCTGGGACATCACTTTGACGACGTGATCGAGACAACGCTGATGGGCCTGCTCTGGAGCGGGCAGTTTCAGGGAATGCGCCCGAAGCTCAGAAGCAGCAATTTCCCCGGGATGGAGCTGATCCGTCCGATGTATTTGATCCGGGAAGACGATATAAAGGCATGGAGGGATGAAAACGATCTCCATTTTATCCAGTGCGCCTGCCGCTTTACCGATACCTGCTCCTCCTGCAGGCAGGACGGGTCGCCGGTTTCAAAGCGGATGGAGACAAAGCTTTTGATCCGGAAGCTGCGAGAGGAAAATCCCGGCATTGAAAAAAATATATTCAGGAGTATGAGCAACGTCTGTCTGGACACGCTCCTGGGATATAAGAAAGACGGAAAAGCGCATGATTTTCTGGAAGAATACTGAGGATATCCAAAAAGACCCGGCGTCGTCTTCTGCCTGTAAGGCAAAAGCGCCGTCGGGTCTTTGCATTTCAGCGGAAAAACCTGTTTCGCTGTGCCGGGCGGATAAAGGACATTCAGCTCATGGCCTTCCTTATGAGCCTGCGCGGGTTTGCCGCATAGGAGCGCGTGTAGGCCAGCGGATAGAGCAGATAGGCCATAACCAGCGCACCCGCCACATCCACCACGGAATGCTGCTTCAGAAATACGGTAGAGAGGCAGATCATGACGCAGATGATCAGGGAGGCGATCCTGACGGCTCTGCGCCCGGAAAGGTTCTTGCTCTTTGTCACCGCCACATGGACGGCGACGGAGTTAAACACATGGATGCTCGGAAAGATGTTGGTGGAGGTATCTACCCCGTGCAGGAGGCAGACCATCCTGGTGAAGATATTCTTTCCGGGGTCCACAACGGGCCGCAGATCCGTGCCGTTGTGAAAGACCGTGCAGATGAGCAGGCTTACGGTCATTCCCGAGAACAGATACGCGCACATCCGGTAAAAGTCTTCCTTGCTCGTCAGAAGGAAGTATACGATGGCTCCTCCTATATAAAAGAACCATACGCAGTACGGAACGATAAAGTATTCCGAAAAAGGAATCAGGTCGTCAATCGCGGTGTGTATAATATGAAAATCACTGGTTACCGTTTTCTCAAGCCAGAAAAACCACGGAAGATATAAGGCAAAATAAAGAAGCGGCCAGGCATATTTCCACTGTGTAAATGTTTTTTTCATGGATTTCCCCTCTAATCATGAAAGATTTACAGCTTTTTTCCTCAAGGAGGAATTATAGCACGAACATTTTGATAGGGCAAGTAAATTTGTAAATGTTACAAAAATTTTAAGAATTATATTTCTGTTGGAAAATGAACGGCACTGCGGTATAATATATATATTCGGCCGTTCCCGATGGAATGATGCTCCGATCGGCGCAGGGGAACGGGCAATCTGACGGAGGAAAATGTATGGGACAGTTAGGAAAGAGAGCCGCGGCCCTTATGATCGCGGCGGTTCTTGCCGTTACGGGAGGAACCGGGGCATTTCCCGCCCTTGGGAGCGGAGGAGCGGGACCGGCGGTGCAGTCTGCGGGACCGGCGGCGCCGTCTGTTTCAGGGGCGCTTCATGTGGAGGGAACGCAGCTTGTCGGGGAAGACGGCAGGCCCGTGCAGCTTCGGGGGATCAGCACACACGGGATCAGCTGGTTCCCGGACTATATCAATGAAGAAGCGTTCAGGCAGATCCGGACCGAGTGGAACGGGAATGTGGTGCGTCTTGCCATGTACCCGGCGGAATATAACGGATACTGTACGGGAGGGGACCGGGAGGCTCTGAAAGAGCTGATCCGCA
>CANRGP010000060.1 GCA_947630085.1 uncultured Lachnospiraceae bacterium
GCGCCTCCGCCTGAGCCTCCCCGGCGCTTCCTGCCTCAACTGCGAAGCTCAGTTCCTTCAGGCTTTCCGTATCCTGGTACTGGTCCGCCGCGTCGGCGGGAACGACTACGACCTGCGCATTGTTGCAGTAGGCATTGGAGCATTCCATGGCGCTGGTGACCTCGTCCGTCAGCGTCATTCCGTTCCAGACGCAGTCTATGGTCTTACCTTCCAGCTCCAGCACCTTATTATCCCAGTCGATCACGATAAATTCCGCATCCACGCCCAGGCTCTCGGCAAATGCTTTCGCCATATCGGCATCAAAACCGATCCACTGGCCGTTCTCGTCCTGATAATCCATGGGCTCAAACTCCGTAATGCCCACAACCAGGGTTCCTTTCCCCTGCACATAAGCCATATCGCTCTCCTGCTGAGCAGATGCCGCGTCAGAGGTCTCCGCCCCGGTAGCCGACGTTTCCGTTCCTCCGCAGCCTGCCAGAGACAGTACAAGCGTCAGAGAAAGTGCCAGCGCAAACAATTTTTTCATAATCTTATCCTCCTGTCATACATATATGGTGCTTTTCAACTCTGCTATATTATCAGATTAGCATAATAAAGTCAATAAGGAAATCAAAAAAATGCCGGGGATGCGGCGTCCGGTCCGAAAGGACGCCGCATCCCCGGAAACATAAGGCTTTCCCGTTCTGCTGTTTTCCCTACCGCAGGCCCTTGTCGTAGGGTATGCCCTCCGCCTTCGGCGCCCGGGATTTCTGGGACGTAAAGGTGAGCACGATCAGGGACACGATGTAGGGCAGCATATTGTATACCGCGCTGGGAATGGGCAGCGAGGCCAGCACGTCAAAGCCGGAATACACATTGGACAGCGCTCTGAAAAGTCCGAACAGGAGAGCCGCCAGAGCAATGTGAAGAGGCTTCCACTGGCCGAAGATCATTACGGCCAGGGCCAGGAAGCCGAATCCCGCCACGCCGTACTCAAACCGCCAGGCGCTTACCCCCGCCGTGATATAGACAATGCCGCCCAGGCCGCCCAGCGCACCGGAAATCAGCACGCCCGCATAGCGCATCCGGTACACATTGATCCCCACTGAATCCGCCGCCTGAGGATGCTCGCCGCAGGCCATCAGGCGCAGGCCGAACCTGGTCTTATAAAGCACCACATACGCGCCGATGAGAACGATCACCGTGATCACCATAAACCAGTTGAACTCGGTTCCGTCCACGATGAGAAGCGCCTTTTTCTGCTCGATATATTCGATGGTCGCAGAAACATTGCTCACGTCCCTCGCCGTATTCATGGCCTTGACAAATACGGTAGCCGCGGCAGTCCCGAGAAGGTTCATTGCCGTTCCCACAAGAGTCTGGTCCGCCTTGAAGTTGATCGCCGCCACCGCCAGAAGAAGCGAATACAGCATTCCGGCAAGAGCCGCGGCAAGCGTGACCAGAAGAAGGATCAGCGGCGCCGGAGTCCCCGGCGGCATGAACTTCATCGCCAGCGCGCCTCCCAGCGCGCCTATGACCATAATGCCCTCCAGACCGATGTTGATAACGCCCGAGTGCTCCGAAAAGCACCCGCCCAGCGCTACAAGAGTCAGGACCGAGGCAAAAACGAGCGTATATTGAACCAGAAGCAGCATTACGCTTCGCCTCCTTTCTTATCGGAAGAGCTGTCCCCGTCCGTCTCCGAAGCCGCTCCGCTCCCGGAGCCTTTGGCCTTCTTCGCTTCCCGGGCCTCCACCATACCCGCCATAAAATGGCGGAAAAACAGAACAAACCCGCACAGGTAGATGATCAGCGACGAAATAAAATCCGAAATCTGCGCGGCATACATGGTCTTGTCCACGTATGCGCCGCCGCTGGTGATATGCTGGATAAAATAGGAGGAAAAAATGGATCCGATGGGGCTGAGCCCTCCCAGGAAAGCCGCCGCTATGCCGTTGAAGCCCATACCCGGAAGGGACGACTGGGTCACGGACCACTGCTCGAAGCCGGTCAGATACAGGAGCGCCGCTCCCATACCCGCCAGGCCGCCCGAGATGGCCATCGTCAGGATCAGATTCCGGTTCTCCCGCATCCCCGCGTATTTTGCCGCGGCCTTGTTTGCGCCGGTAGCTTGCAGCTCATATCCCAGCCTGGTCTTCTCCAGAACGATATAGATCAGAACGGCGACCACGATCACCAGGGGGATCGCCAGTGTCACATAATCATCCTTAAAGATCACATTTAACCCCATGTTGGGAAGCAGGGCGGACTTATTGGTGCTGCTTAAGCTCTTCGTATAGGGGCTTGCCGCCTCCTTCACCTGGCCAAGAAGCGTGTTCACCGCATAAAGGCTGATCCAGTTAAGCATGATGCAGGAAATGACCTCATTCACGTTCCGGTAAGCCTTCAGAAGACCGGAAAGAGCGCCCAGAAGCGCGCCCGCCGCTATCGCCGCCAAAAGACATATGTACCACGGCATATGAAGGGCCAGAGCACAGTAGAGACTGGCTCCCGCGCCCACCACATACTGTCCTGCCGCCCCGATATTAAACAGGCCCACCTTATAGGCAAACAGCACCGATAAGGAGCACATGACCAGCGGGGCCGCCTTGACCAGGGTCTGCCCGAAGTATTTGATCCTGACTGCCTGGGACGGATAATACATAAAGTTCTGGATCACGTTGAGGATCCCCTTCACCGCGCCCCCGGGATTGATGATAAGGAGAGCGATAAAGCCGATAAAGAGGCCCAGTATGATACACAAAAGAGAGGATATAAATGTCTGTACACCCGGCCTTGCCAAAAATGCCGTCGTCCTTTTTTTCTCTTTCACCGTGCTGCCTCCTTTCTCCTTGCTCCCGCCATATACAGGCCAAGCTCTTCCACCGTGACCTTCTTCGGATCAAATTCTCCCACGATCTCGCCCTCGTACATGACCAGGATCCGGTCCGACACATTCATCACCTCATCCAGCTCCAGGCTTACCAGAAGCACCGCCTTGCCCGCGTCTCTCTGGGTCACGATCTGGCTGTGGATATATTCGATGGCGCCCACGTCCAGCCCTCTGGTGGGCTGGACCGCGATCAGGAGCTCCGGGTCCTTGTCGATCTCCCTGGCAACAATGGCTTTCTGCTGATTGCCTCCGGACATCGAGCGGGCTATCGTGACCGGCCCCTGGCCGGACCGGACATCATACTGTTCGATCAGCCGCTCCGCGTAAGCCCGGATATTGGCTCTCCGCAGGAAACCGCCTTTTCCTGTAAATTCCGGCTCATAGTAGCGCTGCAGCACCAGATTGTCCTCCAGCGTATAATCAAGGACAAGGCCGTGCTTATGCCTGTCCTCGGGAATGTGGCTCATTCCCATAGAAGATCTCTTGCGTATGGGGGCATGGGTAATATCCGTACCGCAGAGAACGATGTTCCCGCTCTTGAGCGGCTCAAGCCCCGAAAGGCCGTACACAAGCTCCGTCTGGCCGTTCCCGTCGATCCCGGCAATGCAAACGATCTCTCCGCGCCTCACCTGAAAGCTGACGTCGCGGACCGCGTCGTTCTTATGCAGCCTGGAAGCCACTGTCATATGGCTTACGTCCAGCACGACCTCTCCCGGCGTGATATCCTTTTTATCGACCGAAAAATTCACCTGGCGTCCCACCATCATGGCGGACAGTTCTTCCGCCGTCGTGTCCTTCGTCTCCACCGTTCCGATGTACCTTCCCTTCCGGAGCACCGTACACCGGTCCGCCACGGTCATGATCTCCGCCAGCTTATGTGAAATAAAAAGAATGGACTTCCCTTCCGCAGCCAGGTTCTTCATGATCTGCATCAGCTCGCTGATCTCCTGAGGGGTCAGGACAGCCGTCGGCTCGTCAAAGATCAGGATATCATTATCCCGGTACAGCATTTTCAGGATCTCCGTCCTCTGCTGCATCCCCACGGTGATATCCTCCACCAGCGCGTCCGGATCCACCAGGAGCCCGTACTTTTGGGAAAGGGCCAGAACCTTCTCCCTGGCCTCGCCCTTGTTGAGAAACGGCCCCCTGGTGGGCTCCACGCCCATGATAATGTTGTCCAGCACCGTAAAACATTCCACCAGCTTAAAATGCTGGTGTACCATGCCGATGCCCAGATCGTTCGCATCGTTGGGGTCGCGGATCTCCACCTTCTGCCCGTTCATCCGGATCTCGCCCTCTTCGGGCCGGTAAAGCCCGAACAGTACGCTCATCAGTGTGGATTTACCCGCTCCGTTCTCCCCAAGCAGCGCGTGAATCTCACCCTTTCTCAGCTGAAGCGTAATATCGTCGTTGGCGATAATGCCGGGAAATTTCTTCGTAATGTGAAGCATCTCAACCGCATAATTCTCCACGAAATCTGCCTCCTCTTATAGAATCGCCGCGCGGGCCGCTCCCCGCCGTCAGCGCGGCTCCGTCCCGCAGGACCTGCTTCCTGTGAAAAAAGCGGAGGGACGACATAGATTCCCTCCGCTTCTTCAGCGTATCCCTTCTGGTATTACTTGATATTGCCGTAGTCGTTGACGGTGATCGTGGTGGCCGGAAGAGCCGTGATATCGTTGGAAACCTTGATCTTGCCGTCAAACATATCCTTTACCATCGCCTTATAATCATCCTGGGTAAAGCTGTCGCTCCACTGGGTCGAATCCATGGGGATCTGTACATAATTGGCCGTCGGATCATCGCCGGATACCAGTCCCAGCGTCTGGATCTTGCCGACATACTCTCCCCAGTTGTCGTTGAGGATGATCTCTTCGAGAAGCAGCTTGACCGTATTGGCAAGGCCCTTCATAGCGGAGGTGACCGTCATTCCGTCTCCGTACTTGGAGTCGATGATGGCCTTCTGGTCCACGTCCACGCCGATGATCTTTCCTCCCACCTTCTGGGCCGCTTCCGCCGCGGAGGAATAGATCCCGCCGCCGCAGGCGAATACCAGCTCAACGCCCATGGTCTGATACCAGTTGTCCATGGCGGCCGTGATGTCCGCATCGCCGAAGAACTGATTGCCGTAAGCCATCTCCAGGACTACCTGATCGGTAATTCCCATCTCGGCGGCAGCCGCATCCACGCCCTGCGCATAACCGTATCCGTAGCGAAGAACGGCGGGAACAGCCATACCGCCCAGGAACCCTACGTGCTTATAGCCCATCTTCACGGCGGCGTAGCCGGCCATATAGCCGCACAGCTCTTCCTGATAAATGGCGCAGTATACATTGTCCGTGTTGTAGTAATCCGCCACGTTCCAGTTATCCGGATTATAGTCGTAATCGGCTCCCACGCCTGCCTCCAGAATGTCGCCCGCCGCCACGTCGAGCGCGACGAACTTCACATCCGGATAATTCCTGGAAGATTCCACGATGGTTCCGCCGAAAGCATATCCCGGCATCACGATCACATTGTAGCCGTCGGCGATCGCCGCATCCACCATCGCCACACGTTCGGCGGTAGTGTCGCCGTTGGGCTTATAGTAGCTGAAGGGGATCTTGTTGGCGTCACAGAACTCCACGCACGCCTCATAGGTGGTCTGATTGAACGACTCATCGGTAATGTCGCCGTAGTCGGTGATCATAGCCACTCTGTAGTCGCCGGTTTCCGTTCCCGACTGGCCGGATCCGCCGCAGCCCGCAAGGCTGAACACCATAGCCGCAGACAGGATCACTGCAAACAACTTTTTCATAATACTTGTCCTTCCTTTCCCTTTGTGTAAGGCATCACACGGCGGAGATCCTTCTCCGCCGAGACCCGATAAACGGTTCATCCTACAAACAATGGGCCGCCCGCAAGCGCTATGCTGTTCGTGGCAACCCATTGTCGGATACGATCATTATACATGAAAATTCCGCAAAACACAAGAAATATATCGTCAGAATGCGCAAAAAGTTGCGTCTCAGGCCCTCTCCTCCCCGGAAGCCAGCCTGCTCCGGCATTTTTCAATGGCCTCCCGCATAGCCTCCGGTCCGGGCGCTCCCGTAACGGTCCGCTTTTTCACGCAGGTCCCAAGGGAAATGGCGTCATAAATATCCTCGTCGAATACCGGGCTGACGGCCCGGTACTCCGAAAGGCTCAGGTCGTCCAGAGCGATCCCCCTGTCCAGGCAGAGGAGCACCAGCTGCCCGACAATGCCATGGGCGTCCCGGAAGGGGACTCCCCGGCTGACCAGATAGTCCGCGGCGTCGGTGGCATTGGTGAACCCGTTTTTGGCGCTGGCCTCCATCCGGTCCTTCCGGAAGGAAAGGGTGGAGATCATGCCCGTGAACAGCCGGAGGCAGCTTTTGACCGTATCAATGGCGTCAAACGCCGGCTCCTTGTCCTCCTGCATATCCTTATCATAGGCCAGCGGAAGTCCCTTCATGGTCGTCAGCAGCGCCATCAGGTCGCCGTAAACGCGCCCGGTCTTGCCGCGGACCAGCTCCGCGATATCCGGATTCTTCTTCTGGGGCATGATGCTGCTTCCCGTGCTGTACGCATCGTCGATTTCCACAAACCCGTATTCGTTGCTGTTCCAGAGGATGATCTCCTCGCTGAAGCGGCTCAGATGCATAGAGATAAGAGCCAGCGCGGAAAGGAGCTCGATCACGTAGTCCCGGTCGGACACCGAATCCATGCTGTTGTATGTCGGCCCGTCAAATCCCAGGCTCTCGGCGGTATAGGCCCTGTCCAGCGGATACGTGGTCCCGGCCAGGGCCCCCGCTCCCAGCGGGCAGGTGTTCATTCTCCTGCCGGCGTCGGCAAGACGTCCCCTGTCCCGCTCAAACATCTCGAAATACGCGCCCATATGGTGGGCAAGCGTCACCGGCTGCGCCTTCTGCAGGTGGGTAAATCCCGGCATATACGTCTCCACGTTTTCTTCCATGAGCGTCAGGAGCGCCTGCTGCAGCTCCTTCACAAGCTCCCGGATCTCCGCGGTCTGGGCGCGGCAGTACATCTTCATATCGAGAGCGACCTGATCATTGCGGCTTCTGCCCGTGTGCAGACGCTTGCCGGCCTCCCCGATCCGGTCGGTCAGGTTGGCCTCGACAAACGAATGGATATCTTCGTATTCCTCCGAGAAAGCCAGGCTCCCGTTCTCAATATCCTCCAGGATGCCCTGAAGCCCGTCAAGAATGGCGTCCCTGTCCTCAAGAGTAATGATCCCCTGCCTGGCAAGCATCCGCGCATGGGCCATGCTTCCTTCAATATCCTGTCTGTACAGCCGTCTGTCAAAGGAAAGCGACTCGTTGAAGCAGTGCACCGCCTTATCCTCTTCCTTTCTGAATCTTCCTCCCCATAGCTTCATCGCGTATTCTCCTCTCTGTCCCTGTCACGGCCGCCGCAAGATCATGTCTCCGCCGGTCTCGGTTCCTTTTTCCTTTTTTTCGCCTTCGGATGTCTCACACGCCAGACCGCCGCCGTCACCAGCAGGATCGCCGCGCAGATGCCGCTGATCCCAAGGCCGTATGCCAGGCCCTGCGGAAAGTATTTTAAAGTGACCGTATGTGTTCCCGCCGTAACGGGGATCCCCAAAAAGGCGTCGAATATCTTCTCTGTCTGCTGCTTCTTTCCGTCTATCCAGACGCTCCAGCCCCCGTCATAGGGGATACTGGTGAACAGGATCCCGTCCTTGTGGGCCGTAACCGCGCCGTCAACCCGGTCGTCGCTCCATCCCGTCACCTGGAAAGGATACCGGTTCAGCTGATCGCACACCTGGCCCAGGGCGTTAAAGTCGAAGCGGTAGGCAATGCCGTTTATTGCTTCTCCGGGCTCGTCGTTGGTAATGGTGACCTGATCTCCCGCATCGCACCAGCCCACCTCGAGAAGATATCCGCGGTCCACATTGTCGAATGTGGTGGTTTCTTCATTCTTTAACATCTTCACCTTGTCGACAGACTGGAAATTGGTAAGAAATACATAATAGTCGCCGGGCCATTCCGCCGTAAAGCGAAACGTATCGCCCGTGTTTTCTCCTCCCGTGCTTACCAGCATATCGTCCGCCCCC
The DNA here is from genome assembly GCA_947630085.1 of uncultured Lachnospiraceae bacterium. Classification (GTDB taxonomy): domain Bacteria; phylum Bacillota; class Clostridia; order Lachnospirales; family Lachnospiraceae; genus UBA3402. The sequence goes on from CANRGP010000060.1 coordinate 7,965, forward strand.
GCAATGCGGCCGAACTGATTCTGAACGGCCGCCGGGTTTCCCTGGCTGCGGTCCCACATGGTGCTGAATTCTTCCGGGAGCATAAATCCCAGCGGCAGCGTATGGTCCCGCATATAAAGGTATGTGTCTCCCGACTGTCCAATAAACATCAGGTTCTCGTTCTGCCACTGTTCCGACGGATAGAGTCCGTATTTCACGGAAAACAGCGAATCGACAAATGGCGTGCTCCCCGTGATGCTGTATGCGTTCACGCTTCCCTCGCAGCCAATCTGCTTGAAGAAAGCGGTCATATCGGCGCTCGCCACCGACGAAAACAGGGACACCGACGGGAAGTTCATCCACGCGCCGTCATTTTTTGTCTTCCGCTTCACTTTCTCCACCCTGTAAAATGTGTTTCCGTCGGCCAGATTCTCCGTCAGTCTCCTCACATCGTCATTGTCCTGGATATAAGCGGAGCGTCCGGTGGTCGTCACACTGGTGATGGTGGTGTTGACGGACGCCTCCACGCTCACCAGCGCAAGAGCAAGAAGGAGCACGATCCCGGGAGAAGTCTTTTTCTGCCGGTACAGATAAAGCAGACCGGCATACAGGGCCAGGAAGATAATGGCCACGTAATACACCCACCATTTAAAGTGGCTTTGCTCGACCAGCTTTTCGGCAAGGAGCACAAAGCAGACGGAACCCCCGAACGCCAGCGCTATATGCTTCCACTCCATCTCCTTCAGGTTCCGGTACGCCTCATAGCACACGTACAGAAGAAGAAAGATATAGATAAAAGACTGGCGGCACGGCAGGCTGTTGGGATAATGAAAGCCGTGCCAGATAAAGTTCAGTACATTCGTAGAAAAACTGGCAAGGAAAAACAGGAGCAGCCCGCAGTATACCGTTTTCTGACGCAGAGAAACCTTCCTGCATACCAGGTAGAGCAGGAAAAACATGAGTACCGCCACGCCGCAGTAAATATTCGGCCAGTGATTCAGGCCGATCTCGGTCTCCACATTTCCGATATGCCTTGCGATCATATCAAATATGGAAAAATAGGATGACACACTCTTGGGAAACGTGGATTTCGCGGAGGCGGAAGCCGAAAGGGCATAAAGCTCCGGAAGCAGGACCGCCGCTGCCAGTCCTCCCGCCAGCAGCGAGCATACGCCGAACTGGAGAACATTGACGGCATAGTCCCTCGGTTTCTTTTCCTTGCCCGCATCCAGCACCAGAAGGCACACAAAATACATCACCATGAAAATGCAGATCATGATGGAAATATAGTAGTTGGAGAGGATGCTGAGCCCCAGGGTCACCGTATAGAGCATCCCTTTCCTCCTGCGCACCAGGCGTTCTATCCCCAGCATAATGAGCGGGAACAAAAGAATGCAGTCCAGCCACATGATGTTCCAGCTGTATGCGGCCATATATCCGCTCAGCGCATAAAAAATACCGAAAAAAGCGATCCCGAAATCGTTGACCTCGCAGTGCTTTTTCAGGTAATACGCGAAACTCAGTCCGGAAAGCCCGATCTTCAGCACGATCATATACGTCATAAACTCAATGACCAGGTCCTTCGGGCACAGTACCAGCAGCCAGTTCAGCGGGCTGGCCAGATAGTACGCGTACAGAGCGGTAAAATTGACGCCCATTCCGATATCCCAGCTGTAAAAGAGGCTCCCCCCTTCGGTCAGCTTGTTCCGGAACTCGGAGAAAAACGGAGCATACTGATGGTACATATCGGTCCGCAGAAACGTGCGGTCTCCGAACGGGAATATTTTCCGCTGCATAAAAATGGCGATCATGGTGACGACCGGAATGATAAACGCCGCAAAAAGGGCCTCGTTGGAGCCCAGACTGCTTCCGAATGCCGCCGCTCCTCCGTCCCTGCGTCCGCGGCGGGCGTGCCTGCTGCGGGAGCCGGGATGGTTCTGCTGTCTCCGTTCGCGTATGGCGGCAACCAGCTCGTCGTCCAGATCCCCCAGGTCTTCCTTATACTCCTCCAGGTCCGCGTACAGCTCTACTTCTTCCTCCGGGTCCCCGTACAGATCGTCCTCTTCCTCCGGATCTCCGTACAAATCGTCCTCTTCCTCCGGATCCCCGTACGGCTCGTCCTCTTCCTCCGGATCCCCATACGGCTTCTCCTCTTCCTCCGGATCCCCGTACAGATCGTCCTCTTCCTCCGGATCCTCGTACGCCCCGTCTTCTTCCTCCGGATCCCCGTATGCCTCGTCTTCTTTCTCCGGATCCCCGTACGGTTCCTCCTCGAAGACGGATACCGGATCCTCTTTCTCTGTCCCGTCACGGTCGGACTGCCGCGGCACGGACTGCTCCTTCTCGTATTTTGGTTCGTTCTTTCTGAATAATCCCGGCAATTTTTATTCCTCCGTCTTAGAAACGGTCATATCCGGCTTTTTCCGGAAAATGAACCATTTGCTGAACACATAATTCATCGCGAGAGAAAGGACCGAAACGACCGCTTTCCCAAAATATTCGTTCCAGTGCAGAAAATCTACCGTCACGACCATCCCTGCCACGGTAAACACTCCCGTAGCCGCTCTTGCCGCCACAAAGCCGGCAAACTCCCTGCAAAGGCACGCCAATCCGAGCTCTCTGCTTCCGAAGACGAACAGCTTGTTTGTGACAAAGGCAAACAGAACAGCCGCGGCCCAGCTGATCGCCGTGGCAATGCGGTAATCCGTTCCCATCCATCGGAGCAGGGTATAAGAAACCCAATCCACCGCCGTGGTCAGGACGCCGAACAGCACATAGAGAACGGTTTCCCGGTTTATCAGCTTCTTCATCACCTTAAGCATATGCTCCCTCCTAAAACAAGATCGTTTTTATTATAGCTTTCCCCTCCGGCAAAGTCAATGCAGAAACATTCCCGGAGCATAAACAGAGGGCGTTTCCGCGTAAAATAACGCCCCTCCCGCGAAAGCCGGGCTTCCCATATTGCGGGCGGCCTTCGGGGAGGGGCGCAGATCATCCTGCCGGTCAGAAATCTTACTGCGCGTTTTCCTGCGGCATTTCACTGAGCAGCTTTTCCACGCTCACCAGTTTCACGCAGAGGGCAAACAGTTCCATTGCCATCTTCAGATCCCCCAGCGGAGGATAGGACGGGGCTATCCGGATATTGCTGTCATGGGGATCCTTCCCGTAAGGATAGGTCGCCCCCGCGCCGGTCATAACCAGGCCCGCCTTTTTGCATCTGGCAACGATCTCTTTGGCGCAGCCGTCCATCGAGTCAAATGACATGAAATATCCGCCCCGGGGATTGGTCCATGTGCAGATCCCCAGTCCGTCCAGCTCTCTCGTCAGGATCTCGTTTACCGCCTCAAACTTGGGGCGCAGGATATCGGCGTGCTTTTTCATATGTTCCACAAGCCCGTGGATCCCGCCGAAATAGCGGACATGGCGCAGCTGGTTCACCTTATCATGGCCGATCGTCTGGATCCGGAGCTGCTTTTTGATATCCACCAGATTGTTCTGAGAGGCGGCGATGGCGGCGATTCCCGATCCGGGGAAGCTGATCTTGGAGGTCGAAGCGAATTTGTATACCATATCGGGATTGCCTGCCCTCTTGCACTCGGCAAGGATCTCGATCAGATGATCCTGTCCCCTGTCATAGAGATGATGGACCGTATAAGCATTGTCCCAGTAGATCCTGAAATCCGCTGCCGCCGGTTCCAGGCGGGCAAAGCGGCGTACCGTATCGTCCGCGTAGGAAATGCCCTGGGGATTGGAATACTTGGGAACGCACCATATACCCTTGATCGATTCGTCGGAGGACACCAGCTCCTCCACCATATCCATATCCGGGCCGTCGGGCGTCATCGGCACATTGACCATCTCGATCCCGAAATACTCGGTAATGGCAAAGTGGCGGTCATATCCGGGGACGGGGCAGAGAAACTTCACCTTGTCCAGCTTGCACCACGGTGTATTTCCCATAACTCCATGGGTCATGGAACGGGATACGGTATCGTACATGACATTCAGGCTGGAGTTCCCGTAAATGATGATCTGATCCGGATGGACCTCCATCATGTCGGCCAGAAGCTCCTTCGCCTCGCTGATCCCGTCCAGAACTCCGTAATTGCGGCAGTCGGTCCCGTCCTCACACGTCAGATCCGAATCGCTGCCCAGCACGTCCATCATCCCCATGGACAGATCCAGCTGCTCGATGCTTGGCTTTCCTCTGGACATATCCAGCTTCAGTTCCTTGCTCTGATACTCCTTGTACTCCGCTTTCAGTTTCTTTTTCAGCTCAAGCAGTTCCTCTCTTGTCATCTCGGCATATGGTTTCATCTTTGTCCTCCTCGCTTTCGCCCGCGTGATCCCGCGCCGTCTGGCATACATACGGCTCCGGCCCATGAACATTTGATATTCTCATACTTTACCGTAAACAGCTCTACTTTGTCAATAATTCTTTTACAATCCGGTTGACCGCCCCGGGATCCGCCTTTCCTTTCATAGCCCGCATGGTCTGTCCGACCAGGAATCCCATGGCCTTCTCCTTGCCGCTGCGGTAATCCTCTACCGACCGCGGATTGGCCGCTATGATCTCTTCGATCACCCTGCGCAGCTCGCCTTCGTCGTTTACCATGGCAAGGCCCTGGCTTCGCACATATTCCTCCGGATCAATGTCATCATTGAATATTTTTTCAAAGACGCCCTTGGCGACCGTCCGGTTGATGGTTCCCGATTCCACCAGGTTCACCAGCTTTGCCAGGTTCACCGGTGAAAAGTTCATATCTTCCGGATCCAGCTCCTTCTCCTTCAGCAGGCGCATCGCCTCCACCATCATCCAGTTGGAAACCTCCTTGGGTTTCCCGCACAGATCCACCGTGGCCTCGAACAGATCCGCGATGTGTTTGTGGCCCGTCAGGATCTCCGCATCGTAACGGGGGATCCCAAGCTCGCTCTGATACCGTGCCAGCTTCTCCGTGCGCAGCTCCGGCTGGCGGTCGCGGATCTCCTGGATCCACTCGTCGCTGATCACCACCGGCATCAGGTCCGGATCCGGGAAATACCGGTAATCCTGGGCATCCTCCTTGGACCGCATGGCATGGGACGATTCCTTGTTGTCATCCCACCTTCTCGTCTCCTGGATCACCTTCTTTCCCTCTTCCAGAAGCTCGATCTGGCGTTTTCTCTCTCCCTCGATTGCTCTGGCGATCGCCTTGAAAGAATTCAGGTTCTTCATCTCGGTTCGGGTGCCGAGCCGGGAAGAGCCCGCCTCGCGGACGGACAGGTTCACATCGGCCCTCATGGAGCCCTCCTGCAGCTTGCAGTCGGACGCGCCGAGATACTGAATGATCAGACGGAGCTTTTCCAGATAAGCAATCACCTCGGAGGCGTCCCGCATATCCGGCTCCGACACGATCTCAATAAGCGGCACGCCGCTTCGGTTATAATCCACCAGGGAGCAGTCCTCCCACTCATCGTGAATCAGCTTTCCCGCGTCCTCCTCCATATGGATCTCGTGAATACCGATCTTTTTGGGGCCCGCATCCGTCTCGATCTCTACCCAGCCGTCATGGCAGATGGGCAGATACAGCTGGGAGATCTGGTAATTCTGCGGATTATCCGGATAAAAATAATTTTTTCTGTCAAATTTGCAGAACTGGTTGATCCGGCAGTTGGAAGCGAGGCCCACCGCAAGGGCATACTCCACTACCTGTCTGTTGAGAACCGGAAGCGATCCCGGCATCCCGGTACACACCGGGCAGGTGTGCGTATTGGGAGCGCCTCCGAATTCCGTGGAACAGCCGCAGAATATCTTTGTCTTAGTCGCCAGCTCTACGTGAACCTCCAGTCCGATGACTGTCTCATACTGTTTGCTCATGCCGGTGTTCCTCCTTTTTCCGCAGCCTTCGTGTTGTAACCTGTAACCTTATTATACCCTGCATTTTCCTTCTCCCCTGCAGGATACGGATCCGCGGCACCCACCGCCTCCTTCGCGATCCCGGGGCCTTCATACGTCCGGCTCTGTTCAAACGCGTATGCCGCCTGTATTATCTTCTTTTCCTGAAAGCAGTCCCCGATCATCTGCAGACCGATGGGAAGCCCCCGGCTGTCTCTCCCGCAGGGAACCGTCATTGCCGGGAGGCCGGCCAGGTTCACGGAAATGGTATAGATATCTCCCAGATACATCTTCAGCGGGTCGCTGAGAGA
>CANRGP010000061.1 GCA_947630085.1 uncultured Lachnospiraceae bacterium
CGTGGTACGGGCTCCAGCTGGACAGATAGGGATCGAAGCCGTAGCTCATCATCGTAACCGTATCGGTACGCCCCTCGGGCACCGGCAGCTTGGCAGCCATAACCTGTGTCTCGGTCATCTGGTACCGTCCGCCATACGGCATGAACACGGAGCCGGCCCCGATGGAAGCGTCGAACATCTCAACAAGGCCCCTCTGTGAACATACATTCAGATCAGACAGCGTATCCAGCCATTTGCCGCGGATCCTCTCCACGTCGTTTATATCCGTTATCAGATCCCCGTCCTCTGTTCCGGAGGCGCTGACACCGGCCTGCGCAAACGGATTGCCCTTGCGGTCGGGGGGCACGAGCACGACAGACGCCTCCTGATGGGCTCCGTTGGTATCCAGAAAGGCCCTGCTGATATCCACAATGGTCTTTCCTCTCCAGTTCATCACCAGCCTGGGGCTTTCCGTCACGGATGCCACAGGAACGGCCTCAAGATTCTCCTCCGACGCATATCCGAGAAATCTTTCCACATCCGACGGATCCAGCACGACCGCCATTCTCTCCTGGGACTCGGAGATCGCGATCTCCGTGCCGTCCAGCCCGGCGTACTTCCGGGGAACCTTGTCCAGATCGATGACCAGCCCTGGAGCCAGTTCACCGATCGCTACGGAAACGCCTCCCGCGCCGAAATCGTTGCACTTCTTGATAAGCTCCGACACCTCCGGCCTGCGGAACAGGCGCTGGATCTTGCGCTCCGTCGGCGCGTTGCCCTTTTGGACCTCGGCGCCGCACACCTGGATCGATGCCTCCGTATGGACCTTGGAGGATCCTGTCGCTCCGCCGATCCCGTCGCGTCCTGTCCGTCCTCCTAACAGCACGATCACGTCCCCCGGGTCGGAGTTCAAACGCTTCACATATTTTCTGGGCGCCGCGCCCATGACGGCGCCGATCTCCATCCGCTTGGCCACATAATCGGGATGGTAGATCTCCTTCACGTAGCCTGTGGCCAGGCCGATCTGGTTCCCGTAGGAGCTGTAACCGTCCGCCGCTCCGTTCACCAGCTTTCTCTGCGGAAGCTTGCCCTTCAGCGTCTCGGATATGGCCTTCGTCGGATCGGCGGCCCCGGTCACCCTCATCGCCTGGTACACATAGGTACGCCCGGACAGGGGATCCCGTATGGCGCCTCCCAGACAGGTCGCCGCGCCTCCGAAGGGTTCGATCTCCGTCGGATGATTGTGTGTCTCATTCTTAAAATTGACGAGCCATTCCTCGCTGACCCCGTCAATCTCCACCGGCACAACGATACTGCAGGCGTTGATCTCATCGGATTCCTCCAGATCCGTAAGCCTGCCCTCCGCGCGGAGCTTTTTCATCGCCAGAAGCGCCAGATCCATCAGGCAGACATATTTGTCGCTTCTTCCCCGGTAGATCTCGCTCCGGTCTTTCAGGTATCTCTCGTAAGCCGCCTGAATAGGAGCCTTATAGTCCCCGTCGGTAATTTTTACATCCGTAAGCTCCGTGGAAAATGTGGTGTGGCGGCAATGATCCGACCAGTATGTGTCAAGGACACGGATCTCCGTCACCGTCGGATCGCGGTGCTCCTCGTTCCGGAAGTAGTTCTGAATATGTTCAAAGTCCCTGGCCGTCATAGCCAGGTTCAGAGAATCGTAAAGCTCCCTCAGCTCCCCGCTGCCGAATCCGCAGAAGCCGTCAAAAACGGCCACGTCCGCCGGCGTGTCAAAGACCGCCGCCAGTGTTTCGGGCTTCGTCTCGTCCGCCTGTCGGGAGTCCACCGGATTGATGCAGAAGGATCGGATAGCCGCGGCCTGCTGCTCCGTAAGGGTACCTGAGATCACGTATGTGACCGCGGAACGGATCACCGGCTCCTCCTCCTCGCTCAAAAGCTTCACGCACTGCTGCGCCGAATCGGCCCTCTGGTCAAACTGTCCGGGAAGAAACTCAACGGAAAATACCGTATCCTGCTGCTCTCTCGGAAAATCCTCCTTGTAGACGCAGTCTACCGGCGGTTCCGAAAAGATGGTCCCCAGCGCCGCCCGGTACGCCTTCTCCGAAAGATCCTCAATATCATACCGGATCAAAACGCGAACCTTCGTGACAGTTCCAATGCCCAGATAGCTTCCGATCTCCTCAAAAAGCTCACGGGCCTTCACCGCGTATTCGGGCTTTTTCTCCACATAGATTCTTCTTACACTCATCCTGTTCCTCCTGTACTCGGGTGTTCATATGCCCCGCAGGGCATGACAGCAAAGGCTCCGATGCATGGCCTGCCCGGCTTCCAGACGGGCTTCATCGTAATAACTATACGCAATTTGCGGCGTCAAGTCAACCACTTCTTCCTATTCTCCCATGACCTTCAGCGCGTCGATCGCTACCTTCATGATGTCCTTTACTTCATCCTCGGTCATCTTCATTTTTTCCGCCAGTTCCGGTACGGTAGCTTCTCTTCCCAGCTCCTCCGCCATCTGTTTTGAGACGTCCTGGAGCATATTGACACGCTCCAGAACCTTCCGGCTCACCTGGCTCTGGATCCTGTGCTCCTCGACAGCCGCCCGGAGGGCCTCGTTTACCTTTCCGGACAGAAAATCCTCAAACCGCCCCTCTCCCGGTTCGTACTCTTCAATCGCCATAAGAAGCGCCACATTGGCCTCCTGGACCAGATCGGAGGCCGCGACGCCTTTGCCGAGATAATCGCGGCTCATCTCCAGTACCCGCCTCAGGTTGCCCTCCGTCAGGCGCACTCTGGCTTCATCGTCGCCGTTCGCCGCCAGCTCCGACAGGCGGGCGTTTTCCTCCGGCCCGCAGGCGTCGATTGCCGCCATCTCGTCTACATACATCTGAAATACATCCAATTCCTTCTCCATATGCTTCCTCTCCTGTCTTCATTCTTTCCAGAATCTCTCTATGATCCCGCCCACATTCCGGCGGTCTACGGTCTCAAAGGGCCACCATTCCCTGGGAAAAACTGTCTGGTACTCCTCGTGAAGGAAGCGGTCGTCCAAAAGCAGGATGATCCCCCTGTCCTCCATCGTGCGGATCACCCGCCCCGCCGCCTGCTGTACCTTGTTCATCCCCGGATACCGGTAGGCGTAATCGAATCCGTTCTTTCCCTTTTCCCGAAAATACGACATGAGGATCTCCTGCTCCGCGCAGACCATGGGAAGCCCCGTTCCCACTACCACCGCGCCGATCAGGCGCTCATTTTTCAGGTCGATCCCCTCCGCGAAGATCCCGCCCATCACGCAGAACGCTGCCAGGGTATCCGGCCGTTCCTCCTCAAAGAGTCTCAGGAACTCCTCCTTTTGTTCTTCGCTCATGCGGCTGTCCTGACAGACGACGGTGATCGGCCCGCCAACCTCCGCGTACTTTTCCGTCCAGATCCCGAACACCTGCTCCAGATAGGCATATGACGGAAAAAATATCATATAATTCCCTTTTCTGGCCGCCACGGCCGCATGGATGTACTCGGCGATCTTTTCATATTCTCTCCGGGTCCTCCTGCTGTAGCGGCTGCTCACATCCCCGCCGATCAGAAGCAGACGGTTCTCTCTGGGGAACGGCGACTCCGCGTAAACCGCGTAGTCCTCCAGATTCCCGCTGAGAAGCTCCTTGTAATAGTTAACAGGCAGAAGCGTAGCCGAGAAAAAGACCGTGCTTCTTCCCTTTTCCAGACATTCCCGGAGATTCCCGGAGGGATTGATGCAGAACAGGCGCAGCATAAAACGTCCGTCCTCCAGGAAGCGGGTATAAACGGAATAGGAGTCGTCCAGCCTGTCCAGCACCATCAGGAAAGAACGCAGTTCAAAGTAAAAATCCAGAAGCTCCTCCCGCCCCTCAAACTGCCGGTTTTCGTCCATGAATGGCTCCAACTCCGCGTAAAGGCTGCGTGCCGCCGCCTCCACCGCGCCGACGCCGTCTCTTACAAGATACTCCGCGCTCTCCCGCTTCATCTCCAGAAGCAGGCGGTTCAGCCGTTCCAGGAGCTTCACCAGCTTCCGGTTCCTGCCGGCCAGGATCCGCTTCGCCGCCAGCACATCCTCTTTGATCAGGGCCGCGCTGTACATCTCCCTTGCCCTGGGAACCAGATTGTGGGCCTCATCCGCCAGAAACAGGTACTTCCCGGAGTTTCCCTCGGAGAAGTATCGTTTCAGCCGGACATTCGGATCGAATACATAATTGTAATCACATATGACAATGTCCACCCAGCTGCTGATATCCAGGCAGAATTCAAACGGACAGACCTGGTAACGTTCGGCATAGTCAAGAATTGTTTCCCTGTCAATCAGGGATTCCCCGCAGATCAGATCGTATACCGCGCCGGCCACCCGGTCAAAATGTCCTCTGGCCCGCGGGCAGTCGTCCGGATTGCAGGCGGGCGACGGAAGAACGCACAGCTTCTCCCTGGCGGTAATGGTCACGGAATTGGCATACATTCCCTTCTCCCGCAAAACGGAAAGCGTCTCTTCGGCCACGCTTCTGCCTATGGTCCGGGCCGTCAGGTAAAATATTTTCTCGGCCATTCCCTCTCCCATGGCTTTCAGCGCAGGGTACAGGACAGAAAGAGTCTTCCCCACTCCGGTGGGAGCCTGAATAAAAAGATTTTTCTTTCTGACAATGCAGCGGTACACGGAACGGGCCAGCTCCTTCTGTCCCGGACGGTACGGATACGGGAAATCCAGGGCGCGAAGCGATTCGTCCCGCCGTATCCCATGTTCATAAAGGTACCTGGCCCATTTGACGTATTCGCGGATCAGTCCCTGAAACCACGCGGTCAGCTCTTCCGCCCCGTATTCCTTCCGGAACCTTTTTATCTCCTCCGTATCAAGGCTGCAGTAGGTAATCTGTACATCCGCTCTGTCAAGGCCCCGGTCCGTGCTGTAAATGTAGGCATAGCACATGGCCTGTGCAAGATGCACATAAACCGGCTCCTCGAGACGGTCCAGATCCATATAGACGCCCTTGATCTCATCAATGACCGTCCTGCCGTCCTCCTGAAAGATCCCGTCCGCCCGTCCCTCCACGGCGATGCTGAACTCTCCTTCATCCACAATATGGACCAGATGCACCTCGGAACGGTAGCCTTCTCCCATGCTTCTCTGTATCTTCCGGTGGATACGGCTCCCGGCCTGCATGGCCTCCTTTTCTGCCCCGCCTGTTCTGCGGTTATCGATATCTCCGCCCTGAAAAACAAACTCCACCAGGCTGCGGACCGGGATGCGGATACAGCGCCGTTCGTCTTCCTCCTTCATCTGCACCGGATCCGCCTCCTTTCCCTGCGCCCCCGGCGCATATATTTTCCGGGGCCGGACAGAATCGAACAAAAAAGGGGAATCCCCGGCTTTTGGTCCGGCAATTCCCCTCTCTCCTGATCTCTCTGGTTCTCACGCAACCTGCTTCTTCGCGGCCTGTCTGTCAAGGAAGTCTTCAAACTCCTCGTTCTCACCGTTATATTCCACGGTCAGATTCTTTGTCAGATCCAGGCTTAAAACGCCCAAAATGGATTTCGCATCGATTGTAACTCTATTATAAAATATATCCACGTCGAAATCACACTTCATGGCCGCGGTGACGAATGCTTTTGCATCCTCCAGGGTAGACAGTCTGATGATTCTCTGCTTCATAATAAACCACTCCTTTTGACTCAAGAAATTGTATTTCTGTTTTACGTTAACCTTTATAGCACATCCGGCTCGCGTTGTCAAATGGTACAGAAGCGCTCCTGCTCCCTCTTTTGTTTATGCAGTTTGTCACAATCTTTCTCCGGTTTTCCCGCATTTTTATGCGATTCATCTCCGGAAAAAACAGGACTCGGGGGATCCGTATGCACTGATTATATCCATTTTTCAGGGAAATGGCAAACCCTATTTAGCATTTTCGTAAAAAATCACCTGTTTTTCCGTGACAAGCCCATCCAAAAACACGTCGTGAGCCTTTCGCGGCAGTCTTTGGCATACCGTTTTTTCACGACAGAGGGCGACGCAGACCGCGCCTCCTCCGCCTGCCGATGCGCCCCGCGCGCCTGCCTTCCCCGGCGGCCGCGCCGCCTCCCGCACGCGGGCCAGATAGCGGTCATAGTATCCGCCCCCGTAGCCGAGGCGTGTGCCTGATCTGTCAGCGGACAGACAGGGGATCACGCACAGGCCGATCTCCTTCGGATCCACCCTCGGACATTCAGGCGCCGCCTCCGGGATGCCGTATGCTCCCGGCTTCAGGTCCTCCAGGGAGCGGATCGCAAAGGCTTCCATCCTTCCCGCCTCATGGGGCATACAGCGGGGAACCGCTACACGCTTTCCCGCGGCAAGCGCCTCCGCTATCAGCTTCCGGGTATCCACCTCGTCCCCCGCGCTGACGTAGGTGAACAAAACGCCGGGAGCGTCATAGATCGGATCCTGCTTCAGCCGGAGCCGGATGGAATCGTCCGCGGAGGAACGATACGCATCCGGAAGCTCTCTTCTCCTTTTGCGGAACAGCTCCCGAAGAGCCTTCTTCTCCTGACCTTTCTTCTCAAAATTCAAAAGGAACTCTTTTTTATCCGGTCCCGCGGCATATCCGGTCAGGCTTCCGTCCGATCCCACGACTCTATGACAAGGTATGATCAGCGATATGGGATTGTGTCCGACCGCTCCTCCCACGGCCCGGGCCGACATTCTTTCCTTTCCCAGGGCCGCGGCCGCGCGGAGGGCCAGGTCCCTGTATGTGACCGTCTCTCCGTAAGGGATCTCCAAAAGCATCTCCCATATGATCCGGCGAAAGCGTGTTCCCTCCGGGCAAAGGGTAAGCTCCGCGGGATCAGGCATCTGCCCGGAAAAATAACGGTCCAGCCAGTCCGATGCCCGTGAGAGCGCCGGAAGAGGTATGCCGCGCACATCCATGTCCCTCAACGTGCCGGCAAAATATTTCTGCCCCTCCAGCCAGAGCCCGACGACGCATTCCTCATCCGCCGCTATATAAATCGTCCCCATAGGAGAGGGGTACTCCGCCATACCGATCATCCATCTCGCCTCCCGGGCCGCTTCTTCATGCCTGTCCGCTACAGAGTCACCTTTATGAAATTCTTCTTTCCTCGTTTTACGATCATGCCGTCCCCAGCAAAATCGTCCTTTGTATAGATCCTGCGCACATCCTTTACCGGCTCCCCGTTAACGGAAACACCGCCCTGCTCCACATTTCTGCGGGCCTCCGCGCGGGACGGCGCCAGCCCCGACTTCTGCAGCACGGCCAGGATATCGATGGTTCCCTCCTCGCTGAAATCTCCGTCCTGCAGCGCATATGCGGGCATATTCTCCAGACTCCCCTGTCCCATGAAAAGGGCTCTTGACGCGTCTCTGGCTTTCTTCGCCTCTTCCTCGCCGTGAACCAGCGTTGTCAGCTCATATGCCAGTATCTCCTTGGCGGTGTTCAGCTGGCTTCCCTCCCATCTGTCCATCTCGTCGATCTGCTCCAGCGGCAGGAACGTGAGCATCCGAAGGCATTTGAGAACATCCGCGTCCGCTACGTTCCGCCAATACTGATAGAAATCAAAGGGAGACGTCTTGTTGGGATCGAGCCAGACCGCCCCGGACTGGGTCTTGCCCATTTTCTTGCCTTCGGAATTGAGAAGAAGCGTGATCGTCATGGCGTAGGCGTCCTTTCCCAGCTTGCGGCGGATCAGCTCGGTACCGCCTAACATATTGCTCCACTGGTCGTCTCCGCCGAACTGCATATTGCAGCCGTATTTCTGGAACAGCATATAGAAATCGTAGCTCTGCATGATCATGTAGTTAAACTCCAGAAAACTGAGCCCTTTTTCCATGCGCTGTTTGTAGCACTCGGCGCGAAGCATATTGTTGACGGAAAAGCAGGCTCCCACCTCCCGCAGCAGCTCCACATAGTTCAGCTTCAGGAGCCAGTCGGCGTTGTTCACCATCAGGGCTTTGTCGTCGGAAAAATCGATAAACCGGCTCATCTGCTTCTTAAAGCACTCGCAGTTGTGTTCAATGGTCTCTACAGTCATCATCTGGCGCATATCGCTTCTTCCGGAAGGATCGCCGATCATCCCGGTTCCTCCGCCGATCAGCGCGATGGGTTTGTTCCCGGCCATCTGCAGGCGCTTCATCAGGCACAGCGCCATAAAATGCCCGACGTGCAGACTGTCGGCTGTCGGATCAAAGCCGATATAAAAGACCGCCTTTCCTTCATTTATCATTTTTCGGATCTCGTCCTCGTCGGTCACCTGGGCGATCAGGCCGCGGGCTACCAGCTCCTCATAACACTGCATAATCATTCTCCTTTTCTTTGTGATATAGATAAATGTGCCGCAAAACGCCCGCGCCGTGCGGTCCGGCATAACCGTCCCTCCGTCTACTGGTAATCCACAACTCCTACCCAGTTCAGCAGGAATTCCCTCTCCTCCTGATTGCCTTTCACGGACTGGGAGGCCGCCACAATCGGCATCCACTTCTGCACATACTGCTTCGCCGTATCGCTCTTTTTGCAGAAAAGGTTAAGATATGTCCCGGCTCCTTCCATATCGCCCTGCAGGCAGAACAGCAGATACGTTCTGGCGACATCCGCGGAGGCATTGCCCTGTGTTACGTGGGACCAGTCCAGGATATACGGCGTGCCGTCGTCTGCAATGATAATATTGGACGGACAGAAATCCCCGTGGCAGATCTTGTTATGCGTGGGCATTCCTTCCAGTCTGGTATGAAGATCGTAGCGGGTGGTGGCATCCAGGTCCGTCTGGCTGATCTTCCGGTTCATTTTATCCTTCAGCTGGTTGAGCATCGGGCAGCGCTCCGCGTGGACCCGCATCTGCAGATCCACCAGAAGCTCCAGATACTCCTCCTTTTTCTCCGGAGCATTCTTCATCATCTCCGAAAGTGTCTTTCCTTCGATAAACTGAGTGACGATCGCCCATTTCCCGTCAACGGTGGTCACTTCCAGGAGTTTGGGTATATGGAGGGACGTTTCCTCAATGCGCGCCTGGTTCAGGGCCTCATTGAGAATATCCGCCTTGGAATAGCTCTCGTCAAACACTTTCAGGCACCTGTCCCCATCGCGGTATATCGTTTTCGACGTTCTTCTGGCAATAACCTGATCCAGTTTCATCCCTTCACTCCTCCTTCATGGTTCTCTTCTCCATAATAAGCGTTCAGATACATCTGGCGGATCTCGCTCATCAGCGGATACCGGGGATTGGCTCCCGTGCACTGATCGTCAAATGCCTGCTCCGTCATCTCATCCAGCCGGTTCAGGAAATCCTCCTCGTCAGGGACATAATCCCGAATCGTTGCCTTGATCCCGATATGCTTTTTCAGCCTGTCGATGGCCCGGATCAGATTCTCCAGTTTCTCGGAATCATTTTCCCCCGTGATCCCGAGATAATCCGCCACCTCCGCGTAGCGGGCAAGCGTAACCGGATGATCGTATTTAGAGAATGTTCCCATCTTCTGCGGCACCTCAGACGCGTTGAAGCGCAGGACCTCATCGATCATCAGCGCGTTGGCAATGCCGTGGGGAAGGTGGTGGAACGCTCCCAGCTTGTGCGCCATAGAATGGCAGACGCCCAGGAACGCGTTGGCAAAGGCCATACCCGCCATCGTCGCGGCGTCGGCCATCTTCTCACGGGCAACCGGATCGTTTGCTCCGTCGTCGTAGGCCCTGGGAAGATATTCAAATATCATTTTCAGGGAGCGGAGCGCCAAACCGTCCGTATAATCCGTAGCCATCATGGACGCGTATGCCTCCAGGGCATGAGTCACCGCATCGATCCCGGAAGCCGCCGTCAGTCCCTTGGGGGCCGTCATATGCAGATCCGCGTCGATGATCGCCATATCCGGCAGCAGCTCATAATCGGCCAGCGGATATTTCACACCCGTCTGTTCGTCGGTGATCACCGCGAAGGGCGTCACCTCGGATCCCGTTCCCGCAGAGGTCGGGATCGCGATGAAATATGCCTTGTCTCCCATATGCGGGAATGTATAGACACGCTTGCGGATGTCCATGAAGCGCATTGCCATATCCATGAAATCCGCATCCGGATGTTCGTAAAGCACCCACATGATCTTGGCCGCGTCCATGGCAGAGCCTCCGCCCAGAGCGATGATCACATCCGGCTCAAAAGCCCGCATCTGCTCCGCGCCGGCTTTTGCGCAGGCCAGGGTCGGATCCGGCTCAACCTGGGAAAATGTGGTGTTCTGGATCCCCAGCTCCTCAAGCTTGTCTGTGATCGGCCTGGTATATCCGTTTTTATAGAGGAAGCTGTCGGTCACCACGAACGCCCTCTTCTTTCCGAGGACATTTCCCAGCTCGTCAAGAGCCGTCGGAAGGCATCCTCTCCTCATATAAACCTTTTCCGGTGTCCGGAACCACAGCATATTCTCTCTCCTCTCCGCCACGGTCTTTATATTGATCAGATGCCGGACGCCCACATTCTCCGACACGCTGTTTCCGCCCCAGGAGCCGCACCCCAGCGTCAGCGACGGGGCCAGCCTGAAGTTATAGATGTCTCCGATCCCTCCCTGGGACGCGGGGGTATTCACAAGGATCCGGCAGGTCTTCATCCGGCCGGCAAATTCATCCAGTTTTTCCTTCTGGGTGCGCTCATTCAGATAAATGGACGACGTATGGCCGTAGCCGCCGTCCGCAATGAGATGTTCCGCTTTCTCGAAAGCATCCGTGATATCCGCGGCACGGTACATCGCCAGCACCGGGGAGAGCTTCTCATGGGCAAACTCCTCGGAAATGTCTACGCTCTCCACTTCGCCGATGAGGATCTTGGTGCTCTCGGGAACGGAAATCCCCGCCAGTTCGGCGATCCTGCAGGCTCTCTGGCCCACGATCCTGGCATTCAGGCCCCCGTTGATGATAATGGTCTTGCGGACCTTCTCCGTCTCCTCTTCGCTGAGAAAATAGCATCCGCGCCGGGCAAACTCCTCCCTGACTTTGTCATAGACGCCGTCCAGGACGATGACCGACTGCTCCGAGGCGCAGATCATTCCGTTGTCGAAGGTCTTGGAGTGGATGATCGAGCTGACGGCCAGCAGGATATCCGCCGAGTCGTCGATAATAGCCGGGGTATTGCCCGCTCCTACGCCGAGTGCCGGCTTCCCGGAGGAATAGGCCGCTTTTACCATCCCCGGCCCGCCGGTGGCCAGAATGATGTCCGATTCCCTCATAAGAAGATTCGTCATCTCCAGAGAGGGGATGTCGATCCATCCGATGATCCCCTCGGGGGCTCCCGCCTTCACGGCCGCCTCCAGAACCACCTTGGCCGCGGCAATGGTAGACTCCTTGGCCCGGGGGTGCGGGCTGATTATGATCCCGTTTCTCGTCTTTAAGGCGATCAGCGTCTTGAAGATAGCGGTGGAGGTAGGGTTGGTGGTCGGGATCACCGCTCCTATAACTCCGATGGGTTCTGCGATCTTCCGGATCCCGGCGCCTTTGTCCTCCTCGATGACTCCGCAGGTCTTTACGTTTTTATAGGCATTGTAGATATACTCGGCGGCATAGTGGTTCTTGATCACTTTATCCTCCACCACGCCCATACCCGTCTCCTGCACCGCCTGCTTCGCAAGCGGGATCCTGGCCCGGTCCGCGGCGGACGCCGCCGCAAGAAAAATGGCGTCGACCTGTTCCTGGGTGTAGGCTGAGAATTTCTTCTGCGCCTCCCTGACCCGTGCGATCGCGGCCTCCAGTTTCTCAACTCCGTCGACGATGTCATATGTCATGGCTGTCATTATCGTTCCTCCTGTCAAAACAGTATTGCTCCTTACTTATTATTCGTTAAAACTTTAACACACAGAGCGGCCCGTGAAAAGAATCAAAAAGCTATGTCTGACATAACCTGTGGTTATAAATCAAGTCTTTTTCCGGATATAAAAAAGACTCTGAACCCAAAGCTCAGAGTCTTTCAACGTCTCGGATCATCTCATCCCCGGACAAAGCGGAACCGATCACATCCCGGCCTGCTTCGCCACCTCGGCGGCAAAGTCGTCAACACGCTTCTCCATGCCCTCGCCGGTCTCATAGCGCAGGAATCCCTTGATGGCAATGTTGGCTCCGTTGGCCTTGGCCACCTGCGCCACATACTGCGCCACGCTCTGCTTGCCGTCCTCGGCCTTCACGTAGGTCTGATCCATGAGGCAGATCTCCTTCATCTCTTTATTGATGCGTCCCATGATCATCCCCTGGATCACCTTCTCAGGCTTCGCGGCCTCCTTCGGGTCGTTCTGGATCTGGGCCATCAGGATCTGCTTCTCATGCTCGATAAATTCTTCGCTCACAGCGCTCCTGTCGGTATACATGGGCTTCAGCGCCGCCGCCTGCATGGCGATGTTCTTCGCCATCTCCTTCACGGCATCATTCACCACATCGGTCTTCACATCAATCAGCACGCCGATCTTTCCGCCAGCGTGAATATAGGAAGCGACAAAGCCATCCGGCTCCTCGACTCTCTGGAAGCGGCGGATATCCAGCTTCTCTCCGATCACGGAGATCTGGGTGGCCAGAGCGTCACGGACGGTCATGGACGGATCCTTCGTCC
Source organism: uncultured Lachnospiraceae bacterium (assembly GCA_947630085.1). Taxonomy (GTDB): domain Bacteria; phylum Bacillota; class Clostridia; order Lachnospirales; family Lachnospiraceae; genus UBA3402. Next base: position 12,532 of record CANRGP010000061.1, read on the forward strand.
ATTTCTCGGCCATAAAGGTCTCGACGTCGGCCGCGTCGGAGGTCAGCGCCTGCGCCGCCACATCCGCGGCGTAAGTCAGGAATTTCTCATTCTTCGCCACAAAGTCCGTCTCCGCGTTTACTTCGACAATGACGGCCTTCTTTGCATCATCGGTGAGAGCGGTGGTCACCACGCCCTCCGCCGCGATGCGGTTCGCTTTCTTATCAATACCGGCAAGTCCCTTCTCGCGCAGGAACTCCACGGCCTTGTCCATATCCCCGTCGGTGGCGGCAAGGGCTTTCTTGCAGTCCATCATGCCGGCTCCGGTCATCTCTCTCAGCTCTTTTACCATTGCTGCTGTTACTGCCATATCTTGATTCCTCCGTTTATTCAGAATATCGGTGATGCCGAAGAAATCGGCCACACGTCACGTTGATTATGCCTCTTCTGCCTCTTCCTGGACCTGATAGTTTTCTGCCTCGGCCGCCTCGTCATACTCTGCGGTGGCCTCGCCCTGATTGGCCTCAACCACGGCGTCCGCCATCTTGGAAACGATCAGCTTGACGGCACGGATCGCATCGTCGTTGCCCGGGATCACATAGTCCAGCTCCTCCGGGTCACAGTTGGTATCGCAGATCCCGATCAGAGTGATCCCCAGGGTGTGGGCCTCCTGTACGCAGATCCTTTCCTTCTTCGGATCGACCACGAAAATGGCATCGGGAAGCCGCTTCATCTCCTTGATCCCGCCCAGGTTCTTCTCCAGCTTCTCCCATTCCTTGCGGATCTTGATGACTTCCTTCTTGGGAAGCACATCGAACGTTCCGTCCTCGGCCATGGTCTCGATGGCCTTCAGTCTGGCGATGCGGGACTGGATCGTCTTAAAGTTGGTGAGCATTCCGCCCAGCCATCTCTCGTTCACGTAAAACATACCGCAGCGCTGCGCTTCGGTCTGAATGGCATCCTGTGCCTGCTTCTTCGTGCCCACGAACAGGATGGTCCCGCCGTTCGCCACGATCTCCGCCACGGCCTTGTACGCATCGTCCACCTTGCCGACGGATTTCTGCAGGTCGATGATATAGATCCCGTTGCGCTCCGTGTAAATGTAGGGGGCCATCTTGGGATTCCATCTCCTGGTCTGATGCCCGAAATGGACGCCCGCTTCCAACAGCTGCTTCATTGAAATAACGCTCATGATACTACCTCCGTTTGGTTTTTCTTCCGTCTGCGTCTCATGTTTCCCCGGGAGCCCGTCCTGCGGGCACCGCCCTCGGAATCGGCAGACGTGTTTTTTCAGCCTTGCTAGTATAGCATGAAACCCCTGAATATGCAAGCACTTTTTCACTTGAGTTTCCGCAGTTCTGTTCACCGATAATACATTACTTATGAACATCTTTGAAAAAATCTCAAAAATATAAGG
>CANRGP010000062.1 GCA_947630085.1 uncultured Lachnospiraceae bacterium
CGGTCTTGCTTCGGATAAGGTTTACATGTGCCCTGTCTGTTACCAGCCAGGCGGTAGTCTCTTACACTGCCCTTCCACCCTTACCGGCCGAAGCCGGCGGTACATTTCTGTTGCACTGTCTCTGGAGTCGCCTCCGCCAGACGTTATCTGGTATCCTGCCCTGTGAAGCCCGGACTTTCCTCTCCCGCGGCCTTTCGGCCATTGCGGCAGCGATCACCTGTCCTGCTCGGACAATCCCAGGCACATCATACCACATATGGCCGCAAAAGCGCAAGCACAAATCTATGTGCCTGCGCCTTGTTCCTGTTTTGTCCGGCTGTTCTTATATTCTCCCCGCCTGCGGTCCCAGGCGGATCCGGCGGCTCATACCGGGAAATAGCTTCCCCCGATAAATTCCCTGACGATGGACGTATGAGGGATCTTCTCGCTGTCCACCCCGATGAAATAATCCAGGAATTTCAGGAGGCGCTTCGCCTCAACATATTCCTCGCAGTCCTTGGGGATCCGGAACAGAAGCGGCTCCGCATACTGCTTCAGCACCGCCAGCTCATACACCAGAGCCGAATTAAACATGATATCCGCCTCCTCCTGGAAGGGAAAGATATTCTGCTCCTCCCCCCTTCGGACCGACGGCCATCTGCTGATCGTATCCCTGGCGGAGATCCCTCTGGTCCTGGCATCCCGCACCATGCGCCGGAGAAGCCTGCCGTCGGTCGTGGGGATCCGGTTGTGCTCGTCGATGTTCAGCTGTGTCAGCGCGCTGATGTAGATCTTGAATTTGCTCTCCTCGGGAAGCGTATGGGACAGCTTCCCGTTCAGGCAGTGGATCCCCTCGATCACAAGGATGTCTTCCTTTTCCAGCTTCAGAAAATCTCCCTTGTATTCTCGCTCCCCGATCACAAAATTGTAGCGGGGCATCTCCACCCTCTCTCCCGCCAGAAGGGCCGTCATATCCTGGTTGAACTGCTTTACGTCGATGCTTTCCAGGCTTTCGAAATTATACTCCCCGTTCTCGTCCCGGGGACTGTTCACCCGGTTCACAAAGTAATCATCCACTGCGATCGGATGGGGATTGAGCCCAAGCGCCCTGAGCTGGATGGAGAGCCTGTGTGAAAAAGAGGTCTTGCCGGAAGAGGAGGGGCCGGCGATCATGATGAACTTCTTGCCGGGCTGCTCCGCCACCATCTCCGCGATCTTTCCGATGCTTTTCTCCTGGAGCGCCTCCTGGATCAGGATCAGATCCTCGGCCTTGCCCTGGCAGATCATATCGTTTAAGGCTCCCACATCGCAGATTCCCATCTTCTCGCTCCAGCGGGAGGATTCCTTCAGCACCTGAAACAGCTTCCTGCTGGGCGCGAACTCGGGAAGACTGGTCGGATCCTCCATGGAGGGGAGCATCAGAACAAAACCGTCCTCATAAAGGATCAGGTCAAAGTAACGGATGTATCCCGTATTCTGCGCCATATATCCGTAAAAATAATCCTCAAACCCTCCGATGCGGTACAGATTCACCCGCGATACCCTGCGGTAGGAAAAGAGCCTCGCCTTATCGTGCATTCCGTATTTTTCAAAGAGCTCTATGGCGTCCTGGGTATTCACGCTGCGCTTCATTATGGGAAGGGCCTCGTCCACGTACTGGCGCATCTTTGCCTTTACCCGGCCAAGAAGCTCTTCCGTCAGTTCAAAATTGCCCCTGGCATCCACGAAAAAACCTTTTCCCACGGAAAAGTCCACGGACAGTCTGGTGATATTCTCCGTGCCGACCACCTCGTGGAACGCCTTCAGCATGATCAGGGCCGCGCTGCGCTGATACGCCTGCATCCCCGGCTTTTCCGCGGTGGTAATAAAGCGGATCTCACAGTGATCCTTGATCTTTTTATGAAGCTCTACCAGCTTCCCGTTCATGGAGGCCAATATGATATCGTACCGGTACCGGGGCTGATACTCCGCCGCCACGTCGATCAGCCTGGTATCGGCCTCGTACTCCCGCTCTTGTCCTTCGATTATAACCTTAATCAAGCAAATTCCCCTTTCTATAAGGAAATCGCCGGAAATGCCGGCGGCGCCTTGACAATGACCGCGCGGGGATCGATCTTTTCCGCGCAGTAAGCCGCCATATGGTCCACGAAAATATGCTCCAGGCCGTAATGCCCCGCGTCGATCACGGCGAGTCCCCTGGCCGCCGCATCGATCCCGTCATGGTGTCCCACATCGCCGCTGATCAGCACCTGGGCTCCCGCCCTGACAGCCGCGTCGATCATCCCTCTGCAAGAACCGGGACAGACGGCGGCGCGCCGCACAAGTCCCGAAACCTGTCCGGAACCGTACACGGTGACAAAGGGAAGATCAAATTCCTTCTTGACCCGCAGCGCCAGGTCCTTCAGGCTCTCTGCCTCAAGAAGGATCCCCGTCTTTCCGATCCCGAAAGGCACTCCGTCTTTCTCTCCCACCACCTCAAGAGGAGCTCCCTCTACCAGGTGGAGCTTTCCCGCTGCCAGATCCGCCATACAGCCGGGAGCTGCATCGTAATTGGTATGCATCGCATAGCAGGCTATGCCGCTCCGTATAAGACGGATCAGCCTTCTTCCGATGAAATCCGATTCATTGATCCTTTTGAGAGAAGAAAAGATCAGCGGATGGTGCGTCAGCAAAAGATCGGCGCCCTGACTTACGGCAAGGTCGATCACCTGGTCCGTGGCATCCAGGGCGACGACCGTTTTGCGGATCTCGCGATCCTCTCCTCCCACCAGCAGCCCGGGATTGTCCCATTCCATGGCTATGCTCTCGGGAGCCAGCCGGTTCAGCCGTTCGATCCATTCCCTGCAGATCATATCATGCTCCTTTCCGCCCGGTCGGCCGTCCATCCGTCACCAACGGGCAAGCAGGCCGCAGATGCGGCCGAGTTTCTTCTGTATCTCCCTGCTCCGGACCGCGCAGCCTTCTCCGCCCCGGTCCGACAGCCTTTTCAGAATGTCTTCACAGACCTGTTTTTCCCTTTCCAGGAATTCCTTCAGGACCGGGTCCCGGTCCCGGATCAGGCACGGCCCGTAAAGAGCCTCCGCGGGCCCGGGCTCGTCCATAGGCCCCCGGGCCACATCCATCACCACATAATACTTTCCCGCGTCGCGGACCATCTTCTCCCGGAGAATGCAGAAGCCGTTCCGCCAGAGAAAGAGCCGCAGCTTATCCGGTTCCGACTGCGGAGACAGGATCCACCGGCGCACCGTGTCCCACAGGCTCCTGCCCCCGTCCAGGATATGGACGATCAGTTCTCCTCCCATGCCGGAAACGATCACGGTATCCGCCTCTCCCGGGCTGACAGCGCTTACACCGTCCCCCAGGCGGAGCTGTATCTTTTCCTCCAGCCCGTGAAGACGGATATGGTCTTCCGCCCTCTTCAGCGGTCCCTTCCCGATATCCGAAGCAATGGCCGACGGGCAGATGCCCCTCTCGACCAGAGCGATGGGAATATAGCCGTGGTCGGTTCCGATGTCCGCGGCCCGGCTTCCCGGCTGCACAAAAGAGACCACCAGTTCAAGCCTGTCTGACAGTTTCATCCCCGCTCCCCGTCATTCATCCAGATAGTCTTTCAGTTTCTTGCTCCTGCTGGGGTGCCTGAGCTTTCTCAGCGCTTTGGCCTCGATCTGGCGGATGCGCTCGCGGGTGACATTGAATTCCTTTCCCACTTCCTCCAACGTCCGGGGCCTTCCGTCCTCCAGCCCGAAACGAAGCTTCAGGACCTTCTGTTCCCGGTCGGTCAGCGTCTCCAGAACCTCCAGGAGCTGCTCATGCAGAAGGGTGTAGGTGGCCGCGTCCACGGGAACCGCCACATGGTCGTCCTGAATAAAATCTCCCAAATGGCTGTCCTCTTCCTCTCCGATGGGCGTCTCGAGAGAAACCGGCTCCTGGGATATCTTCATGATCTCCCGCACACGCTCTACGGGCATTTCCATCCGCTCGGCGATCTCCTCGGGCTGAGGTTCCCGCCCCATCTCCTGGAGAAGCTGTCTGGAGGTGCGGATCAGCCGGTTGATCGTCTCCACCATATGGACCGGGATCCGGATGGTTCTTGCCTGGTCCGCGATGGCCCTGGTGATCGCCTGGCGTATCCACCAGGTAGCATATGTGCTGAATTTATAGCCCTTAGTATAGTCGAACTTTTCCACCGCCTTGATGAGCCCCAGATTGCCCTCCTGGATCAGATCCAGGAACTGCATCCCTCTTCCCACGTATCTTTTGGCAATGCTGACTACCAGGCGGAGGTTGGCCTCCGCGAGACGCTTCTTGGCGTCCCTGTCTCCCAGCTCGATCCGCTTGGCAATCTCGATCTCTTCATCGGGGGAAAGAAGCGGGATCTTTCCGATCTCCTTCAGATACATCCGGACCGGGTCTTCGATCCCCACCCCCTCCGGGGCGGACAGGTCAATGGATTCCAGATCGATCTCCTCTTCCTCGTCCAGATCCATCTCGTCTTCCAGGAAAAGCTCCAGATCCTGCCCGAAATCGTCATCTGGTCCGATGTTTAGGACATCGATCCGATTGGCGTCAAGAAAATCATAGACCGCATCCCACTTGTCGGAGTCCATATCCTCCCCGGAGAAGAAACTTTGAAGCTCCTGGCTGTCCAGGGTATTCTTCTTTTTCTTCGCCTCCGCAAGAAGCTGCTGCAGTTTTTCTTCAAAACCCAATACCTTCTCGTCCATGTGGTCCACCTTTCAGTCTGCATATAGTTTTGCCTTAATCAAAGGAAATATGCAGTGTCTTGAGCGCGCTCCGCGCCTTGATGATCTCCTGAAGCTGGCCGATATCCGAGGCCGTTCTGCTCGCTTCATCCAGGCTGTTCTTTCGCACTTTTATCACCGTTTCCGCAAAAGCCTTCCTCCGCTCCTCCGCGCTGAGCGAATCCCCCAGCCCGGCGTGGAACAGAGCCGCGACTTCTTTGTACTGTTCATCGTCATTGATAAAATGGCTGAGGATCTGCGCCGGGTTTACGCCGCCCTGTTCGTGGGCGGCAAATACCATGGATGCCACCTCATGATACAGCTCCTCCCGGAAATCCTCCGGCGTAACGATCCCCTGTATCTTGTCAAACAGGGACGGATCCTCGATGAGCCAGGTGAGCAAAAGCTTCTGGGACTGTCTCGCGCCGTTCTCTCTCTCTTTCTTTTCCTTCCCGGAGCTCTCCCGGTAGCGCTGCGCGCCGCCCGCCGGGCCGCCGAATCCGACCTGCCCGGCCATTCGGTTCACCAGCCGTTTCAGGTCATCGTAATTGATAAAATACTCTCTCGATACGGCCTGGATGTAATTGTCCCTCTCAAGAGGTTCCGGAAATTCAAGGAGCTTCTTTGCCACGGCATTGTAAAAGCCGGTCTTCTGCTCGGGATCCTCCATCTCATATCCGCTTTTGATCACGTCGATCTCAAAAAGGAAGCTGTTCCGGGCCTCCCCGATCCGTTTTCGGAATTCGTCCGCCCCCAGGTTCTTGATGAATTCATCGGGATCCTTATAAGGCCGCATATTCAGCACCCTGCAGGATATCCCCACCTCCTTCAGGATCGGGATCGCCCTGAGAGCCGCGCGGACGCCCGCCCCGTCGCTGTCATATGTAAGCACGACCTGGTTCACGTACCGTTTCAAAAGAGCCGCCTGCTGTGTGGTAAAGGCCGTTCCCAGGGAGGCCACCGCGTTGGTGAACCCCGCCTGGTGCATGGCGATCACATCCATATAGCCCTCGCAGACCAGAAAATACTTCTCCCTGGAGGTCCTGGCGTAATTCAGGCCGTAAAGATTGCGGCTCTTGTCAAACACCCTGGTTTCAGGGGAATTCAGGTATTTGGGCTCGCCTTCTCCCATCACGCGGCCCCCGAATCCGATAACGCGGCTGTTCACGTCCATGATCGGAAACATGACGCGGTTCCAGAATTTGTCCCAGGCTCCCTTCTCGCTGATGGAAAACAGTCCCGTCTCCTTCAGGATCCGGTCGTCATACCCTTTTCCTTTGAAGTACCGGTACAGATCGTCTCCGGTCTTATTGGCAAATCCCAGGCCGAACCTGCGGATCGTCTCGTCGCTCAGTTTTCTTCCGGTCAGGTATTCGTATCCCCGTCTGCCGCCTGGCTGCTTCAGCTGATAATAAAAATAATTGGCCGCCTGCTTATTGATATCCAGTATGGCGGATTTCAGGTCCGCCTGCTCTCTCGCTTCCCGCGACACATCCTGCCTGGGAAGCTCGACGCCGGCCCGGTCGGCCAGTACCCTGAGCGCCTCGGAAAACGTATAGTTCTCATATTCCATCAGGAAAGTGAATACATTTCCTCCCGCCCCGCAGCCAAAGCAATAATACATCTGCTTGTCCGGAGAGACCGAAAAGGAAGGGGTTTTTTCATTGTGGAAGGGGCACAGGCCAAAGTAGCTGCTTCCTTTTTTCTGCAGCTTCACATAGCCCGAAACGATATCCACGATATCGTTCCGAGAACGTATTTCCTCTACCAGCTCATCCGGATAGTACACAAAAGACACCCCCTCCGCCGGCCCGGTTTTCAGACATTCCAGGCCCTCGGTACAAACAGCTCCTCGAATTTATTGATGGCGTAGCTGTCGCTCATCCCCGCGATGTAGTCGCAGACCACACGGCCCTTTTTCTCCCCCCGGTCGCTCATCATCCTGAGATACTCGCCGGGGAGCTCATCCGTATGCTCCATATAGTAAACATAGAGCATCTCGATCATCTTCTGGGCCTTTTTCTCCTCGCTCTTGGCCACGCTTCCGCTGTATACGTTGGCAAACATCCAGAGGCGGAGCCCCTGCATGGCCTCCTCCATGTCCGGCGACATGGTGATCTTCGGCTTGTCCATACTATTGTGAATGATATCGTGGATCATGTTATTCAGACGGTCCCTGACGCTTTTCCCCAGTATGTCGGTAAACCGGGCAGGCAGATCGTTCTCCGTAAACAGCCTGGCGCGGATGGCGTCGTCGATATCATGGTTAATATACGCGATCTTGTCCGAAAAGCGCACAATGGCGCCCTCCAGGGTAGAGGGATTTCCGGACGTCCTGTGGTTCAGAATACCGTCGCGCACTTCCCACGTAAGATTCAGCCCCCTCCCGTCCTTCTCCAGGACCTCCACCACGCGGACGCTCTGGATATAATGGGCGAATCCGTCCTCACAGATCCGGTTGAGCACATCCTCCCCGGAATGCCCGAACGGCGTATGACCCAGGTCATGACCCAGGGCGATAGCCTCCGTCAGGCTCTCGTTGAGACGGAGCGTCTTGGCAATGGTCCTGGCAATCTGGGACACCTCCAGCGTGTGCGTCAGCCGGGTCCGATAATGGTCGCCCTCCGGCGCAAGAAACACCTGGGTCTTATGCTTCAGTCTCCGGAACGCCTTGCTGTGAAGGATCCGGTCCCTGTCTCTCTGGTACTCGGGACGCATATCGCACAGCTCCTCCGGAACATCCCGCCCCCTCGTATTCTGGCTCAGGGAGGCATACGGACTTAAATACATGGCCTCCAGCTCCTCCAGCTGTTCCCTGATCGACACCTGGACATCCCTCCTCTATTCTATTATATTTGCCACTATCCGATTTTACCACTAGAAATGTTATACCACATTTTTCCCCGGTCCGCACCTGTTTCTACTGTATTTTCATTAAAATTTTCCATTTTGCGACAAGAAGGGGAAGCGACCAGGCCGCGTTGGCCGGACTGGTGGATGGCAGGGCAACGATCTCCCTGCCGCACTTTTCTCTCTGGAGGGCATCATACAGCCGTTTGGCCGTTGCGCCGTTGGCGTAGATCCCTTCTATCGCGCAGGCGGACAGGATCATCCCGATGTCATTGGGCGCCGCGTTTGTTATCGTGGCGTCGCTGGATCCGATGATATCGCAGGAGGCCGCTACGTCCCAGAGGGCGATCCTCTCTTCCAGCAGAAGCTGTTTTTTCTGGGGGATCGTCTGCGGAACCGGTTTCCCCGTGATCCCGGCGATCACCTGCCAGAAACGGTTTCGCGGGTGCCCGTAATAGAATCCGGTTTCCCGGGATTTCACCGACGGGAAGGTTCCCAGGACCAGGACCCGGGAATGCCGGTCAAAAACCGGTCCGTAGGGGTGTGTCAGGCTTTCTCTTTCTTTCATCTGCATTGTCTCCTTATCCGAAACGCGTCCTGCCCGCAGTGGGCTCTCACCGGGCGCGGCTGCTGCGTAAAATCGTGTTTTTCATCGCCCGCAGACGGCTCCTCTTCTCACAGCGGAAGGCTGTCCCTTACGCAGAGGGCTCCGAAGCCCAGCTGGGGATTGGGCCAGACCTGGTATCCCGGAAGCTGTCTGGCTCCCCGGATCAGATATGCCTTCAGCTTCTCCCCGTAAAGAAAAGCGTCATTGCCGTCCGTGATCCCCCACTCCATCATAAGGGCCGCGCTCCCCGAAACTACCGGGGCCGCAAAGGAGGTCCCCGTCACGGCGTCATAGCCTCCGCCCGCCCGGGGAGCCATAAGTCCGACTCCCGGCGCCGCCAGATCCGGCTTCACCTGGTCGGTAACGCGGGTAAATCCCCTGCCGGAGAAATCCGCGAAGGACTGGTAATTGCTGTTGTAGGCGCCTACCGTTACCGCCATTCTTGCGGTCGACGGGATCGTGAGCGTCGTGTCCGGGGTCGCTCCCAGAAAATACGTAGAGCGATTCAGGACGGCGGACGAGGGAAGCCAGAAATCGTACCGCCCCCTGACGATCCTCTCCGGCGTCAGGCGGAACTTCCAGATTCCGCTCTGAAGGTAATCTCCCCGGAGCGGAAACATATCAAAATAGATCTCCTGCGCCGTGCTGTACGGACTGGGCTCTCCGTAATACAGGAGGATCCGTGTGCTCTCGTATTGAAACGTCTGGGGACCGATGACCGGGGGAAGCGGCCCGAGCTGCTGTCCGCTCGGCGTGATCAGGGTAATGCGGAAATCGTCGGTATACTGCTTCCACAGCTGTATGCTGAGCCCCGATTCATAGGGCGAAATGGAGAGCTCGATCTCTCTGTCCTCCCTCTCCTGAAGGATCCCCGAAATGTGTCCGCGGCCGCTTCCCTCGTTGCCCGACCCGATGATGATGGAGGTGCGTCCGAAATTGGAAACATCGTCGATATACGTCTCCAGCAGGCTGGTCCCGTCATGGGAGCCGTATGTGTTCCCGAAGCTTATATTGACCGCAAGCGGCATAGACCGGGCAACGGCATAGCGGATAACAAAATCCAGGGCGCGCATCAGTTCCGTCGTTCTGGGGAAGCCCAGCGGGTCCGCCACGCCCAGTTTAACTACGATCAGCTGGCTCTCATAAGCGACGCCCCTGTAGCGCCCTCCGCTCTCTCTCCCGTTTCCCGCGGCGATCCCCGCTACCGCCGTGCCGTGTCCGCTCCCATCCGTCGAAGGGACCATCTCGAGCGCCTCCCTGCGGTTTTCCCGGGCGAGAGCCTCGTCGATCTGCTCCTTTGTAAAAACCCTTCCCAGGACCTGGTCCCACAGAAGGACGATCCTGCTGCTTCCGTCCTCGTTTCTGAAATCTTCATGAAAATAATCGATTCCCGAATCCAGGACCGCGACCAGGACCCCCTTTCCCGTCAGATCCGGCGCATAGGCGCTTCCGGCGACCTGGACCGAATCGATACAGGATGCGGCCCTCGCCTGATTGACCGCGAAAAACAGGCGCTTTGGCTTTTCCACATACTCCACCTGCGGGAGGGCGCTCACCGCTTCCACATACCGCTCGGGAACGGTCAAAATGGAATAATTGTTCAGAAGTGTTTCCACAACGGCCTGGGTCCCGGCCTCTTCCAGGATCCCTTCGATGGGCTCGCTGTGCTTGACGATCAGCTCCCATGTCCTTTCGTCCGCGTCATATCCCACGGAAAGATTGTCTGATCTGGCCCTCTCCTCCTGTGTAGCTTCCAGAGCCAGATTCAATAGGTTCTCAAGCTTTTGGTCCTGCTGCATCGCGTCTCTCCTGCATTCTCTCCTTCTATTTGTATGAAAATGCGTGAGAGATTATCAAAAATGCTTTTATCTAAAACAGCGCTGATCCGCGGACCGTCCCGTCCGCAGACCAGCGCATATTCCGTCCGTAGCAGGTTTTCTCTCCGAAGCGCCCGCCCTATCTGGCACTGTCCGCAAATCTCTTGATGTTTCCGGCATTGACGAACTTATTCACCACGCCGTCCTTTATCACCACCAGCGTCGGCGCCTGCATGATCCCCAGCGCGTCGCTCATCTCGGGATTCTCCTCCGCGTCCACCACCTCGTACTCGATCCCCTTCAGGAATTCCTTCGCAATTCTGCAGTTGGGGCAGGTCTTGGTCGTAAACAGGTATGTCCCGGAAGCGGGAAGTCCGGCTCCGCTCTCCTTCGCGGCCTCGTCCGCCGCGGCCTTTACGGCATCCGCCGCGTGTCCTCCCTTTCTCAGGACCGAGTGGGCTATGTCATAGGTCGTTCTGTTCTTGTACTCCTGCGCCTTGCCCTCGTTCCAGTTCTTCACAGGCCGGTAATAGCCTGTAATGCGGCTGTAGACCTCCGCCTCCTGCCCGCAGATCGGGCAGCTGAAATGTTCGCCGATCAGATACCCGTGATCTTTGCAGATGGAATAGGTAGGCGATATGGTATAGTACGGAAGCTTATAGTTCTCGGCGATCGTGCGCACCAGCCGGGCGGCCGATTTCCAGGACGGCAGTTTTTCGCCCAGGAAAGCGTGGAACACGGTCCCGGAGGTATAAAGCGTCTGGAGCTCGTCCTGGATATCCAGGGCGTCGAAAATATCCGCCGTATAATCTACCGGGAGATGAGAGCTGTTGGTATAGTAGGGCGTCCCGTTCTCTCCTCCGGCCGTGATAATGTCCGGATAGCGCTTCTTATCATGCCTTGCAAGCCTGTAGGAAGTGGACTCCGCCGGTGTGGCCTCCAGATTGTAGAGATCCCCGTAGAGCTCCTGGTAATCGGAAAGCCTCTCCCGCATATGGTTCAGCACATTCTTAGTAAACAGCTGCGTCTCTTCATGGGTCAGATCCTTTCTGAGCCATTTGGCGTTCAGTCCCACCTCGTTCATGCCCACAAGCCCGATGGTGGAAAAATGATTCTCAAAGGAGCCCAGATATCTCCTGGTGTAGGGATAGAGCCCGTTTTCCAGCAGCTTGGTGATGACCTCCCTCTTGGTCTTCAGCGACCTGGCGGAGATGTCCATCATCCGGTCAAGCCGCTTGTAGAAATCCGCTTCATTCTGAGCCAGGTAAGCGATCCTGGGCATATTGATGGTAACCACCCCGATGGAGCCGGTGCTCTCCCCCGATCCGAAGAAGCCGCCGGTTTTTCTGCGCAGTTCGCGCAGATCCAGCCTCAGACGGCAGCACATACTGCGCACATCGCTCGGCTGCATATCGCTGTTTATGTAATTGGAGAAATAGGGCGTCCCGTATTTCGCCGTCATCTCAAAGAGCAGCTTATTGTTCTCCGTCTCGGACCAGTCGAAGTCCCTGGTGATCGAGTATGTCGGGATGGGATACTGGAACCCGCGTCCGTTCGCGTCGCCCTCGATCATGGTCTCGATAAAGGCCCTGTTGACCATGTCCATCTCCGCCTTGCAGTCGCCGTAGGTGAAATCCATTTCCTTTCCGCCCACGATAGCCGGGAGGTTCGCCATATCATCCGGAACGGTCCAGTCCATGGTGATATTGGAGAACGGCGCCTGAGTCCCCCAGCGGCTCGGTGTATTCACACCGTAAATGAAAGACTCGATGCACTTTTTCACTCCCTCATAGTCCAGATGATCCGCTTTTACAAAAGGAGCCAGATATGTGTCAAAGGAGGAGAACGCCTGGGCTCCGGCCCACTCATTCTGCATGATGCCCAGGAAATTGACCATCTGGTTGCAGAGAACGGACAGGTGCTTTGCCGGGGACGATGTGATCTTGCCGGGAATGCCCCCGAGCCCCTCCACGATCAGCTGCTTTAAGGACCAGCCGGCGCAGTATCCGGTCAGCATGGACAGGTCGTGGAGATGGATATCCGCGTTGCGGTGCGCCTCCGCGATCTCATTGTCATAAATCTCGGAGAGCCAGTAATTGGCGGTCACCGCGCCGGAGTTGCTCAGGATCAGTCCTCCTACGGAATAGGTGACGGTAGAGTTCTCCTTCACTCTCCAGTCCTCTACCTTCACGTAGCTGTTGACTACGTCCCGGTAATCCAGGATCGTATTCTTCATATTGCGGATCTTCTCCCGCTGCTTGCGGTACAGGATATATGCCTTGGCCACGTCGGTATAGCCCGCCTGTTCCAGAACGTGCTCCACACTGTCCTGGATCTCTTCCACATGGATCTTCTCCCCATCCATCTTGCTCTGGAAATCCGCAGTCACCCGCAGGGCGAGCAGCTCCAGGATCTCGTGGTTGAACTCCTTGTTCGTGGCCTTAAACGCCTTTTTTATGGCCTCCGTAATCTTTGACAGATTAAACTCCGCGATCTCCCCGTCGCGCTTTACTACACTGATCATCGTAAATCCCCTTTCCACAGTATCTCCCTGTCTTTGCTCTCACGTCCCGGCAGCATCGCAAAGACGCCATTGCATTTATTGTATCACAGGCAAAATAAAAACACAATATATAGTTTCACTTTTTTTCAAAAACTATATATTGTGTTAAAATTACGTCAAACCAGCTTTCCGTACACTTCCTTCGGCACGTAGGCCCTCACGCGGATCCCCTGTTCCGTATACTCCTCCTCAAGGATCTCTCCGTTTCTGCGCACCTCCTGGATCCTTCCCGCCTCCGCATACGGATAGATCCTTTCAAAATATACCTTCCGGTCGCGCAGAAGCTCCGACAGGATCTCCAGAAGGCGGTCCACATTCTGCCCGGTTCTGGCGGAGATCTTCACCTGGCGGTCGGCCGACGGATCCTTTAGGACCAGGTCCCCGCCGGCGGCGTCCATCTTGTTGAACACCGCGACGACCGTTTTGTCCGCCGCCCGGAGCTCCTTCAGCGTCTCATAGACAACATACATCTGCCTCTCCATCTGCGGGCTGGAGCTGTCCGTCACATGAAGGATGATATCGCAGTACCTGACCTCCTCCAGAGTGCTTTTAAACGCCTCGATCAGGTGATGGGGCAGCTTGCGGATGAATCCGACCGTATCGGTCAGAAGAATCTGCTGGCCGTCCGGAAGCCGGGTGTTTGACACTTCTTTAAAACATCATAACGCAAAAATCCTTTGTCCAAGCCAATCATGGCTTATTTTTT
>CANRGP010000063.1 GCA_947630085.1 uncultured Lachnospiraceae bacterium
GGGAGCATTATCCTGATCGGGGCGACGACGGAGAACCCGTCGTTTGAGATCAACAGCGCGCTTTTGTCCCGCTGCAGAGTTTTTGTGCTCCAGGCGCTTACAACGGAGGATCTGGTGAAGCTCCTGAAGAGGACGCTTTCCAGCGAAAAGGGGCTCGGAGGGTCCCGCGTGAGCATAACCGACGATATGGTGAGGATGATCGCCCAGTTCGCCAACGGCGATGCCCGCACGGCCCTCAATGTCCTGGAAATGGCGGTGGGGAACGGCGAGATGGGACCGGACGGGACGACCGTCACGATGGAGACCCTGAAGCAGTGCATCGGGACCAGGAGCCTTCTTTACGACAAGAAGGGCGAGGAGCATTACAATCTGATCTCCGCCCTTCATAAGTCCATGCGGAATTCCGACCCGGACGCGGCGGTCTACTGGCTCGCCAGGATGCTGGAAGCGGGCGAGGACCCGCTTTATGTGGCAAGGCGCATCGTGCGCTTCGCCAGCGAGGATGTGGGAATGGCGGACAGCAGCGCGATGCCGCTGGCCGTGGCCGCCTATCAGGCGTGCCATTTCATCGGAATGCCGGAATGCAATGTGATACTGAGCCACGCGGTGATCTATATGGCAATGGCTCCCAAATCCAACTCCGCGGACGCGGCGTATATAAAAGCCAGCGCGGATGCCAGGGAGATGCTCGCGGAGCCGGTGCCTCTCGTGATCCGGAACGCCCCTACCGGACTGATGGCGGAGCTGGATTACGGAAAGGGCTATGTGTATGCCCACGATACGAAGGAAAAAATGGCGCGTATGCAGTGCCTTCCGGACTCTCTGGCGGGCCGCAGGTACTATGAGCCGACCGACCAGGGAGCGGAGGCCCGGGTGGGAGAGCGGCTTGAGCGGATCCTGGCCTGGAAAGAGGGCAGGATATCTTCCCCGGAGGGCTGACGGGGCCGGAATGCCAAAACCGCAGAAAGCACTTTCCAAGATCGGGAATCTGTGGTATACTCAAACTGCAAATAGCTTCCGAGGAGGACAGACATGAAGAGATGGAACCGGGTCCTTTTAAAACTGAGCGGAGAGGCACTGGCGGGAGAGAAGAAAACGGGGTTTGACGAGGCCACGGTGAAGGAAGTGGCCAGGCAGGTGAAGGAGTCTGCGGAAACGGGCGTCCAGGTGGGGATCGTTATCGGCGGAGGAAATTTCTGGCGCGGGCGGAGCAGCAGCGCGATAGACCGCACCAAGGCGGACCAGATCGGGATGCTGGCTACGGTGATGAACTGCATCTATGTCTCGGAGATCTTCAGGAGCAGCGGTATGCGGACGGAGATTTTCACGCCGTTTTCGGTGGGATCGTTTACGGAGCTGTTTTCCAAGGACAAGGCGCTGGCTTTTATGGCTTCCGGCGGGATCGCCTTTTTTGCGGGAGGAACCGGGCATCCGTATTTTTCCACGGACACGGGGATCACGCTCCGGGCCGTGGAGCTCGAGGCGGACTGCATCCTTCTCGCCAAGTCCATAGACGGGGTGTATGACAGCGATCCGGCGCTGAATCCGGAGGCCAGAAGGTACGATACCATTCCGATCCAGGAGGTGATCGACCGCAAGCTGGCGGTGGTGGATCTGACGGCTTCCATCATGTGCATGGAACACAGGATCCCGATGGCGGTTTTTGATCTGAACGAGAAGGACGGCATAGCAAACGCGATGCAGGGTAAAATCAACGGCACCATTGTGACCGTATAACAGGAGGGGTATTTTATGGAAGAGCAGCTGAAGATTTATGAGGACAAGATGAACAAATCCCTGGAGATGCTCCAGAGCGAGTATGCTTCGATCCGCGCCGGCCGGGCCAACCCCCATGTGCTGGACAAGCTCAGGGTGGACTACTACGGGACGCCTACTCCCATCCAGCAGGTGGGAAACATCTCTGTACCCGAGGCCAGGGTGATCGTGATCCAGCCCTGGGAGAAGAGCCTGCTTAAGAGCATCGCGAAAGCGATCCAGATGTCCGACCTGGGGATCAATCCGACCAATGACGGAAATGTGATCCGCCTGGTATTCCCGGAGCTGACGGAGGAGCGCAGAAAGGATCTGTCCAGGGATGTCAAGAAGAAGGGTGAGGCTACCAAGGTAGCGATCCGCAACATCCGAAGGGACGCGAATGAGAATTTCAAGAAAATGGAGAAGGCCGGCGAATTTTCGGAGGACGATCAGAAGCTGGCGGAAACCAGGATGCAGAAGCTGACGGATAAGATGATTGAAAAGGTGGATAAGGCTGTGGAAGCCAAGACCAAAGAGATCATGACGGTCTGATTGATTGAGCGGGGGCGGATTTCCGGCCCCCTGTCTCATAGGGTGGCGCGCGGCGCCTTTGAGACTAGGACAGGGAGGAAGCTATGGATTCGGAATCGAGACAGATACCCGCCCATATCGCGGTGATCCTGGACGGAAACGGCAGATGGGCGAAAAGAAAAGGGGTTCCCCGCGCAATGGGACACAAGGCCGGATGCGAGACGCTGGAGAAGATGGTGGAGGAAGCCGCCAGGATGGGGCTTTCGTATTTTACCGTATACGGATTCTCCACGGAGAACTGGAAGCGCTCCGAGGAGGAAGTGGGCGCACTGATGAACCTGTTCCGGTACTATATGGTGAGGATCATAAAGATCGCCAACGACAACAATGTCCGCGTCCTCATGATCGGAGATAAGTCCCGGTTCGCCCCGGACATCATCGAGGGGATCGACCGGATGGTGGAAAGCACCCGGCAGAATACGGGAATGACCTTTGTAGTGGCAGTCAATTACGGGGGACGGGACGAGATCGTCCGTGCGGCAAAAAAGCTTGTGCGTGACTGCGCGGAAGGGCGGATGGACCCATCGCGGATCGACGAAGGGATATTTTCGTCGTATCTGGATACGGCGGGCATTCCGGATCCGGATCTGATGATCCGGACCGGAGGAGAACTGCGTCTCTCCAATTATCTGCTGTGGCAGATGGCTTATACCGAGTTCTATGTGACGGATTGCCTGTGGCCGGATTTTAACCGGCAGGAATTAGAAAAAGCCATTGAGGCGTACAATTTAAGAGAACGCCGATTTGGAGGACGCAAATAGGAGGCATGGGAATGTTTACGACTCGTCTGATCAGCGGTATTGTTCTGTTGGTTCTTGCGGCTCTGGCGGTGGGAGCGGGGGGCGATATTCTTTTTGCCGCCACGCTTGTGATCTCACTCGTCGGCCTGTTTGAACTGTACCGCGTTCTGAAGATCGAGAAGACTCCCCTGGGGATGATCGGCTACGGAAGCACGGTCGTTTATTATTTCCTTTTGTGGAGGGGATGGGAGAGATACGTCGTCCTGATGGCCATCGGCGCGCTGATGCTCCTCATGACCGTCTATGTGTTCACATTTCCCAAATATAAGACGGAGGAGGTTACGACTGCATTCTTCGGCGTGTTTTACGTGGCGGTAATGCTTTCTCATCTTTATCTGGTGCGGAAGATGCCCGACGGAAAATATCTGGTCTGGCTGATCTTCATCAGCTCATGGGGATGCGATACCTGCGCCTACTGTGTGGGGACGCTGATCGGAAAGCACCGCCTCGCGCCGGAGCTCAGTCCTAAGAAATCCATAGAAGGCGCTGTCGGCGGAACGGTGGGCTCGGCGGTCCTGGGACTGATCTATGCCGCGATTTTGGGAAGGAAGATGGCGGAGGTGGGAAATCCCATGATGGCCTGCGCCGTCGCCTGTGCCATAGCGGCCGTGATCTCCCAGATCGGGGATCTGGCCGCGTCGGCCATCAAGAGGAACCACCAGGTGAAGGACTACGGACGATTGATCCCCGGACACGGCGGGATCCTGGACCGGTTTGACAGTATGATCTTTACGGCGCCCGCCATTTATTTTGCGATCACGTTTTTGAGATAGAGGAAGGAATATGAAGAAGATATCGGTTTTGGGCTCCACCGGTTCCATCGGGACGCAGACCCTTGCGATCGTCAGGGAGCGGAAGGATATCCGGGTAACCGCTCTTGCGGCTGCCAGGAATATCGCGCTTCTGGAGACACAGATCCGGGAATTCATGCCGAAGGTGGCCTGTGTGTGGGATGAAGAAAAGGCCGCTGAACTGAAGACGGCCGTCGCGGATCTTCCGGGGCGGGTAGTCTCCGGCATGGATGGTCTTCTGGAAGCGGCCACGGAACAGGAGGCGCAGATCGTAGTTACCGCCGTGGTGGGGATGATCGGGATCCGTCCTACCGTCGCCGCCATTATGGCAGGCAAGGATATCGCGCTTGCCAACAAGGAGACGCTGGTGACGGCGGGGCATATCATCATGCCTCTGGCTAAGGAAAAAAGGGTCAGGATCCTCCCGGTAGACAGCGAGCACAGCGCCATTTTCCAGTGCCTGGCCTCCTGCGCAGGCAGGACGGGATCGTCTGACTGCGAGGGAGGAGTCCCCGGCGCCGGGGACGGAAGGGGGATCGAGAGGATCCTTCTCACCGCTTCGGGAGGACCGTTCCGCGGCAGAAAGAGGGAGGAGCTGACCGATATAAGGCCGGAAGATGCCTTACGGCACCCCAACTGGAATATGGGCGTCAAGGTTACGATCGATTCCTCCACAATGGCCAATAAGGGGCTGGAGGTGATGGAAGCCGGCTGGCTCTTCGGCGTTCCGCTGTCCCGCATCCAGGTGGTGATCCAGCCGAAAAGCATCATCCATTCCATGGTGGAGTTCGAGGACGGGGCGGTCCTGGCGCAGCTCGGGGTTCCCGACATGAAGCTCCCCATCCAGTATGCCCTTTCCTATCCGGATAGGCTTCCTCTGAAGGGGGAGCGCCTGGATTTCTGGACGATGGGGCAGATCACTTTTGAAAAACCGGATTTTGATACTTTCCGGGCTCTGACGCTGGCCTATGAGGCGGGCCGGACGGGGGGCTCGATGCCCACGGTCTTTAATGCGGCGAATGAATATGCGGTCGCACGCTTCGCAGAGGGCAGGGCCGCGTACCTGGATATTCCGGAGATGATCGAAAAAGCCATGCGCCGCCACCGGGTCATTCCGGATCCCTCGCTGGAGGAGATCCTGGAGACGGAGCAGGAGACGTACGAATTCCTGCGGAATGCGTAGGGCAGAGCAATATACCGCGGACAGGCAGAGCCTCCGCAATTTTTCAGAAAGCAGGTAGCAGAATATGAGTATTCTCATTGCGGTTCTTGTCTTCGGACTGATCGTACTGATCCATGAGTTCGGCCATTTCATTGTCGCCAAGAGGTGCGGGGTATCCGTACTGGAGTTCTCCGTCGGCATGGGACCGCGTCTTTTCAGCTTCGTGAAGGGCGAGACACGCTACTCCCTCAAGCTTCTTCCGTTCGGAGGTTCGTGTATGATGCTTGGCGAGGACGCCTCCGATCCCGACCCGAGGGCATTTGGCAACAAGCCGGTATGGGCGCGTATAGGCGTTATTTTCGCGGGTCCGTTCTTCAACTTTATCCTGGCGTTTGTCCTTGCTGTCGTGATCGTGCAGTTTGCCGGATATGATTCTCCGCGGCTCGTGGGCGTCCAGGAAGGGTTTTCCGCCCAGGAAGAGGGAATGCAGGCGGGGGATGTCATTACCCGGCTCAACAATACCCCTGTGGTGATCTACCGGGACGTGACCATGTTTATGATGAACCGGGGCGGAGACCCCATTCGGGTGGAGTTTCTGCGCCCGCAGGAGGACGGGAGCAGCAGGAAGATGACCGCGGTGATCACGCCCAGATACTCCGAGGAGACGGGAGCATATATGCTGGGGATCCTCACATCCGGGGCGAGAGTACCCACGGGGAATTTCCTGGATACGCTCAAATACGGCGCGTATGAGGTCGTCTACTGGATCAAGGCCGTTATCAAAAGCCTGGGTATGCTCTTCGGAGGGCAGGTGAGCCGGACAGACGTGGCGGGGCCCATCCGTATGGTGGCGATCGTAGACGAGACGGTGGATGAGAGTATTGCCTACGGGATCGGGACAATGCTCCTGAGCCTGGCAAATCTGTGTGTGCTTCTGAGCGCAAACCTGGGCGTCATGAATCTGCTTCCCATTCCTGCCCTGGACGGCGGCCGTCTGGTGTTCCTGCTTCTGGAAGCGGTGCGCGGCAAGCCCATCGACCAGGAGAAGGAGGGACTTGTCCATCTGGTGGGTATGGCCCTGCTGATGTGCCTGATGGTCTTTGTGCTGTTCAACGATATATCAAATGTCTTTTTCCATTAAAACGGGCGGGGAGGAAGCATGAACAGAAAAATGACGAGAACGATACGGATCGGCGACAGGGTGATCGGAGGAGGGAACCCGGTCCTGATCCAGTCCATGTGCAACAAAAGGACAGAGGACGTGCCGGCTGTCGTGGAACAGATCCTGCGGCTTGAGGAGGCCGGATGCGATATTGTTCGGGTGGCGGTCCCCACCATGGAGGCCGCGGGGGCGATAAAGGAGATCCGCAGGAGGATCCATATCCCCCTGGTAGCGGATATCCATTTTGATTACCGCCTGGCGATTGCCGCGATGGAGTGCGGCGCCGACAAGATCCGGATCAATCCCGGCAACATCGGGTCCCGGGAACGGGTGGAGGCGGTCGTGGAAAAGGCGCGCCGGCTGGAGATCCCCATTCGCGTAGGAGTCAACAGCGGCTCCCTGGAGAAAGCAATCATCGAAAAATACGGGGGCGTCACGGCGGAGGGCCTTGTCGAGAGCGCCCTGCTTCAGATACAGCGGATCGAGGAGATGGGCTACGGGAACCTGGTGGTCAGCATCAAATCCTCGGATGTGCTGATGTGCGTCCGCGCCCACGAGCTGATCGCGAAAAAAACCGATTATCCGCTTCATGTGGGCATCACGGAGGCGGGAACCGTGGCTGCGGGAAACATCAAATCCGCCGTGGGCCTGGGGATCATCCTGAATGAGGGGATCGGCGACACCATCCGCGTGTCGCTTGCGGGAGATCCGGTGGAGGAGGTCCGGTCCGCCAGGCTGATCCTGCGGACTCTTGGCCTGCGAAAGGGCGGCATTGAGGTCGTAGCCTGCCCCACCTGCGGGAGAACCAGGATCGATCTGATCGGACTGGCCGGGCAGGTCGAGAAGATGGCGGAGCAGTTTGATCATCTGGATATCAAGGTCGCCGTGATGGGATGCGCGGTGAACGGGCCGGGAGAGGCCAGGGAGGCCGATCTGGGCATAGCGGGAGGAAACGGAGAGGGGCTTCTTTTCAGAAAGGGCGAGATTGTACGAAAGGTGCCGGAGGATCAGCTTCTTTCTGCACTCTACGAGGAGCTGTGTAATTATGGGAAAGAAATTTCTTGAGGTATTTCCTGAACTGAATATCGCCGATGAACGGAAGGAGCTCCTGGAGCTGGTGGAAGTGGAACGCGTTTCCACCACGAGGGATCGCTCCCTTCTTCGCGTATATATCATAAGCCCCCGGCTGATCCATAAGAACACGATCTACGAGCTGGAGAAGGGGATTCGTGACCAGCTTTTTCCGGGACGGCGCCTGAGTGTGAAGATCATGGAGAAATACCGCCTTTCGGGGCAGTATACGCCTGCCAGACTGCTCTCTGTTTATCGGGAGAGCATACTCATGGAGCTGAAGAATTACAGCGTGGTGGAATACAATATGTTCCGAAAAGCGAAATGCGAGTTCGCCGGGGATGACGTGCTCCGCCTGACGGTCGAAGACAACGGTATTTTTCGCGAAAAGTCGGAGGACCTGAAGCGTGTGATTGAGAAAGTGTTCGGCGAACGCTGCGGGCTCGGTGTGACGGTGGAGATCGATCTGGAGGAGGCGCCGCGCAAAAGGGAAGCGGATCCCGCGTATGAGATGGACCCGGCAGCCTATGCGGCGTTCGCCGCTTCCTCGGTGTCTTCCGCGTCTTCCGCGCAGCAGGACGGGCCGTCGTCCTCCGCGGCGCCCTCCGCCGGGGCAGGAAGAAGGGAAAGCGGGCAGCAGGGAAGAAAAAATTCCTTCGGAGAAGGAAAAAGGATCAGCTCCTACAAAAGGAAGAGCAGCAATCCGGATGTCTGCTACGGCAGAGACTTTGAGGACAATTTCACAGAGATCCGGGAGATCGAAGGCGACCGCCAGGAAGTGACGGTGCGCGGAAAGATCATCACCCTGGACCGAAGGACAGTCAGGGCCGGAAAGGAAGAAAAATCGGAGAAGACCCTGCTGATCTTCAACCTGACGGATTTTACCGATACGATCACGGTGAAACTCTTCGCGACCGAGGGCGAGCTTGCGGATCTGGAAACGACAGTGGTCCCGGGCGGCTTCGTCAGGCTGCGGGGGATTACCGGAGTGGACCGCTACGACGGGGAAATAACCATCGGATCGGTCACAGGCATCAAGCGGTGCGAGGATTTCTCCGTAAGACGTGAGGACAGGAGCCGGGTCAAGCGGGTGGAGCTCCACTGCCATACCAAGATGAGCGATATGGACGGCATCACCGACGTAAAGGACATCATCAAGCGCGCCAGGGCATGGGGAATGCCGGCGCTGGCGATCACTGATCACGGAGTGCTCCAGGCGTTTCCCGACGCGGCCCATACATTGGACAAGAACGACGATTTTAAGATCATCTACGGGGTGGAGGGATACCTGGTAGACGATATGAAGAAGCAGGTGGAAAACCCGAGGGGACAGAGCTTTGACGACCCCTATGTGGTTTTTGACATTGAGACGACCGGCTTCAGCGCGCAAAATGACCGGATCATTGAAATCGGCGCGGTCCGGGTGGAAAACGGAGCCGTATCCGAAAAATTCAGCACATTCGTGAATCCCGGGATCCCCATTCCCTTCCGCATCGAGCGCCTGACGGGGATCAACGATTCCATGGTGATGTCCGCGCCTCCGATCGAGGAGGTGCTGCCGGAATTTCTGAAATTCTGCGAAGGAGCAGCTCTTGTGGCCCATAACGCTTCTTTTGACGTGGGCTTTATCTCCTGCAACGCGGGGCGGATCGGTGCCGATTTTGATCCTACCGTGCTGGATACGGTCTCGCTGGCCAGGCTCCTTCTTCCGCAGCTGGGGCGGTTTAAGCTTGATACGGTGGCCAAGGCGCTTGGGATCTCCCTGGAGAACCATCATCGGGCGGTGGATGATGCCGGCTGTACTGCCGAAATCTTCTGCGCCTTTATCGGGATGCTGAAAAAGCGCGGGATCAGCGACGTGGACGCGCTAAACGCCCTGAGCCGGATGGACAATGAGCGGATCAAAAAGCTTCCCGCCCATCACATTATCCTGCTCGCTAAAAACGATATCGGACGGGTGAATCTGTACCGGCTGGTTTCCCGCTCCCATATTGATTTTTTCTATCGCACGCCCAGGATCCCGAGAAGCCTTCTGATGAAATACAGAGAGGGCCTGATCGTAGGGTCTGCCTGCGAGGCGGGAGAACTGTACCAGGCCATTCTCCGGGACGCGCCCAGGCAGCAGATCGCCGATCTTGTCAATTTTTATGATTATCTGGAGATCCAGCCGCTTGCCAACAACGGGTTTATGCTGGCGGATGAGGACAGCGTGGTAAAAAGCGAGGAGGATCTGCGCGAGATCAACCGAAGGATCGTAAGGCTGGGAGAGGAGTTCGGAAAGCCGGTATGCGCCACCTGCGATGTGCATTTCCTGGATCCCGA
The DNA here is from genome assembly GCA_947630085.1 of uncultured Lachnospiraceae bacterium. Lineage (GTDB taxonomy): Bacteria > Bacillota > Clostridia > Lachnospirales > Lachnospiraceae > UBA3402. The sequence goes on from CANRGP010000063.1 coordinate 9,655, forward strand.
GGACGAGATCTACCGCCAGATCATCATGGCGATGCGGACGCATGAAAACAATGACAGGCCGACGCCGCTCTATTTGCGCACCACGGATGAGATGCTGGAGGAATTTTCTTATCTGGGCCCGGACAAGGCTTATGAGATCGTGGTGACCAATACCAGACGGATCGCCGATATGTGCGAACGCATTTCTCCTGTGAGGCCGGACAAGTGCCCGCCCGTCATCGCGGATTCGGACGGAACGCTCCGGAAGATCTGCTATGACCGGGCGCATGAGATTTACGGCGACCCTCTGCCCGGGATCGTGACAGAGCGGCTGGAGAGGGAGCTGAACTCGATCATTTCCAACGGCTTTGCCGTTATGTATATCATTGCCCAGAAGCTGGTATGGAAGTCCAATGAGGACGGGTATCTGGTGGGATCCCGCGGGTCCGTGGGTTCCTCTCTGGTTGCTACGATGGCGGGGATCACGGAGGTGAATCCGCTGAGTCCGCATTATTATTGTCCGAAATGCCACTTTTCGGATTTTGATTCCCCGGAGGTCAGGGCATTCTCCGGGATGTCCGGCTGCGATATGCCCGACAGGGAGTGCCCGGTCTGCGGGACCAAACTGAAGAAGGAGGGCCACGATATTCCGTTTGAGACATTCCTTGGCTTTAAGGGGGACAAGGAGCCGGATATTGATCTGAACTTTTCCGGAGAGTATCAGAGCCACGCTCACGACTACACGGAGGTCATATTCGGAAAGGGCCAGACGTACCGGGCAGGGACCGTGGGAACGCTTGCGGAAAAGACCGCGTTCGGATATGTGAGGAAGTTCTACGAAGAAAAGGGAGAGCACAAGAGAATGTGCGAGATCAACCGCATTGTCCAGGGCTGCGTAGGTATCCGGAGGACCACCGGGCAGCATCCGGGCGGGATCATCGTGCTTCCCATCGGCGAGGAGATCGATTCCTTCACTCCGGTACAGCGCCCGGCCAACGATATGACCACGACTACGATCACGACGCATTTTGATTATCATTCCATTGATCATAATCTTCTGAAGCTGGATATCCTGGGGCACGACGATCCTACCATGATCCGTATGCTGCAGGATCTGACCGGACTGGACCCGGTAAAGGATATTCCTCTTGACAGCCCCGAGGTCATGTCCCTGTTTCAGAACACGAAGGCGCTGGGAATCGAACCGGAGGACATCGGAGGGTGCAGGCTGGGGGCGCTGGGTGTGCCGGAATTCGGGACCGATTTTGCCATGCAGATGCTGATAGACGCCAAGCCCCAGTATTTTTCCGATCTGGTACGGATCGCCGGACTGGCCCACGGAACCGACGTGTGGCTGGGAAACGCCAAGGATCTGATCCTCAATGGGACGGCTACCATTCAGACGGCGATCTGCTGCCGCGATGACATCATGGTCTATCTGATCCAGAAGGGACTGGATCAGAGCCTGGCCTTTACCATTATGGAGTCGGTCCGCAAGGGAAAGGGCCTTAAGGAGGAATGGGAGAAGGAGATGCTGGCCCATGATGTGCCGGAATGGTATATCGCTTCCTGCAAGAAGATCAAGTATATGTTCCCCAAGGCCCACGCCGCGGCGTATGTGATGATGGCGTGGCGGATCGCCTACTGCAAGGTGTTTTATCCGCTCGCGTATTACGCGGCGTTCTTCAGCATCCGCGCGGACGCGTTCAGCTATGAGATCATGTGCATGGGAAAGGAACGGCTGGAGCATTATCTTGCGGATTACCGCAAACGCTCCGACGAGCTCTCCAAAAAAGAGCAGGATACTCTGCGCGATATGAGGATAGTGCAGGAGATGTTTGCCAGGGGATATGAATTTATGCCCATGGATATATACCGGGCGAAGGCCAGAGAATTTCAGATCATCGACGGGAAGCTGATGCCGTCCCTGGCCAGCATCGACGGGCTGGGCGACAAGGCGGCGGAGGCTATCGTGGACGCGGTTCAGGACGGGCCGTTCCTGTCCCGGGAGGATTTCCGCAACCGGACCAAGGTCAGCCAGGCCATCTGCACGCTGATGAACGATCTGGGGATCCTGGGGGACATCCCGGAATCCAATCAGATGTCGCTGTTTGATTTCGTCTGAGGAATCCGCGGCTTCCGCCGGAAAATCGGGGAGCGCCGGGAACATTACGGGAATGAGAGAGGGAGAGAAGATGAGAAAAATACGGATCGGCCGTTCGGCCGTGATCATACTGATTGCCGCGGAAATATTGGGAGGGTGCCGCCAGATCGAGGCTTCCTCCCAGCAGGAGGCCGCGGCCCGGGAAGAAACGGCGGCGTTCGAGGAAACGGCGGCGTTCGAGGAAACGGCTGAGTCCGAGGAAACGGCTGAGTCCGAGGAAACGGCTGAGTTCGAGGAGGCTTCCTTTGCCGGGACTTTGAACAGCACCCCGCAGGCCGCCGGCAGTGATCCGGCGGATTCCTCCCCACAGCCGGGCCCGGAGGAAACCGGGGAGGAAGAAGAGAGACCGTACAACTTTCTGACCAGCCGGAAATATACCTATGCGGAGATGGAGGAGGATCTTCTGCGGATCCTGAACGGCTATTCCGACTGCCTGGAGATGGATTCGCTGGGAGAAACCTCGGACGGACGGCAGATCTATCACGTTATCATCGGACCCAGGACGGCCGGGCGCCATGTTCTGATCACCGGGTCGATTCACGCAAGGGAGTATATGACCTCCCAGCTGGTGATGCGCCAGATGGAGCAGCTGCTCAGACAGTACCGTGACAATACGGTTTACCGTGACATGGGAATGCAGGATATTCTTGCCGGCACGGCGATCCACTTTGTCCCGATGGTGAATCCGGACGGCGTGACGGTCAGCCAGATGGGGCCGGACGGAATGAACCGCGAGGAGACGAAGGAGCGTCTGGAGCAGATCCGCGCCCTTGACGGATCGACGGACCCCTCCCAATATTATCCTGTCTGGAAATCCAACGCAATGGGTGTGGATCTGAACCGGAATTTTGATGCCAAATGGGAACTTTATAACGACCATGTGGGACATCCGTCCTCCGATCACTATAAGAGCACGGCAACCGAGACAGAGGTGGAATCCAGGGCTCTTGTGGAGCTGACAAAGGCATATCCGTTTGTGCGCACGGTCAGCTACCACACGCAGGGCGGTGTTATCTACTGGTATTTTGAGCAGACGGGGGAACTTAGAGATGTAAACCTGGCCCTGGCGCGTATGGTGGAGGAGGAGACCGGCTACTGGATCGATTCCGACTATACAAAGCTGGATCCCGCCGGCTATAAGGACTGGGCCATCAGCAGGATGGGGATCCCCAGCCTGACCATTGAGGTGGGGAGCGGTTCCTCGCCGGTGGATCCCGCGCAGTTTGAGGAAATATGGGAGAGGAATAAGAATGTATGCCAACGGATCCTGCGCAGTCTCGCGGAATAAAAAGCGCCGGAAAAAAATATTTTTGTAAAAGGCAAAAATATTCTTGACAATTCAGGCAATCCATATTATACTACCAAAGGTATCGAGGCGTGGCTCAGTTTGGTAGAGCGCTGCGTTCGGGACGCAGAGGCCGTGGGTTC
>CANRGP010000064.1 GCA_947630085.1 uncultured Lachnospiraceae bacterium
GCAAAAATTCTTTGCTTCTTCATAAATACTCACCTGCTTTCCGTAAAATAAAAAACACACAGTACATAGTTTTCCGTGGGACAAAAAAAGCCCTATGACATAGGGCTTCTTCTGATTTTCGGTTTGATTTTCGGTTCATTGTTACCTGGCATAATCGGTGACTCTGGATTCGCGGATCACATTGACACGGATCTGTCCCGGATACTCCATGGATTCCTCGATCTTCTTAGCAATGTCCCTCGCCATCAGAACCATATCGTCGTCGCTGACCTGCTCGGGGATCACCATGATGCGAACTTCACGTCCCGCCTGAATGGCGAATGACTTGTCAACTCCCTTAAACGAATCCGTGATCTCCTCCAGCTGCTTGAGCCGGTTGGTATACGTCTCCAACGTCTCTCTTCTGGCTCCCGGACGGGCTGCGGAAATGGTATCCGCCGCCTGAACGATACAGGCGATAAGGCTCTCGGGCTCCACATCCCCGTGATGGGATTCCACGGCGTTGATCACAATGGCGGACTCTTTGTATTTTCTGCAGAGATCAGCCCCCAGTTTGATATGGGATCCCTCAACCTCGTGGTCGATGGATTTGCCGATGTCATGAAGCAGTCCCGCTCTCTTGGCGAGCCGCACATCGACCCCGATCTCGGCGGCCAGCAGGCCGGACAGGTGCGCCACCTCAATGGAGTGCTTCAGCGCGTTCTGCCCGTAACTGGTGCGGAACTTCATCTTGCCGAGAAGTTTGACCAGCTCCGGATGAATTCCATGGATCCCGACCTCCAGAATGGCGGCCTCGCCCTCTTCGCGCATATTCATCTCGACTTCGCGCTGTGCTTTCTCCACCATCTCCTCGATCCTGGCCGGATGGATACGTCCGTCTACGATCAGTCTCTCCAAAGCGATCCTGGCGACCTCACGCCTTACGGGATCAAATCCTGAAAGCACTACGGCCTCCGGCGTATCATCAATGATCAGCTCCACGCCGGTCATCGTCTCCAGGGTCCGGATGTTCCGGCCCTCGCGTCCGATGATGCGGCCCTTCATCTCGTCATTGGGCAGCTGGACCACGGATACCGTAGTTTCCGCCACATGATCCGCGGCACATCTCTGAATCGCCGTGACGATATATTCCTTGGCCTTTTTATCGGCTTCTTCCTTGGCCCACGTCTCAAGCTCCTTCACTTTCCTGGCGGCATCATGCTTTACATCCTCCTCGATCAGACGAAGAAGATATTCCCTGGCCTGCTCCGTGGTCAGACCGGAAATGCGCTCCAGCTCTTTAAGCTGTCTGCCATGGAGCTCTTCCGCTTCCGCCAGCTTCCTGCTCAGGTTCTCTTCTCTGGCTGCAATGCTTGTCTCCCTGCGCTCCAGACTCTCGGATTTCTTGTCCAGGTTCTCTTCCTTGCTAAGTACACGTCTTTCATACCTTTGAAGCTCTGCCCGTCGTTCCTTGGTTTCTTTATCTAATTCATTTTTCGTCCGAATGGACTCTTCCTTGGCTTCCAGGAGAGCTTCTCGCTTCTTTGTCTCTGCGGTCTTTAATGCTTCATCTATAATCTCTCTTGACTTTTCTTCCGCACTGCCGATTTTGCTTTCATATGTCTTCTTTCGGTATGCGACCGCCAATACCCAGGTAATAGGCGCTACAATAATCATTGTAAGCAACACAGGTATTATATACGACACAGGAGCACCTCCTTATTTAGTTTTCATTGTACAAATAATACAACACTTCAATTTTATACTGTTTTGGGCATTGTGTCAAGATTTTTTATTACCTGTCCGACAGTCTGCGCCGGGTATCCGCGCCGGATCAGAAAAGCAAATATCCTCCGCCTGTCCTTCGGCGACGCCTCTCCCGGATCATACCGTTTTTTCCGCAGGATCGCGGCGATCTGTTCCTCCTCATCGATCGGGCTTTCCTCCAGGATCTCCTCCGCCCGGGCGGGATCCAGCCCCCGCCGGATCAGGTCCTGCCGCACCCGCTGCCGGCTTCGGCGTTTTCCGTACAGTTCCGCATACCGCCTGCCGTATTCCCCGTCATCCACCAGTCCGTATCCCCGCAGGAACTCCATGGTGCCGTCAATGACCTCTCGGGGATAAAAGCCCTCCGCAAGCTTCCTGCGCACTCCGCTCTCCGTCCTTGCGCAGTCCTGCAAAAGCCAGAGCGCCCTCTCCTTCGCCCGGGGAGCGAGAACCTCCCCGACGATCCGATCATACGTCGCGGATCCCAGCTCCTCTCCCGCCGCGATCCCATACCTTTGAATCTCCGCGTCATACAGCGCAAAGGCCGTCCCCTCACCGGTCAGCACCTTTTTCCGTCCCCGTCCCAGGGGGACCAGCTCCGCAACAAGCAACGTCCGTCCCTCCGTGTCAATCCGTCTGCTGTCCCTCGGCGTCTGCGGGCCGCAGGCCGAACTGCTCCCGCACCTTATTCTCAATCTCACGGCAGACCTGGGGATTGTCGTGGAGATAAATCTTCGCATTCTCACGCCCCTGGCCGATCTTTGTCCCCTGGTAAGCATACCAGGCGCCGCTCTTCTCCACGATATTGACCTTGGCGGCAAGATCCAGGATATCCCCCTCGCCGGAGATGCCTCTGCCGAACATAATGTCAAACTCCGCCTCCTTGAACGGCGGCGCGATCTTGTTTTTGACTACCTTCACGCGCACATGGTTCCCCACTACCTCTCCCCCCTGCTTCAGGGTATCGGTCCGGCGCACCTCCATCCGGACGGAGGCGTAGAATTTCAGCGCGCGCCCTCCTGTGGTGGTCTCCGGATTGCCGTAGACCACTCCGATCTTCTCACGGATCTGATTGATAAATATGACGCTGCAGTTGGTCTTGCTGATAACGCCGGTCAGCTTGCGAAGCGCCTGGGACATCAGCCGGGCCTGCAGGCCCACATGGGATTCCCCCATCTCCCCGTCGATCTCGGCCTTGGGCACCAGAGCCGCCACCGAATCCACAATGATGATGTCCACCGCTCCGGACCGCACCATGGTCTCCGTGATCTCCAGGGCCTGCTCTCCGTTGTCCGGCTGGGAGATATAGAGATTGTCGATATCTACGCCGATGTTGCGCGCATACACGGGATCCAGCGCGTGTTCCGCATCGATAAAGCCCGCGATGCCTCCCCGCTTCTGGACCTCCGCGACCATGTGAAGCGCCACCGTGGTCTTGCCGCTGGACTCGGGGCCGTAGACCTCGATGATCCTTCCCTTCGGGATACCTCCCAATCCCAGCGCCAGATCCAGGCTCAGAGAGCCCGTGGGGATCGTCTCGATATTCATATTGGCTCCGGAATCGCCCAGCTTCATCACGGAGCCCTTGCCGTATGCCTTTTCGATCTGTGTCAAAGCCGCGTCCAGGGCCTTCATCTTGTCTTCTCTGTTCATGATATCCTCCATCGAACGTGTGTTCTTTTCTTAATCATAATATACTTGCCGATAAATGTCAACAGATTTTTATGCTTTTATTTTCCCTGCCCCCTTTCCTCCCGAAGCATACGGGATCCGCAGGCTCCGCGCCCGGGCCGCGGGCCGCTTTTCCCGTCTGCTCCGATTAAAATGCCGGTTTTGTACCTGATTGGGAACGGACGGCCGATGCCGTCCCTGAGACCGCTCCGCGGTCAGAAAAGAATAAAGAAACCCCGCCGGCACGCGGCGCGCCTCCGTCCGGCGGCTCCACCTGCATACCGACGTGATCAGACGGCCGCCCTGCGGCGGCCTGCGGGAGAATTCCCACACAGTAAAAGTACCATATTTCGGGAAAATTTGCAAGGAAAACCTGCCGCCCGCGCCCCGTCAGTCCTCCAAAAAACGCGTCACGTCCAGCATCCCCCAGCCCTGCTGATTTCTCGGAAGCCCCATGTCCACGGCCCGCTCCCTCAGGCGGAGCTTCACATCCCGGTTGGTCATCTCCGGATGCTTTTCCAGGAGAAGCGCTATGGCCCCCGCCACAATGGGCGTAGACATGGATGTGCCGCTTTTGACCGCATAGCGTCCCGGATCATTGGCACAGCTGATGATCCCCGCGCCCGGTGCGATGATCTCGGGTTTGCAGATGCAGGCGCCGGTAGGGCCCCTTCCGGAATAATCCACCATACGGCTCCCCATAACGTTGACCTCCTTATGGTCGTCGGAGCATCCGACGGTAATGACTTTCCGGCTGATGCCCGGCGTTGTGACCGTCATCCGGCCCGGCCCGTTGTTCCCCGCCGCCACCACCACGACCATACCGTCGTCCCAGGCCGCGTCCACTCCGCGGACCAGCGCCGAATTTTCGCTCATATTCTTCCGTGAATAAGATCCCACCGATATGTTTACGATCCGAATCCCAAACTCCTGCCTGTGCGCACGGATCCATTTAAGCCCCGTAAGAACGTCCGACGCGAAGCCCCCGCCTCTGGCGTCGAGAACCTTGACGGAAATGATATGACAGCCGGGGGCGATTCCCATATATCTGCCTCCGGAGGCGCTTCCGCTCCCTCCGATAATGGCGGAGATATGGGTTCCGTGCCCGTTGTTGTCGTAAGGCTCCGTCCTCTGATGGAGCACATCGAAAAAAGCAGCGATGCGGCGTCCGAAATCCTCATGGGGGAAGATTCCCGTATCGAGCACCGCGACGCCGACCCCGCACCCCGTAAGCCCGGACTGAAGCGGCTCGGCGCACCGAATCAATTCTCTCGCCTTGTTCAACGCCCTGGTCCCTCATAACCCCTTTATTTTAGAATATTCCCGCCGGAGAGAATGGTTCGGCGTCTTCTCCTTCATCGATATCGGCCGGCGCGTCGTACCGTCTTCTTAAGAATTTCTTCATAATCTATTTAAACAATCTACAATCTTTTTCCAGTTGGGTATGTTATACTGGGTACAGATGAAAGAAATGGAGTTGACCACGCTCCTCACTCTCCCCTTTATTCAAATTCTTACACACAAAAAAACCTGCCTCCGGCAGGTTTTTTGTTGCTCTCCCCGACCCTTTCCGCCGCCCCGGCGGAGCCTACTTCACCGCCCCGCGGGGGCCCTTTTCATCGCCCCGGCGGAGCCTATTTTACCGCCCCGCGGGCTCACAGATATTTATCCATGATGTGGCAGAAATCGAACGTGGCGAAATAGTCCTTCGGCGTTTCCGCACGGCGTATCATCTTTACCGTGCCGTCCGCACAGAGCAGAAGCTCGGCGGACCGGAGCTTGCCGTTATAATTGTATCCCATGGAAAAGCCGTGCGCGCCGGTATCGTGGATCACCAGCAGATCGCCTGTCTCGATCTTCGGAAGCATCCGGTCGATGGCAAATTTGTCATTGTTCTCGCAGAGAGATCCGACGATGTCGTATTTGTGGTCGCAGGGGGAATCCTCCTTGCCCATGACCGTAATGTGGTGGTACGCGCCGTACATAGCGGGCCTCATCAGGTTGACCGCGCAGGCATCCACGCCTACATACTCCTTGTAGGTATGCTTCTCATGGATCGCCCTGGTCACCAGGCACCCGTAAGGAGCCAGCATGAACCGTCCCAGCTCCGTATAGATCGCGACATCGCCCATACCCGCCGGGACCAGGACCTCCTCATATGCCCGGCGCACTCCTTCTCCGATCGCAAAGATGTCATTGGGCTCCTGATCCGGACGGTAGGGGATCCCTACGCCGCCGGAAAGATTGATAAAGGCCACCCTGGCTCCCGTCTCCTTCTGCAGCTTCACCGCCAGCTCGAACAGGATCTTCGCCAGCATGGGATAATACTCATTGGTCACCGTATTGCTCGCCAGAAACGCATGGATCCCGAAACGCTCCGCTCCCCTGGCGCGCAGTATCCGGAACGCCTCGAAGATCTGCTCGGTGGTCATTCCGTACTTGGCCTCCCCCGGATTGTCCATGATCCCGTTGCTCATGCGGAACACGCCGCCCGGATTGTAGCGGCAGCTTATGGTCTTGGGAATAAAGCCCAGAGTTTTTTCCAGGCAGTCAATGTGGGTGATATCATCCAGGTTGATGATGGCGCCCAGGTCATTGGCGAAGCCGAACTCCGCAGGCGGCGTGTCGTTGGAGGAAAACATAATGTCCTGACCGGAAAAGCCGCAGGCTTCCGACATCATAAGCTCCGTCATCGAAGAGCAGTCCGTCCCGCAGCCGCATTCCTTGAGGATCCTGAGGATAAAGGGGTTGGGAGTGGCCTTCACCGCAAAATATTCCCGAAAGCCGGGGTTCCACGCAAAAGCCTCTTTCAGTCGCCGGGCATTCTCCCGGATCCCCGCCTCATCGTAAAGATGAAAGGGCGTCGGAAATCTGCCCGTAATCTCGTTCAGCTTGTCCAATGTAACAAATGGCTTTTTTTCCATAATCGGTTCTTCCTTTCGCAATGCGTTCCCGGTCTGTCCGGATATGATTTTTATGTATATTACAGAACGTTTACGATCCGCATCATGTTGGTATGGACAGCGGGCATATCCCGCCGGTCATAGTTGACCAGGCCCGCGGTAACGACCGCGATATCCCCGGAGCAAAAGACGCCCTTTTCCTTCAGATATTCGATGGAGGATTCGATCAGGGTGTCCGTGGACTCCGAACGCATGGCCAGATACGGGCGCACGCCCCAGTAGATCTGCATCTGCCGGACTGCCTCGGCGCTGGGGGACATCCCGATGATGGGGACCCCCGCCCGCCATTTGGAGAGCAGCCGCGTGGTGAAGCCGCTGATGCTGGGGGCCACGATCGCGCGGGCGTTCAGGTCGTGGGCCGTGGAGACCGACGAAAAGCATACCGCGTTAGAAATGTTCGTGCGGTTGGAGTCGGTCACCTGGCGCTTTCTGTAGCCGGTATAATCCAGATGGGATTCCGCCTCTTCGCAGATCTCCACCATCATCCTGAGAGCCTCCACCGGATATTTTCCCGCCGCGGTCTCCCCGGAGAGCATGACCGCGTCCGTTCCCTCCGCGACGGCCTCCGAAACGTCCGTCACCTCCGCCCTGGTGGGGCGGGGATTGCGGATCATGGAATCCAGCATCTGCGTGGCCGTGATAACGGGCTTGCAGGCGGCGCTGCATTTTTCAATGATGGTCCGCTGGATATACGGAACCTTCTGAGGCGGGATCTCCACACCCAGATCGCCCCGGGCCACCATGATCCCGTCGCTCTCCTCGATGATCTCGTCCAGATTATCCAGGCCCTCGGCATTTTCGATCTTGGCAATGACCATGATCCGGGAATGCTCCTCCTCAAGGATCCGGCGGATCTGGCGGATAGCATCCGCCGACCGTACAAACGACGCGGCAATGAAATCAAAGCCCTCCCGGATCCCGAAACGGATATCCTCCTTGTCTTTTTCGGTCAGAGCCGGAAGCTTTATTTTCACACCGGGCACATTGACCCCCTTCTGGCTGCCAAGCTCCCCTCCGTTGATCACCCGGCATATGATATCGGTTCCCGAGATCCCGGTCACGTCCATCTCGATCAATCCGTCGTCGATCAGGATACGGTTCCCCGGCTTCACATCCTCCGCGAGCCCCGAATAATTGATATAGCAGACGGTATCGTCACATTCCGTTTCCCTTATCGTCAGCGTGTAGCTCTGGCCGGCCGTCAGGCTGATTTTTCCGCCGCCCTTCACAAGGCCCGTGCGGATCTCCGGCCCTTTGGTATCCAGAAGGGCAGCCACCGGGATATCCAGCTCGCTGCGGATGCTCTTGAGCCGGTCCAGCCTCGCCTTCTGCTCCTCATGCGTCCCATGAGAAAAATTGAACCGCGCGATGTCCATACCGGACCGCACCAGATCGGTCATAACGGCACGGTCGTCCGATGCCGGCCCCATCGTACAGATGATCTTCGTCTTTTTCATTTTTCTTTTTCCTCCGTTGCGGTATTTTCCCGGAATATCTCCGTTACGTGCTGATGAGTATACAGGTGGTCCTGGCAGTATTCCAGGCCGCCGGCGCATTTGGAACAGTACCGGAACTCCAGCTCGTCCCCGTCCTTCTCCGTCCGTCCGCACACCGCGCAGCGGTGCCGGGTCTTTCCGGCAGGAAGGATCTTCTCCGTACCCTCTCTGTACTCCCTGCGCCGCTTCACCTCCCTGGGAGAATAGCGGCTCAGATTGCGGGTCATCAGGAAGAATATCAGGAAATTGGCCAGCGACAGCACAATGGCACAGCGGATGCCCGCGTCCCCGACAACAAAGCTGTAGAGGAAAAACAGGCCGTCAAAAATCGCCAGGACCTTGGCCTTTACCGGGATCACCATAAACAGAAGGAACTGAAGATCCGGATACATGGCCGCGAACGCAAAGAACAGGGACAGGTTCAGGTACGTGGTCGTCAGGAGAAGCAGCTGTCCGAACGCCAGCCAGGCGACCAGGGACGCCAGCACATGGCCCAGGATCCCCATGAAAAAATACACGTTGAAGCGGAACGCTCCCCAGGTGCGCTCCAGAGTGGTCCCCAGCGAATAGTACAGGGACAGCGCGATAAAATTGAACAGCAGGTCCGAAAGCATACCGGCCGGCGCCGAGCCCATCTGCGACATGGATACCGGCGGATAAATGATGAACGTCAGGATCCTCCAGACCTGTCCGTGGAGGATCGCCGGGGCATTCAGGCAAAGATATTCCCAATAAAACATCGGCTTCAGGAACTGCAGGACCATCCCCGCGGCGTACAGGATTATGATATAATGCATCAGGTTGCGGATCGCGTATCTGCCGAATTTCCGCTCCATTTTCTGAAAAAACTTCATGACTGCTCCTCCGTCTTCACGGCGACCACCATAAGCCGCCCGTCCTGGTGGGTATACTCGCAGGTGGTCAGCGTAATCAACTGCTGCGGCCACTGCGGCACGATCCCCGAATCATAAGCGCAGTTCTCTCTGACATAGTCCACCAGCTGCTCGTACCGCTCCTGTGTGCCCGCGGAGAGAACGGACAGGAATTCCACGTCAAGATCTTCCGCCGGGATCCGGAACGCGCCGATCACCTGATAGCTCCCCGGCTCCGTCAGAGTATCGAACTCCACCGTGGGGTGCTGCTGCCAAAACTCCGGATCCGTATAGCCCTCAAGGGCCGCAAACATGGAGCCGTTGCGCATATGGTGTCCGTAAATAAGGCAGTTGGGCGATTTGCCCGGCTTACAGGTCTCGTCCATATAAATCATCCCGTAGGAAGAATATTCCCCGTCAAAGCCGCGGTGCAGATAGTAATCCTCCCGGTCGGGAGTCTGCATCACCGGATAATCGATGACGGTTCCGTCTATACGGATCCAGCCGATCATATCCGGATTGATCTCCCGCAGGGCCCGGTAGCCCGCCAGGCGCTCCTCCTGCTCCGCCGTGAGCCGCGGCTTCTCCTCGCCTGCGCTCCCGCCCGGATCGGTGCCGGGAGCGTCCGTGTTCCCGCCTGTCTCTGTCTCCGCCTCGGCGGCCGACTGCGCCGTCTCCGACGCCTGATCCATCAGCCGGTAGATCTCCTCGATATCCCGGTCGCTCCGGCTGTATTCCCAGAGAGTATGCACCGTGGAATAGCCGAACCACAGGGCCGCCGCCCCCGAAAGCACGGCGAGTCCCGTCCACAGGCGGCGTCTGCTCTTTCCCTTCATAGCCTCTCCTTCATCCTGCACTCGATCAGATATGCGCCGCGTCCGTGTACCGTGAAAAGTCCGCTGTCCGGATCCGTCTGCTCCCATACAAGGGACTGCCCGAACAGGTCCTCGCTGCCCTTCGGCCCCACGGCTCCCAGCGCACCGAAGGGGATCCTGACCGTTCGGTCTCCGGTCTCCGTGGACAGGACGCAGACAAACGCCTCGTCTCTCACGAACCTGGCCATCACCAGTACCGCTCCCTCCGCGCACAGAAACTTCATGCCGCCGCGTGAAAACGCCGCATGGCCCGCTTTCAGGGACGTCATGGTCCGGTGCAGGCGGTACGCCGCCCCGTTCTCAAAGCCGCTCCCCCACGGCATGGGGTATCTGCAGCCCTCGTTGGTCCCCAGGACTCCGCCCACTCCCGCTTCGTCCCCGTAATAGATGCAGGCCGCTCCGGGAAGCATGAACTGGAAGACCACCGCGATCCGAAGGTCATCCTCCGTCATGCGCGGGTCGTTGTGGAGGCGGCTCACATCGTGGCTGTCGATCAGGTTAAACTGGTTCTGCTGCAACGCGCAGGGGATCCGCGCAAAATACTGCATCACGCGGTTCTCCACATCCGCCGCCGTCATCTTGTAGGGAACAGCCCGCAGGATGGGGCTCCTCTCCATGAAAAGGTCCGGCTGCCCCAGGAACTGGCGGATCACCCGCGCGCAGGCAAAGTAATTCATGGGCGAATCCCATTCGCCGCCCTGAAGATACTCCGTGCAGTCTCCCCAGTCCTCGGCCAGGATATACGCCTGCGGATTCACGTCCCGGATGCTTCTCCGGATCTGCGGCCACAGCTCGTGAGAAAGCTGGATCTCATCATTCCTGGCAAATACGTCCGCCACGTCAAAGCGCCAGCCGTCGATCTCATACGGCGGCTTCAGCCACTTGCGGAGGACCGAATCCTCCCCCGAAAAGATCTCCTCCCGCAGCTCCCGGGACGTGTAATTGAGCGTGGGGAGATTGGGATGGTCCAGCCATCCGTGATAGGAATTGTCCTTACCGAAAAAATAGTACCCGCGTTCCCTGGAATCCGGGTTGTGGTACGCTCCCACGGACAGATCGAAGAACTGCCCGTCCCGGTTGAACCATTTATGGGATGTTCCCGTATGATTGATGGAAATGTCCAGGATCAGCTTCATCCCGGCTTTGTGGACCGCCCGGGAAAGCCTCGCCAGAGCCTCGTCCCCGCCAAAATGCGGATCCACATGGAAAAAGTCGATGCAGTCATATTTATGCACGGACGGAGCGATAAAAATGGGATTGATATAAAGTGCAGTCACTCCAAGCTCCTTCAGATACGGGAGCTTCTTCTCGATCCCCGCCAGGTCCCCTCCAAAGAAATCCAGGCAGTGGCCCTTCTCATAGGGAAGGGGCTCCCTGTTCCAGTCCTCCATCCGGATCGTGCCGAAGCCGTCCTGGAAATACTCGTCGGTCCGCACGTCATTGTCCGGGTCGCCATTGCAGAAGCGCTCCGGAAAGATCTGATAGAAGACCGCATCCCTGACCCACTCCGGCCTTACGTAATCCGCCAGAAGGACAAAATTGCAGGAATCATCCGGTACATATGTAGTGATCCCTCTCTGCGTGCAGAAATATACGACGTCGCTGCACACAAGATAAAACTGATATTCGATACGGTTCTCCGTGACCGCAAGCGGAGCCTCATAATAGGCAAGCCCCCTCTCGCAGAATATCCGTTCCGCCTCCTCGATCCGCTCCGTCCCGTTATGCAGCGAGCGCAGCAGAACGTGCTGTACGGGCGCATCCTCGTACATCCGGATCCGCACGCGCACCGTCTCCCCAAGAGACGGAGATGGCGAACTCACAAATTCCTCCGTGCCGTCGCTGTATACGCTTTCAAGCCACTGTTCCATGCCGGTATCCCCCTATATTTACGGCGCCGGGGCCGTACTGCCGTGCATCCGGCCCCGCGCCTGATCCTGTTTTCTTATTCTACATCAAAATCCCCCTGTTTGTAAACAGGACATCTGAAAAAAGAGGGATCCCTTTCGGAATCCCTCTTCCTTCCCGTGAATCTATCCGTCTTCTTTCCGCGGATTTATTCGTCCTCTTCCTTCTTGCGAAGTCTCAGTGCTCCCGCCATTGCCCCGAGGGCTGCGAACAGTCCCATCAGGGATCCCATGACTCCGGCATCGCCTGTACGCGGCGCTCCGCTGAGCGGAATGTCGCTGTCCGGAATCTCCTCAATGGGTCCGGGGGTAAGCGGAACCGGCGTATCCGGGATCTCCTCCGACGGATTCTCCGGCGTCCTCTCCGGCGTCGGATATGTCGGCGGGATCCTGGTGTTGGTGATCGTCATCGGGTCGGTGCTGTTGTCAACGCTCACTCTGTATCCGGAGGGCACTGCAACCTCCTCCACTGTCCAGACGATCTCGCTTCCCGCGCGGTATCTGGGAAGATCGGTCCAGGTGTGCTTCCACTGGCCGGCCTCGTTCAGGACTATCGCCTCGCCGTATGCCGTTCCGTCAGCCATCAGCTGTACGCTGATGCTCTCCGGGCGGATGCCGTATGCGTCGTCTCTGTCGTCCCAGACCTTGGTCACCGAACGCTCAACCGTCTCCGGCTTGTGGATATTAGTAACGGTGGATCCGTCTTCGCTGTAAGATGGCGTATATCCGGCCGGCACGTTCAGCTCCTCCACCGTGTAGACGATGTCCTTGCCGTCCCTGCGCTCCGGCAGATTCGCCCAGCTGTATCTCCAGCCATTGGCTGCGCTCAGCGTTGCCGCTTCGCCGTATGCCTCTCCGTCAGCCAGAAGCTGTACGGTGACGCTCTCCGGACGGATGCCGTCCTGGTTGCCCGCGTCATCCCAGGTCTTCGCCGCGCTGTGGCTTACCGTACCCGGAATATGGGTGTTGGTGACGGTGAAGGTGTCCTCACTGTAGGATACTTCATACCCGTCCGCTGCAGCGGTCTCTTCCACCGTGTAGACAATGTCCTTGCCCTCATGTCTCAGAGGAAGCTCTGTCCAGGTGTACGACCAGCCGTTCGCCTCGCTCAATGTGATCTTCGCGTCCTTCACTCCGACCAGATCCGCCGGATCTCCGTTCGCGTAGAGCCGTATCTCAATGCTCTGCGGGCGGATGCCGTCCTGGTTGTTCGCGTCGGCCCAGATCTTGTTCACCGATTTCTGAGTCGTGTAGACCTTATGAGTGTTCGTTACGGTGAATGTGTCGTCGCTGTACGCCGTCGTATAGGTTCCGTCCGTCCACGTCGTCGTCTCAACCACCGTGTAGGTGATCTCCTTGCCGTGGTTGCGGAACTTCGGCAGATCCGTCCAGGTGTAACTCCAGCTGTTCCCGTC
>CANRGP010000065.1 GCA_947630085.1 uncultured Lachnospiraceae bacterium
AAAAACGGCTGCAGCCCGCATTATTACTGGGTTTGTAGCCGTTTTTGATTTCCATAAGTGTCAAACTCGGGATTATACTCGATATGTTTTCCGTTGTCAACCCATTTTATATTTATTTTCGGCGGGTAAACGGAAAAGTTTTTTTGTCCTGTTTTTTACAAAAACGCGGGGAAAGATTTTAACCGAACGGTTGAAAAGAAATCGGATAAATGGTAGAATTTTATAAGACTCTATTCGACCGGGTTTTATTTTTCTTTAGGCTTTGCCTTACGCGAGGAGGAACCATTTTATGAAAAAAAATCGCCTGCTTTGCTTCGCTGCAGCGCTTCTGCTGCTCATTTCGTCCTGTCTGACCGCGCAGGCCGCAGATTCGGAAAAGGATGAGCAGGAGGTTCTCAGGGTCGGCTTTTTTGCTTTTCCCGGTTATCATGTTATAGAAGCGGACGGAAGGCGGAGCGGATACGGCTATGAGTTCCTGCAGCGCCTTGCGATCCACGGAGGCTGGTCCTACGAATATATCGGCTATGACAGCTCCTATGCCGACGCTTTGGATATGCTGCGCAGCGGCGAAGTGGATATCGTCACTTCGGTTTCCAAGACCCCCCAGCGGGAAGAGGAATTTCTTTTCTCTGCCCAGGACATCGGCGTCAACTCCACCATTCTCACTGTGAAGTCCGGGAATCAGGACATCGTGGAAAAGGACTACGCTACTTATGACGGTATTTCCGTAGGAATGCTGGAGGGCAACTCCAAAAACGCCAACTTTGAACGGTTCGCGGAGATTCACGGCTTCACCTTCCGCCCGGTATATTTCGCCGAACAGGACGAACTTACCGCTGCCCTCCAGAGGGGCGAGGTAGACGCCGCCGTTACCGGAAGCCTGCGGCTGCTGGAGAACGAATGGCTGCTGGAATCGTTCGATGCCAGCCCGTTCTACATCTGTACCAGAAAGGACCGCACCGAGCTGATGGACCAGATCAACGCGGCCATCAACGAGATGGATCTTCACGATCCCAACTGGCGCAATTCCCTTCACGAGGAATATTATTCCACCGATCAGGCCGGCTCCATTATCATGAATTCCGGAGAGCGGGATTTTCTGGAACAGCACCGCGCCTCGGGCGTCCCTCTGCGGCTTCTCTTTAACCCGGACCGGCCTCCCTACTGTTACTTCCAGGACGGGCAGGTCCAGGGCATCCTGCCCGCCATCTTCGATGTTCTGGCCCAGCGTCTCGGACTGAACTACGAATATATTCCGGTAAAGGACCGGAACGAATATTATGCTCTCCGCGAAGCCGGGGCCGCCGATGTGGTGCTGGACTATACCAGCGATTACTACCTGGCGGAGGAAGAGGGCTATAAGATCACCGTTCCTTACTTTCGGACCAATTTTGCCCGTCTTTCCCTTGACGGTTTTAGCGGAACGGTGAACCGCCTGGCCGTCATGGAGCGCGCGGAAGCCATAAACAGCTACATTGCCAGCCGTTATCCCGAGGACGCTCTGATCCGCTATCCCGCCACAGAGGACTGTGTAAAGGCGGTTCTGGACGGGCAGGCCGATGCCACGATCCTCTATGCCTATACCGCCGAGCGGTATGTTCAGGAGGATGTCCGCAACCGCCTGACCTCCGTCACCTTCGGGGACACCTCCCTGTCCTATGCCGTAGGCAATAATGTTCAGGGCGTCCGTTATCTTCTTTCGCTTCTGGACAAAGGGGCGGACAGCTTTACCGATGCCGAACTGGATGCCATTGTATCCCGTGAGATCGACACCGGACGATATAACAATGTCAGCCTGACCGCATTCCTGTACCGGAACCCGGTCTACAGTGTCCTGGGAGTTTTCCTCCTTCTCATGCTCCTCTTTGCCCTGGCCATGCTGGCGGTGCGGACCCGGAACCAGAAGCAGCTGCAGAAGAAGGTGGCCCGGGCTACCAGCGAGCTCCAGAAAAAAACCGAGGAGCTGACACAGGCTCTGCAGGCGGCGGACGCCGCGAACCGGGCCAAGACCACCTTCCTCAATAATATGTCCCACGACATCCGCACACCCATGAACGCCATCATCGGCTACACAGCCCTGACCACCACTCACCTCGATAACAAGGAGCGGGCGCAGGACTATCTGGCCAAGATCGCACAGGCATCCAACCATCTGCTTTCTCTTATCAATGATGTGCTGGATATGAGCCGGATCGAATCCGGTAAGGTCACCATCAACGAGCATCCCGAGAACCTGGCTGACATCCTGCAGGGCCTGCGCAATATCATTCAGTCCGACATACACGCCAAACGCATGGAGCTGTTCATCGACACCGTCGATGTAACGGATGAAGAGGTCTATTGCGACAAGCTGCGCCTGAACCAGATCCTTCTGAATCTGACCTCCAACGCCATCAAATTTACTCCCGCGGGAGGCACGATAGCCATCCGGGTCACCCAGAAGCCGGCAAAATCGGCGGGGCATGGCCTTTATGAGTTTCGGGTCAGCGATACCGGTATCGGTATGAGCCCGGAGTTCTCCAAGACCGTATTTGATCCGTTCACCCGTGAGCAGACCTCCACCGTCAGCGGCATCCAGGGCACCGGCCTTGGTATGGCGATCACCAAGAATATTGTAGACATGATGGGCGGCTCCATAAGCGTGGAAAGCGAGCAGGGAAAGGGGACTACGTTCATTGTGAGCCTGGAACTGCGCTTTTCGGCCGCGCACCAGGAGATGAATCCCATCGCGGAGCTGAAGGGCCTTCGCGGCCTTGTGGTGGATGACGACATGATCTGCTGTCAGAGTGTGTCCAAGATGCTCCGTCAGATCGGAATGCGGGCGGAATGGGCGCCGTCAGGCCGGGAGGCCATTGCGCGTACTACCGAATCCGTAGACCTTTCCGATCCCTTTGAAGTGTATATCGTCGACTGGTCCATGCCCGATATGAGCGGTATCGAAACCGTCCGGGAGATCCGCAAGATCGTGGGAGACGATTCTCCCATCATCCTCATGTCCGCCTATGACTGGTCGGATATTGAGCAGGAGGCCCGCCTGGCCGGCGTTACCGGCTTCATCAGCAAGCCTCTCTTCGCCTCCGATCTTCACATCACCCTGGAACGGAGCCTGGGCCGGCATACGGAGGATATTGCCGTGAAGGAAAGCTCTCTCCCCCAGGAGGGCAGTTTCGCAGGCAAGCGCATCCTTCTTGTCGAGGACAATGAACTCAACCGGGAAATCGCCGCCGAGATCCTTAAAGAAGCCGGCTTCCTGATCGAATGTGCCGAAAACGGCCAGCAAGCCTGCGACATGGTCCGGCAGTCGGCTCCCGGATACTACAATCTCATCCTGATGGATATCCAGATGCCGATCATGGACGGATATGCCGCCACCCGCGTCATCCGCTCCATGGCGGATCCTGCCCTGGCCGCTGTTCCCATCTTTGCCATGACCGCCAACGCGTTCGAGGAAGACCGGGAGCGGGCCATAGCGTCCGGCATGAACGGTCATCTGGCAAAGCCCATCGATCTGAACAAGCTGATGGAGCTTCTGCACAGCCTGTTCGGAGGGGAAGGCTGAGACCGGCATGGTCCCCGAACCTCCCTCCCTTCCGCCGCGGATCTCATCTCCCGGCGGAAGCAGAGCCCTCCAGTATTCCGTAAATAAACTCCATATCCATATTCCGCCTCACTTCATCCGCCATCCGGTCGAACTGCCTCTGTCTGTAGAGCGCATTGTCATATCCGGGATTCGTATATTTCAGTCCTTTTCGTTCATACAGAGCTTTCACGATCTCTCCTGTGATCTCTCCGCTGTCAAAAAGCCCGTGGATATAACAGCCGTATACATTGCCGCGCGCCGCACCGCCGCAGGAGAGAAGGGGCGGATCCCCGGAATCCGTACTGCCCATATGGATCTCATAACCGGAAAAGCGCTTCCCGAAAAGTCCCGCAAACACTCCTTCGATCTTTGCAAAGTTTCCTTCCGTCCGCCGTCGTATTTTCTCTTTTGAAAATACCGTACTGGCGTTCAGCAGGCCCATTCCCGCAATGCTTCCGCCCTCCTCCGCGCCGTCCGGGTCAGAGATCGTCTCTCCGAGCATCTGATATCCTCCGCAGATCCCAAAGACTGGCACGCCGCCGGCGGAGCATTGTTTCACGGCGGCCTCGATACCGTTCTCCCGGATATGCCTGAGATCTGCCAGCGTATTCTTCGTACCGGGAAGAATGATCATGTCCGGATCCCCCAGCTCTCCGGCCTTCTCCACGAAGCGGACCGATACGCCGGGAAACCGGGAAAATACGTCAAAATCTGTAAAATTCGATATGCGCGGCAGCCGGATCACAGCGATGTCAATCGCGCCGTCCGCCGTTTTTCTTCGCAGTCTCTCCGAAAGGCTGTCCTCATCTTCGATATCACAGTCGATAAAGGGAATCACCCCCGTTACCGGTTTTCCGCTGCGTTTTTCAAGGATCTCCACGCCGTCCGCGAATAATCTCCTGTCTCCTCGGAATTTATTCACTACCAGCCCCTTTACCAGCTGCCTTTCATCCTCTTCGAGAAGCTCCAGAGTGCCCAAAAGCTGGGCAAACACGCCTCCCCGGTCAATGTCGCCCACCAGGAGCACCGGAGCATGAAGAATCTTCGCAAGGCCCATGTTGACAATATCATCCTTCTTCAGATTCAGTTCTGCCGGGCTGCCCGCGCCTTCTATGACAATAATGTCATAGCGGGCCGCCAGCCGCTGATAAGCGGCCGTAATTTCGGGAACCAGCTCCTTTTTGTAGCGGAAATATTCCGCCGCCCGCATATTTCCCCGCGCTTTCCCGTTGACCACGACCTGAGAAGAGGCATCGCCTGTTGGCTTTAACAGGATCGGATTCATGTCGGCCGACGGCTCCGTCATAGCTGCCTCCGCCTGCACAGCCTGCGCACGCCCCATTTCCAGACCATCCACGGTAACATACGAATTCAGGGCCATATTCTGGGATTTAAACGGTGCGCAGGAATATCCGTCCTGCTTAAAGATCCGGCACAGTGCGGCTGTCAGAAAGCTTTTTCCCGCGCTGGACATGGTTCCCTGTATCATGATCGTTTTTGCCATAATGACGCTCCTTTTCATCGGGCACATCACATCTCTTCTGCTGCCCTGCTGACTGCATCAATGAGTGCCGTATTCTCCTCATGCGTTCTCACGGCGATCCGAAAATATGATCCGTCAAGGCCGCTGTAATTTTCGCAGCACCGGATCAGGATCTTTTCTCTCAAAAGCAGTCTGTCGAGCGGTCTGGCGCTGCGGAGCAGGATAAAATTCGCGTCGGACGGATATGTCTGTATCCCGAGCCGCTTGAGCTCGCCGCACAGATATTTCCGTTCTGCTTCCACGACATCCGCCGTTTTGAAAAGATATTCTTTCTCCGACAGGGCCGCGATGCCTGCCGTCTGGGCCGGCGAACTCACGCTCCAGAACTGCCCGGTATCCCGGACTCTTTCCGCGTACCGCCTGCTGCCGAACAGCGCATAGCCCAGGCGAAGCCCTGCCATCGCGTATATCTTTGTAAAAGCTTTCAGTACGATCAGCGTATCATTCGGGAAACACTCCGCAGCTTCTTCATTCGCGCCGCTTTTTATGAAACGGAGCGCACTCCTCTTCTCGCCGTCTCTCACAAAATCCAGAAAGCTCTCGTCACAGAGAAAAATAATCTTTCTCTCCCGGCACGTCCCGCATATCCTCTCAAGGAGCTCCGCATCGAGCACCCTTCCCGTCGGATTATTCGGGGAGCAAAGCACCAGCATCTGAACCGTCTCATCGAGAAGTTCCAGGATACCCGCGTCCAGAGAAAAGCCGTTCTCTTCTGTCAGCCGGTATTCGATGATCTCACTGCCTGCTGCCGCAAGAGCCTTCGCATATTCGGAAAAGGTCGGTGCGCAGATCACTGCCCTGCGCAGTTTAAACGCCGCTGTGATCCGCCAGATCAGATCCGCCGCGCCATTGCCGCAGACGATCCTCCCGGCCTCTATCCCGGTATATGCGGACAGTTTTTCTGTCAGGATACGGCAGTACGGGTCGGGGTATCTGCTCCAGCTTTCAATATCGTGTGCAAGCGCCTCTTTTACGCTTTTCGGCATACCCAGCGGGTTCAGACTGGTGGAAAAATCATAAAGTATATCTCTCCCGTAGACGTCCCCTCCATGGGGCGCCCGCCGGCCTGCTGCCGTATCCGGCATCTCCTGTTTTTTCTCCGGGGCCGTCTCCTCCCCTGTCTCCAAATGTTCCGATTGCTTCATAGCCAGATTTTCCTCCAGATCATCACTCTCATAATCACAGAAAGCGCCAGCACTGCCAGAGACGTGCCGTACATAAGCCGGTTCGCCCTGCGGATATCCTCCGCCTCCACCGG
Source organism: uncultured Lachnospiraceae bacterium (assembly GCA_947630085.1). Classification (GTDB taxonomy): domain Bacteria; phylum Bacillota; class Clostridia; order Lachnospirales; family Lachnospiraceae; genus UBA3402. Next base: position 6,382 of record CANRGP010000065.1, read on the forward strand.
GCGCAGATCGTCCCCGATATATTCCTTTCTGTGAAGTTTTCCGAAATAATACGCGTCGCCGCCCAACCGGATATCCAGCGCGCCGGCGCATACAGACTCCGTCTGCGCGGAATTGGGACTTTCGTGCTTTTTCCTGTCCCGGCGCCAGATCCGAAAAGCGTTTCTGCCGTCATATCTCAGCAGATACGCGGATACGATCATAACAACCGCCGTAATCCTTGACGGAAGAAAATTCACGGCGTCGTCCAGCTTCGCGGCAGAGCGTCCCAGATCAACGTATTTCTCATTCCTGTACCCGATCATGGAATCCATCGTATTTACCGCCTTATAGAAAAATCCGAGCGCAGCCCCGCCCAACGCAATATACAAAAGCGGCGCAGTCACGCCGTCCGATGTATTTTCCGCTACCGTCTCTACCGCCGCGCGCGTGATCCCATCTCCGTCAAGAGGCGCGGTGTCTCTCCCCACGATCATGGACACGGCCTTTCGGGCCTTCTCGATATCCTGTTCCTCAAGCGCCCTGCAGACCTTCATACTCTCGTCCCGCAGGCATCTCGGAGCAATAAGGTAATAGCACATCACGCTTTCCACTGCGATCCCGAGCCACACATTGATTCTATAAGATACATACAGAGCCGCAAACGCACCGCCGGATGCCGCAGCCGATACAATGGCCGCGAGAATGGTCCCTCCGAGACGCAGATTCCCCGCAAATCGCTTTCGTATTACTTTTTCCGTCCGCGAGATCAGACTTCCGACAGCGCGGACCGGATGCGGGAGAGAATAGGGATCGCCCAGCGCCAGATCCAGCAGAAAGCCGGCTAGGAGCGGAGCGGCTGCCATCAGAGTGACGCAGCTGCGGGCTGTTCCCGCGAGTGTATGCATTACAGGCAAACTTCTTCCCTCCCTTCCGCCGCGTTTTCACTTCCCGCCCACGCGGTATCCCGTTATGTGCTCCTGATGTCGTTATGTACTCTTGATAACCGACGGTATCCCGCAGCACACTCGGATCACCGTGTCCGCGGCAGCCGCGATCCGGCAGCCGGCGCGGCCTGTCTGCTCGCGCCAAAGCCGTTCGCTCTTATCCAGCGGTATGATCCCGCTGCCGATCTCGTCCATGATCACGGTCACTCCCGGATTCTCCCGGAGCAGCCGGTCGGTAAAGGCGCAGACATCATCCTGTCCGGCCCCGCCATCCATGATCCTCCGAATGATCCGCTCATAATGGTCGACACACTTCGCAGCAAAAACATCCTCGGGGCTGCAGTCCTCGCCCCGGATGATATCCTCTTCTCTCAAGCCGAACTGTTTCTTCACAAACTCCCGCTTCCCCGCGAAAGCTCCTCCTGTTACCATGATCATAGTTCAAGACCTCCGCTCACATTCCCAGGCCCGCGTACGCCATAATTTTTTCCGCCGCTACCGTACATATCAGCATCACGAGCTCGCACCTCTGCAGAAACCACCCGGCAATATCGCCCGTGATTCCTCCGAATTCGCGGTAAGCCATGATCCTGCAGCGGAGGAGGCACAGACCCGCTCCCGCTATGGCAGTTCCGCCCATGACCGGGTCGGACTTCAGTATGACAATGCACGCCGCAGCCGCCGTCACCGCAAGGACCGCAACCGTCGTTTTCTTTCGCGCCGGTTCCGTACTTTCCCGGAGCATACCGTTCTCCCGCGCGTTTCTGAAACAAATCGCAGCCATCCCGCTGAGCGTCCGGGAAAGCACAAAGGACGCCGCGGCGATCGCCACCGCCTGCCGGCTTTTGATCTCGCTCATCAGAGCCGTCTGCAGCAGCAGATATCCGCACAGATACATCCCCGCAAAGGATCCGATATGCGGATCCTTCAGGATCTCCAGCTTCTTCTCCCGGTCCGCCCACGACGCCCTGGCATCCGCCGTGTCGCAGAATCCGTCCATATGGATCCCGCCGGTCACCGCCAGCGGGATCAGCGCCGACACGACGCCGTCAAGAAGCGTTCCGACCCCGAACCGTCCGCAGACAGCTTTCCACGCCAAAAATACAGCTCCGATCACCGCTCCGACGAGCGGAAAAAAACACAGCGCGTAGCGGCGTTTTTCCGGTTCCCATGCGGCGGGCGGCATCGGTATCCTGGAATACATCCGAAAGGCTGTGATCAATGAGTACAATATCTTCATCGGAAAAATCCTCCCTGTCGCATCTCCGCTGGCAGCTCCGCTTCCGGCTCCGGCGCCGGTTTCCGCATCACGGGGATCCCGTAGACACATTCGACCACACGGTCGGACATCCGGGCCGTCCTCCGGTTGATCTCCCCCAGCGCCCGGATATACTCCGCGGTGCCGTCTTCATAGGAAATACCGTCGCTGCCCACCTCATTTGTCACGATTACAAGTTCGGCGGAAATCTCCTTCAGGTGCCGGAACCCCTTCATGATCTTCTCCACCGGGTCAAGGACAAGCCCGTCCCGGAACATCTCATTGGCGCAGAGGTTGGCCGTACATTCCAGGAGGATCCCGCAGCCCGCGGGCAGGGCGAGCCCGTCGATATCGGTGTACCTTTCGATCGTCTCGAAGCCTTTTCCGGCCCGCAGCTTCCGATGTCTTCCGATTGCCTCCATCGCCTCTTCCCCGTAAGGCTCCATCGTGGCGATATAAAATCTGCTTCCCGCAAAGCGGTCAAACATAAGTTCCGCATAATGTGATTTGCCGCACTTGGAACCGCCTGTCACCAATGTCATCATACCAGCTTCTTATACCTTTCCAATCCGATATCGGCAAAGCGGTGAGCGCTCCGGTAAACGGCAAGAGCCCCGTCCAGAACCGGCAGGAGCATCACCGCGCCTGTCCCCTCGCCCAGATGCAGCCCGGCATCAATGACCGGCCGCAGCCCGATCTCGGCAAGGAGCAGCCGGCCGGCCGGCTCCCCGGGACTGTGGCTCGCAAGCATATAAGCCCTCACCGCAGGCGCAAGCCTGTATGCCAGGAGGGCCGCCGCCGCGGAGATCATTCCGTCAATGATCACGGGGATCCCATAGATCCCTCCGCCGAGAAACATTCCCGTCATGGCGCCGATATCAAAGCCGCCCACTCCCGCGATCACTCCCAGAGGGTCGTCGGGAGACGGCCTGTTGATCCGAATGGCTTTCTCGATAACGGCTGTTTTCCGTTTGAGTCCCGCGCTGTCAAGCCCCGCGCCGCGGCCCGTCACGTCCCCCGGAGACCGGCCGAGGAGCACTGCAGCCACTGCCGCCGCGGTCGTCGTGTTGCCGATTCCCATCTCTCCCGCAGCGGCGATCTTAACTCCCCTGTCTTTCAGATCCCGCATGATATCGATCCCGATCTGTACGGAACGCTCCGCCTCAGAGCGCGTCATTGCCGGGCCTGCGGCAATGTTTCCGGTCCCGCGGGAGATCTTCCGCGAAAGGATCCTCTCATTCTCCACGTCGCTTTCCATTCCCACGTCCACCACCAGTACCTCGGCCCGGTAAACCTCCGCCAGGCGGTTGATGCTGGAAGTGCCGTCTGCCATAGCGGCCGCGCAAAGAGCTGTCACCGAGCTGTCTGACTGCGTCACACCCTCCGCTGTAACGCCGTTGTCCGCACACATGATTACCACGCAGCGGCTGCCGATATCAACGTCCGCGCTCCCCTGTACCGCGGCGATCCTCTGCACCGCCTCCTCAAGTGTTCCCAGACCTTCCAGAGGCTTTGCAATGCTGTCCCACCGGTCTTTTGCGGCACGGTACGCCTCCCTGTCGGCAGGAGCGATCTTTAAAACCGTATCCATAATGCTGTCTCAGTCCTTTTCCGCCGCGTCTAGCCTCTCGCGGATCTTTTCCTGAATGGCCCCGCGCACACGTTCGGCGATGTCCCTGGTCTTCAGACCGGCATATTCTTCCGGGTAAATGGGCTTTAAAAAATGAACCTCCACCGTTTCCCTGCGGATAGACGGAACATCAAACGGCCGAAAACTGTTTATGAGGGCAACCGGAACGACAGGGCAGCCGGCCCGGACGGCGCTTTTGAAGGAGCCCGCGTGGAATTCCAGAAGCTCATTGCCGTTGCGGCTCCTGGTCCCTTCCGGAAAAATGATAAAGTTCTGGCCTTCCTTCGCCCTCTCGCTCATAGCGTTGATAACCTGCAGGGATGCCTTTACGTCCGAGCGGTCCATATACATTCCATCCACCATCTGGATCGTCTCACGTACCAGGATCCAGTTCTCCGTCTCTTTTTTGGCAATAATACTCAGCGGATGCTCGCAGGCATCAACCACCGCAAGCACATCGAACAATCCCTGGTGGTTGGGAAAGAGAATGAAACCGTCCTTTTGGGGAAGGTTCTCCATGCCGTCGGCGAGGATCGTGACCCGCCCTTTTTTGTTGACGGTGCGGACAATGTTCCGCAGATAGTCGTATCTTTCCTGCGTCGTATACCGCTCCCTGTGTCTGCCTCGTTTTATAATTCCCCAAAACCATCCGGGAACCCTGAGAATATCCAGAATAACCATCAATATGATCCGCATCATCTTTCGCACCTCATTCCAGGGCGGAGGCCCCGCCGTATACCCGGTCGTACAGGTCGCCGCCCAGACTGTCGATAACTACAATCGCCGGAAATCTCTCTACCTGGAGCTTCCGGATCGCTTCCGTTCCCAGGTCATCGTAGGCAATGACCTCGCTTGACACGATACATTTTGAGAGCAGCGCGCCCGCGCCGCCGACGGCCGCCAGATATACGGCTCCGTTCCGGACCATCGCCTCTTTTACCTGGCTGTTTCTGCGTCCCTTCCCGATCATGGCTCTCAGCCCGCGGTCGAGAAGCATCGGCGTGTATTTATCCATCCGGCTGGCGGTCGTCGGCCCTGCCGAGCCGATGGGCCTCCCCTCCCTGGCAGGAGAAGGCCCCATATAATAGATCACATTTCCTTCGGGATCAAAGGGAAGCTCTTCCCCCCTGTCCAGCGCTTCGCGCATCCTCCCGTGGGCCGCGTCTCTGGCCGTATAAACCGTTCCGGTAATATATACAGAGTCGCCCGCGCGCAGGCTGGCCGCCTCCTCTTTGCTCATCGGCGCATGAATCTCTCTCTCCATATCTGTTCCTCCGCTTTTTCAGATCACTCTGTGTATATGACGATTCACATGGCAGCACATATTGACGGCAACGGGAAGGCCCGCAATATGCGTGGGATACGTCTCGATATTTACGGCCAGGGCCGTTATCCTCCCGCCCAGTCCTCCGGGTCCGATGCCGAGATGATTGATCTTATCCAGAAGCTCCTCTTCCAGCTCCCTGACATAGGGGATCTCCGATCTCTCATCAGGACTCCGCGTAAGAGTGTGCTTGGCCATCAGGGCGCACTTCTCAAATGTGCCCCCGATCCCCACTCCCACAACGACCGGGGGGCAGGCGTTTGGGCCGGCATCCCTTACGGCCGCGATAACGGACTCCTTCACGCCCTCGATCCCGTCCGCCGGCTTCAGCATGAATATCCGGCTCATATTCTCGCTTCCGAATCCCTTTGGCGCCACGGTAATCTCCACCGAATCTCCGTCCGTGATCTCGACATGGAGCACCGCCGGCGTATTATCGCCGGTATTTTTTCTTTCAAGGGGATCGGCCACCACCGATTTCCGCAGATAGCCCTCCGTATATCCCTGCCGAACGCCCTCGTTCACGGCTTCCCTGAGAGAACCGCCCGCGATATGAACATCCTGTCCCAGGCGGATAAATACCACGGCCATTCCCGTATCCTGGCAGATAGGGATCTGATCCGTACCGGCAATCTTGAGATTCTCCTTCAGCTGTTCCAGGATCCGTTTTCCCAGAGGCGAGGATTCCGTATCGGCCGCCCGCTCAAATGCCCTCTGCATATCCGGCGACAGAAAATAATTGGCCCGGATACACATTTCTTTTATGTTTCTGGTGATTTCCTCCGCATCTATCTCTCTCATTGACGCGCCTCCTGACGGTATTGGTACGTATCGCTTTCATCCATATTTAATAATAAGGGAATCCTGCCTTTAAATCAAGTGGATTTCTTATGACCGAGGTTCACAGCGCGTCCGTTTTGCCGCAAAAAAGAAGAACGTCTCCAGGTTTTGCCTGAAAACGTTCTTTTTTGTGTGAAGGATCTTTCAGATCCCCTGAAATCCCGGATCAGTCACAGGTATACGGCATCAGGGCAATGTGACGCGCCCTCTTGATCGCCACGGTCAGCGCTCTCTGGTGCTTCGCGCAGTTGCCTGTTATCCTTCTGGGGAGGATCTTGCCGCGCTCGGAGACGTATCTCTTCAGCTTGTTGGTGTCCTTGTAATCGATCTCACCGTTCTTCTCGCCGCAGAATACGCATACTTTCTTCCTTCTGCGGATCGGGCCGCCTCTTCTGACCTTCGCGCCGTCAGCCGGCTTGTCAGTTTTATTGAATGCCATGATAATTACCTCCTGTCTCAGATTGCCGCCGAAAATGCGGCGGTTCGCGCATCCATAAATATGCGCCGTATTGTCTAGTTAAACGGCAGTCCTTCGTCCTC
>CANRGP010000066.1 GCA_947630085.1 uncultured Lachnospiraceae bacterium
ACGATGGAGTCTTTCATTTCATTGAATTTATCTGCTGGCAGGATCCGCTTCATAACAAGCAGAAAACCATAGAAATGGGCGTTGTCGATTTCGCCGTTACTGTTTTTCCTGAGCAGCGCTTTTTCCTTTTCATTAAGAGAAGGTTTCTGTTCGAAGAGCCGGTTATAGATCCTGCTCCCGTGTGCGCACAGATTGCGGATGATCGTCATACTGTGCATATAGCTTCCGAGGATGGCAGCTCCTTTATTCATGGTCAGGCCAAATACGCGGGCAACGGAGTCTTTTATTTGCTGCTCAGAAATGGAATACAAAAAGGAGATATCGGATATGGTCAGCAGATCGACATATGCCCATAAAGGAATATCCTGATGCAGATCGTTTACAAAGTGTTTCAAGTAGGCTTCGTGGGAAAGCCGCTGGGTTTTCTGCTGGTCTGCCTTGCTGATGATTTCCCGGTGTTTGGTTTTGTTGGTAAAGAATGTTTCATTGAGGTATCCGGTGGGACCGTGGACTTTTGTGAATTCGTAAGCGTATATGGATTTCATCTGTACTTCGATCACTTCAAGGTACTGAAGAAGGATGTGTCTGAGTTCATGATCAAAATAGTAGATATCGATGATGTTCTGGAATGTGGCAGATTTGGAGAAAACGTCATTTTTGCGGAGTGTCAGGGAATATCCGCTGATGCGGTAGTAATTGTTGCGCAGCAAAAAATCCCTGGCCTGTGCTTCATCATTGATGGTGAGTCCGCGGGAGCGGAGGATATCCAGTTGTTCTTCAATCGTTTTGAAACCTTTATCTGCCATAGTCAGTTTCCCTTTATAAGCAAAACGCCCTCAAGTGTGCATACGTTTCCGCAGAGGCCTGAGGGAGATGTTAATTATATATTAGCATAAAGCATGAAATTGTCAAGATAAATTGGGAAGGATTTTCAAGATTTTAAGTGCTTGGATGGGAAAGATCACGTCAAGATTATTCAAGGGTAGGGATGCACTACAGGACAGGACGAAAGCCCATTCGCTTTGTATCTGGGGAGCAGTACGAGCGTTATATGTGCTGCCCATTCCGGAGCTGGGCTTTGACGGCCTAATGGGGGAAGGAAAGCCATAGGTTGTGCAGGTCCGCGCCTTTTGCCTTTTTGCACAAACGCATCCGGCTTTTTCCAAAAAAAAATTGACATATTGTGAAAGACATGGTATATTACATTATATAGAATCTGCGGATTCTTTTCTTGATTTGACTTGTCGTTTTCTGCTTGTGATGATTATGCCCTAAATTTTGTACATAAATTGTGGAAAATTGACAAAAGACAGCTTCTGTTATTTATCCTTCGTGTTCTGCGGAGGTATAAATAAAATTAACCTATTTTAAGGGAGGCAAGAAACATGAAGAAAAGAGTAATTGCTCTTGCAGTGTCGGCAGCCATGGTTCTGTCGATGCTGACCGCCTGTGGTGGGAGCACCACAGAGACCCAGGCTCCTGCAACGGATGCGCCGGCCGCTACTGAGGCTCCGGCAGCAGACGGGGGGGCAGATGAAACCACAGCGGCTCCTGCTGACGTAGATTACGGCAGCGGCGAGATCACCATCTGGGTGGCTGAGAATGTTCAGTCTTTCACAGATGAGCAGGTTGCGGCGTTTATGGAAGCCAATCCGCAGTATGCAGGCTACACCGTACGTACCGAGCCCGTAGGCGAGGGCGATGCGGCCAACAACATGATCACCGACGTAGAAGGCGGCGCTGATATCTTCGGCTTTGCTCAGGATCAGCTGGCTCGTCTGGTTTCCGCGGGCGCTCTGATGCCGATCACCGGCGACTATGCTACGTTTGTAGCAGAGCAGAACGACGCAGGTGCCGCGGGCGCTGCGAAGATGGGCGACACCACTTTCGCGTTCCCGATGACCTCTGACAACGGATACTTCCTGTATTATGACAAGAGCGTCGTGACCGATCCGTCCTCTCTGGACGCCATCGTTGCCGACTGCGAAGCTGCAGGAAAGAGCTTCTACATGGAGATCAACTCCGGTTGGTATCAGCCCGCTTTCTTCTTCGGCGCAGGCTGCACACTGACCTATGATTCCGATGACATGGGCAACTTCACCAACTGCAACATCGACTATGCGACTGACAAGGGCCTTACCGCTCTGAAGGCGATCATCAACCTTCACAAGTCCCCGGCTTTCGTTAACGGATCTTCTCTCAGCTCCGCTACCAACGTAGGCGCCATCGTTGATGGTACCTGGGATTCCGGCGCTGCTCAGGATCTCTTCGGCGACAACTACGCCTGCGCGAAGCTGCCGACCGTTACGGTTGACGGAACCACCTTCCAGCTTGGCGGCTTCGGCGGCTTCAAGCTGATCGGAATCAAGCCCCAGACCGATGCCAACAAGATGGCTGTCTGCCTGGCGCTTGCCCAGTACCTTTCCAGCGCGGATGTACAGATTGCCCGTTATAAGGCAGCCGGCTGGGGTCCGTCCAACCTGACCGCTCAGCAGAGCGAAGATGTTAAGGCTGATGTGGCTCTGTCCGCACTGGCTGAGCAGCTGGCTCTGACGATTCCGCAGGGACAGTATCCGAACGACTACTGGTCCCTTGCTACCTCCCTGGGTGACACCGTCATCGCCGGTGAGTATGACAATGCTACCGATGATGAGCTGATGGCAGTTCTTCAGGAGTTTGAGACCACCTGCAAGTCCTACGCAGGGCAGTAGGAAAGAGTCTGTTTTGGCAGGGGGATTTTATCCCCCTGCCCTATAATTGCGGAACATACAAAGTCTGGAGGGAATTGAGATTATGGAGAAGAAGCAATCTTCAGGGGTCTTTGGGAAAGTTTCCGCCTTTTTTAAAGGAATCGTTGCGAATCTTGCAGAGATCGGGACTACCTTTATAGAGGGAGACTGGAAGACAAAGGTTTCTTATGTCATCATGGGCTTCGGGCCTTTGATGCGGAAGCAGTTCTTGAGGGGGGCTGCATTTTTAGCAATCGAGATCGGTTTCATCTATTATATGGTGGCTTTCGGCGCACATTATCTGAAAGACATCACAACCCTTGGTACGCAGGGACGCGGCTTTAATCCAGACGGTACCGTCAGATACGGCGACAACAGCTTTTTAATCCTGCTGTTTGGCCTGCTCAGTATTGTTCTGATCCTCGTGTTCATTATTGTGTGGCGCATGAATATCAGTGAGAACCGCAGAGAAGAGAAACGCCTGAAAGAGGGCAAACCCCTTCCGACCGTAAAACACGATATCATGTCGCTGCTGGATGAGAAGTTTGGCCTGACGCTTCTGGCTATCCCGACGTTGGGTATATTTGTTTTCGTCGTCCTGCCGATCATTTTCATGATCTGCATTGCGTTTACCAATTACGATGCCAACCATCAGGCTCCGGCTCAGCTCTTTACCTGGGTAGGGCTTGAGAATTTCAAGAACCTGTTTTCTTTCGGAACTACCGGATTCGGCGGAACCTTTATTACGATCCTCATTTGGACCTTAATCTGGGCGTTTTTCGCAACCTTCCTTAACTACTTTATGGGTATGGCGGTTGCGATTCTGATCAATAAAAAGGGAATCAAATTTAAAAAGCTCTGGAGAACCATCCTGGTCATGACCATCGCGGTTCCGCAGTTTGTTTCCCTGCTGTACGTTTCCAAGATGTTCGCGGCCGACGGCCTTGTGAATGCGTATCTGATGAAATGGGGGATCATCAAGTCGGCGATCCCGTTCTGGACCAATGCGACGATGGCCAAGATCCTCATTATCGTCATCAATCTTTGGGTCGGTATTCCTTATGTTATGTTGGTTTGTACCGGACTGTTGATGAACATTCCGGAGGATCTGTATGAGAGTGCCCGTATCGACGGCGCGAATCCTCTTCAGATGTTCATAAAGATCACGCTTCCGTATATGCTGTTTGTGACCGGTCCGTTCCTTCTGACCCAGTTCACCGGCAACCTGAACAACTTTAACGTGATCTACCTGCTCAGTGGAGGCGGTCCGCAGCATATGAAGCTGGTCGGTGGAGCCGGTTATACAGACCTTCTGGTTACCTGGCTGTATAAAATGACCATCAACGATACCAACTACAAGATGGCGGCTGTCATCGGTATCATGGTATTTGCGGTAACGGCAGTGGTTTCCCTGGTTGTTTACAGCATCCTGCCGTCAGTTAGAGATGAGGAGGGCTTCCAATAATGAAAGAACAGAAATTGCATATGCAGCATAGAAAGCTGACCAACGGCATCGCATATGCCGTGCTGATCCTGATCAGCGCCATCTGGCTCTTCCCGTTCGTATGCCTGGTACTGCAGAGCTTCCGTTCCTACACGGAAGGCAACGGCGGTATGGTTAATTACCTGCTCCCGAAGAAGTTTTCCCTGGACTCCTACAAATTCCTGTTCGGTCCGGACAGCCAGTTCTTTAAATGGTATGGGAACACCTTGATTATTGCCAGCTTTGTCGCGATCTTCCAGACGATTTTCATCCTGGCAGTCAGTTACGCACTTTCCCGTTTCCGTTTCAAAGGCAGACAGCTGCTGATGAGATTCTGGCTGATTCTGGGAATGTTCCCCGGATTCCTGAGCATGATCTGTCTGTATTTCCTGCTGAAACAGTTCGGCCTGACGCAGGCAGGCGCTGTTCCCGGCTTGATCCTGGTAGGATTCGCCAGTTCCGGTATGGGCTATTACGTATGTAAGGGATATTTCGATACGATCCCCAAATCTCTGGATGAAGCGGCCCGTATCGACGGAGCCAACCGCGCGCAGATCTTCGCCATTCTGCTTTTGCCGTTGTCGAAGCCGATCGTGATTTACACCGCGCTGGTTGCTTTCATGGCTCCCTGGTGTGATTACATCTTCGCTTCCTACATTGCGTTCGGTTATTCCAACAGCTATAACGTTGCCGTCGCTATGTACCGTTGGGTGAATACCAACGATTATCAGGGATATTTCACCCGGTTCTGTGCCGGCGGTATCCTGATCGCCGTTCCCATTACCATCCTGTTCATGTGCTTGCAGAAGTATTACGTGGAGGGCGTTACCGGCGGTGCCGTAAAGGGCTGATGCCCCTTTGCGCGGAATGAATGTAAAAAGGGCTGCTGCGATTCTGCGGCAGCTCTTTTGCGTTTCAGTATGCAGAATGGATGTCGGCGGCGAGCTGCAGATCAGATGGGGCATCATCTGTGGAGCAGCGACCCATTTTTCTGCATAAAAATTTCCAGCAGGTTCTTCGGAATCTGCTGGAAATATTCGAAGAACCTGCTGGAGATACTTTTGCTGCGCATGGGATACGACCGGAACAGGCATGATGCCTTTAAGGCATATTTTTTCACATTGCGAGGGTCATAAGAGGGTGATATTATGCTTTGCGCACTCGCGCCGCATTTCTTCCGGCCAGATGCTTGCCTGCACTTCGCCGATGTGGGCGCGGCCGAGAAGGAGCATACAGAGGCGGGACTGGCCAATGCCGCCGCCGATGGTGAGAGGAAGTTCGCCGGCCAGAAGCATTTTGTGGTAGGGCAGTTCACGGCGCTCTTCGCAGCCTGCCTTTTTCAGCTGCTCCGCCAGAGAATTCTCGTCTACCCGGATTCCCATACTGGAGATCTCCAGGGCGCAGGAGAGGGGTTCAAACCAGAACAGGATAGCGCCGTTTAACTGCCAGTCGTCGTAATCCGGCGCGCGGCCGTCATGGGGCTTGCCGTTTCCGAGCTTTTCGCCGATCTTCATAAGAAAAACACAGCCGTGCTCACGGGTGATCACATTTTCTCTTTCGCGGGGGGTCAGATCCGGGTACATTTTCTCCAGATCCTCCGAGGAGATGAAAAAGATATCATCCGGAAGCCTTTTTACGGCCTGAGGATATTTGTACCAGACCTCGTGCTCCATATGCTTGATGATCTTGAAAATCGTGCGCACGGTCTCCTTCAGGGTTTCTTCATTGCGTTCATCCCGGGTGATGACGCGCTCCCAGTCCCACTGGTCCACATAGCAGGAATGGAGATTGTCGGGGATCTCGTCGCGCCGGATGGCGTTCATATTGGTATAGAGACCTTCACCGGGCTGAAAGCCGTAATCGTGGAGAGCCATTCGTTTCCACTTTGCAAGAGACTGGACGACTTCCACGGTTTCGGTGGGGTCGAAGGCCATATCGAATGCGACGGGGCGCTCCACGCCGTTCAGGTTGTCGTTTAGGCCGCTGCTCCTGGTGACAAAGAGGGGAGCGGAGATGCGTTCCAGATTCATTTCGCGTCCGAACTCCTTCTGGAATGTATCGCGTATGTACTTGATGGCTTCCTGCGTCTCGCGGACCGTCAGGTGCGGATCGTAATTTTCAGGCAGTATAAGATTCATAGGGAACCCTCCTTAAAAATTTTGCAGCAACTTAAAAATCATTGCACTTCTTGAAATTATTCCTTTACCCGGACAATTAAAACTATTATAATATAGATATCAGGGAAAATGCAAACATTTTTCTGCACTATTCATAAAGGAGGGGACAAGCATGACAGACAAATATGTGATTACCATTGACCGGTTGTATGGAAGCGGCGGACGCATTATGGGAAGGAAGCTGTCGGAGGAACTGGGGATCCCGTTTTATGATGAGGAGATTTTAAAAATGGCATCCGAGGACAGCGCCGTAAGCGAGAGTTTGTTTCGGCTGAACGATGAGAAGGCGGGGACAAATCTGTTCTTCCGCGCCGTAGGCGGACTTCACACCAGCCTGGAGGAACCGTCGGTGGATGATGATGTGGCGTCTCCGGAGAATCTGTTCCGTTTTCAGGCCAAGATGATCCGCAAGGTGGCGGCCGAAAAGCCCTGCATCATCATGGGAAGATGCGCGGATTTCGTGCTGGGAGCCGTCGAGACGGAGAACCTGATCCGGCTGTTTGTTTACGCGGACATTACCACCTGCATCCGCAGGGTGATGGAAGTGGACGGTGTGGATACGAAGGAAGCGCTCCGGCGTGTGAACCGCATCAGCAAGCAGAGACGTGATTATTATAAGTATTACACCGGGAAGGACTGGGAGGATATGTCCAATTATGACCTGCCCATCAACACGTCCACCCTGGAGCTGGATCCGGCGGTCAGACTGGTGAAGGAATATCTGCGTCTGCGGGGAATCGACGCCTGACGCAAATCGGAATATCAGGAGAACAGAGGAAAGATGTCAGATCAATCAAACTATAAGGCTTTGCTGAACCGTGTCCGGAGGAAACGGAACGGCAATGATTTCCGGCCTTATCTTCTGGCTGCCGCGGCGCTGCTTCTGACGGTGGTCGTGCTTATTGTCGTCATACGGGCGGCGGGAGGCGGAAGAAAGGAAGATAAAAGCGCGGCCGCTCAGGCGTCCGCGGAGGAGACGGTCCTTGATGAGGAGGCTCTCCGCCGGTCGGAGGAGGAATCCCGTGAGGCGCTTTTGGAAGAGCAGAGGCGGCAGGAGGAGGAGAGGATTGCCCGGGAACAGCAGGAGAAGCAGGAAGTGGTGGACTCTTATGAGAACCTGGGCATGATCCGGATCAATGAAGGATATCTCAACGTACACGAGACATCCGACCGGGACGATGATATCATCGGCAAGATGCAGCCGAACAGCGCCTGTGAGATCCTGGATCAGGCCGCAGACCGGTACCATATCCGTTCCGGAGGACTGGAGGGCTACGTAGCCTCCGAGTATGTGGTGACAGGCGAGGAAGCCAGAGAGATGGCGCTCGAGGATGTGAAGCTGCGCGCCATCGTCACGGTTGACGGCGATGACAGCCTCAATATCCGTTCCACTCCGTCCGTGCAGGACGACAACGTGGTGGGGCAGGCGCTTTCCGGCGACCGATATGTGGTGGAAGAGCAGACAGATGGGTGGATCAGGATAGCCAGCGGCTATATTTCCGCGGATTATGCGGAGGTGCGCCTGGCGCTGAACGAAGCGCGGAAGCTCGATCTTATGTCTATGGCGATCAGCAAATACCGCAATCTTCTTGTATCCAAAGTGTCGGATTACCTGAATATCCGTTCCAGCCCCGCGGATGAGGGGAACGCCAACATTATCGGCAAACTCCCCAGCCGGGCAGCGGCGGACATCCTGGAGACGGTGGACGGATGGTACAAGATCCGCTCGGGATCCATCACCGGCTATGTGTCTGCGGACTCCGGCTTTACGGCTACCGGCCAGGAGGCGGTGGATCTCGCCAAGCAGACGGCTACGCTCGTGGCGGTGGTGAATACGGATCGGCTGAACGTGCGAAAGGAGCCCAATACGGAGTCCGGCGTGTGGACCCAGATCTCCAAAGAGGAAAAGTATCCGGTAGTGGCGCAGCTGGACGGCTGGGTTCAGATCGAACTGGATACCGGAGACGACAGCGAGGGCAATGAAGCCGCTTACATCTCCACGCGCGACAACAATGTCGAGGTCCGCTATGCTCTGGATGAAGCGATCAAATTTTCACCGCTGGAAGAGCTTGCCAACCAGCAGGCTGCGCGGAGAGCCGAGGTCGTCAATTATGCGCTGCGTTTCGTCGGGAACCGTTACGTCTGGGGAGGGACCAGCCTGACCAACGGCGCAGACTGCTCCGGCTTTGTGCAGTCGGTTATGAAGAATTTCGGCGTTTCTCTTCCGCGGACATCCAGGGAGCAGTCGAACTGCGGACGCGCCGTTACATCCAACCAGATGAGACCGGGAGATCTGATCTTCTATACGAACAGCAGCGGAACGGTGAACCATGTGGCCATGTATATCGGAAACGGCCAGATCGTACACGCCGCCAGTACCAGGAGCGGGATCCGCATTTCTACATGGAATTACAGAACGCCTTACCGGATCCGCAATGTGCTCGATTAAAAACGCATTTTGCCGCAGAAGATCTGAGACCGGCGCAGCCGCCGCAAAAAAGCATCACCGGGCTGTACGAAAGCTTATGTACGGCCCGGTTTTATAAGCTGTGAGAAAAAAAGACAGAGCTTGTCTTCGTCCTCAAACAGGGACGGTGCATACTCCACATAGGAGACGGGGGAGCGAAGTTCCGAACGGAACTCCGGTTCCCACACGGGGCAGGGCTGTGCGAGCCAGAGGCCCTCCTTTTTGGTGTAGCACGTCTGCGCGGTCGCCCTGGTCCTTGCGGATTTTTCCACGAATCTTCCGACACTGCGGTGGATGGCCGTGTCTTCAAAGGGAAGATAGTAATAGTTGCGGTAATCGGGATAAAAATGCCGCAGGACTGCCGAAAGAAGAGGAATCTCCAGGATAAGGCGCTGGCCGTCGGCTTGCAGAGAAACCGCCGTATCCCCGAGAAGCAGCGAGGAATCAAACGGAACGGGGATCTCATAAGCGCTTTCCAGCACCAGCTGAAGGACGCTGGGATATTTTCCGGAAGGCTCCGGAGATTCTTTCAGAGACTGGCGGACAAGACGCAGCGGGTGCTCCAGCAGATCGGGATAGCATAATATGGGAAGAATCCGGGGCATTCCCTCCAGATCTTCGCGGTTGTGAAGCATCAGAATATCGTACAGGCTGTCCTGCCGGGTATTCAGATAGCGGAAATATACGTCGATCAGTTTTCCTCCTGTAAAACGGTCCTGCCGGTTTATCCCGAGAAAGACTTCTACGGATTTCTGCTTCATGCTGGGAAGTCCGAGAAGCTCCCGGTATGGCCGGATCTTTTTATAGATATCGATGCTGGATACGCCGGAGAAGTCGAACGGCAGCCCGAGAGCCCGGCAGCGTTTCAGGAGATAGGGGATGTCAAAGCCATCCCCGTTAAAGGAGACGACGCAGGAGAAATCCTTCAGAAAGCCAAGGAACGCCTCCAGGATCTCGCGCTCCGCGTCAGGCGAGTCGGCAAACCACTGGATAAGCTGCCAGGAGCCGTCCCGGAAATAGGTACAGCCGATCAGATAGAGACGGGAGTGCTCACCGGAGAATCCGGTGGTTTCGATGTCAAAAAAGAGCAGATCTTCCGGCTTTCCCAGTCTGTCCAGGGGATATGCCTGCGCGGTCTGAAATGTCCTTTCAACGGTGATCATAAGGAATGCTCCTTCCTGAAAATCTTTACAGACTATTATATCGGAATATTCCGGCTTCGTCAAATGCCCGGAAGGATATTTCGCCGGAGCGCAGCGCCGGAAGGCAGGAGAAACGGAGCCCGTCGGAACTGTAACGCTTGCAAAGACCATTTACCTATGGTAATATGATGAAAGGAAACCGCCCTGACCGGAGCGGCGGTCCGGATCTTGTGATGACGGGATGGATAAAGACGTGATATCATTTGTAAAGGGCGAGCTTTCTGAAATTGATGAAGATGTGATCGTGGTAGAGGCGGGGGGGATCGGCTACAATATCCATGTGCCGACATCTCTTTTGGACACGCTTCCGTGCCTCGGCTCGGAAGTGAAGATCTATACTTTCCTCCGCATCTCCGAGGATGCCGTGACGCTGTATGGCTTTGCGAGCAGACAGGATCTGAAGATCTTTAAGCAGCTTTTGGGGGTCAACGGCGTAGGACCCAAGGGAGGACTGGCCATTCTGTCCGTTCTGAACCCGGCGGATCTTCGACTGGCGATCCTGTCCGGCGATGCAAAAGCCATTGCCAGGGCGCCCGGTATCGGGATCAAGACGGCGCAGAGGGTGATCCTTGACATGAAGGACCGGATACCGATGGAGGATGTGCTTTCGCCTCTTTCCGAAGAGGAAACGGCTGCTGCCGGACACCAGACAGGGCTGACCGCTTCCGAAAGGGACGCCATAGATGCGCTTGTGGCGCTGGGCTATGCTCCTGTGGAGGCCGCGCGTGCCGTCCGGAAGTCAGACGCGGGCGCGGAGGAATCCCCGGACAGGATCCTCCGGCAGGCGCTGAAATATCTGTCCCTGTGAGGACGGAAAACGATAAAACGAAAAGATCAGAGAAAACAGAACTTTGCAGGGGAGTACGATGGAACGAAGAGTGATCAATACCGATCTGACGCCAGAGGATGAGAAAATCGAGTCAAGTCTGCGTCCGCGGCTCCTGGACGAGTATATCGGCCAGGAGCGGCTGAAATCCATGCTTAAAATTTATATCGACGCGGCAAAATCCAGGGGAGACAGCCTGGATCATGTGCTGTTTTATGGGCCTCCCGGCCTGGGAAAGACTACGCTTGCGGGGATCATCGCCAATGAAATGGGCGTCAATATGAAGGTCACGTCGGGACCGGCCATCGAAAAGCCGGGTGAGATGGCGGCCATACTCAACAACCTCCAGGAGGGGGATGTGCTGTTTGTGGACGAGATCCACCGGCTCAACCGCCAGGTCGAGGAGGTCCTGTATCCGGCAATGGAGGACTATGCCATTGACATTATGCTGGGAAAGGATTCTTCCGCCCGCTCCATCCGCCTGGAATTACCGCATTTCACTCTTGTGGGCGCTACCACCCGGGCGGGACTTCTGACGGCCCCTCTAAGGGACCGCTTCGGCGTGGTACAGAAGCTGGAGTTTTATACGCCCGACGAGCTGAAGACCATTATTCTCAGGTCGGCAAAGGTGCTTGGCGTCGCCATCGACGGCGAGGGAGCCATGGAGCTTGCCAGGCGCTCGCGCGGTACGCCCAGGCTTGCCAACCGCCTGCTGAAGCGCGTGAGGGATTTTGCCCAGGTGAAGTATGACGGGGCCGTGACCAGAGAGGTCGTCGATTTTGCCCTGGAGATCCTGGAGGTAGACCGCCTGGGGCTTGACAACAACGACAGGGCGATCCTCCTGACCATCATACGCAAGTTTTCCGGAGGCCCGGTCGGACTGGATACGCTTGCGGCGGCCCTGGGTGAGGACTCCGGGACGCTGGAGGATGTATATGAGCCGTATCTGCTGATGAACGGCCTGATCAACCGGACCCCCAGAGGGCGCGTTGCTACGGAAAACGCTTACCGGCACCTGGGACTTTCACCGGAAGACTGACAGATTCGGAGAAGACGGATCGAACGTGTCCGGATTCTTTACGACTTTGGAGAGATGAAAATGAGAAAACTTGCTTTGAGTGACGAAATATTGCTGTCTGTTCAGCAGCCGGCCAGGTATATCGGCGGCGAGATCAATATGGCAATTAAGGACCCCACGAAAGTGGATATCCGTTTCTGTATGTGCTTCCCGGACGTCTATGAGATCGGGATGTCTCATCTTGGCATTCAGATCCTTTATGATATGTTTAACCGCCGGGAGGATGTATACTGCGAACGGGTGTATTCTCCCTGGACGGATATGGACAGGATCCTGAGGGAGCGGAATATCCCGCTGTTTGCCCTGGAATCCCAGGATCCGGTTAAGGATTTTGATTTTCTGGGGATCACCCTGCAATATGAAATGTGCTATACCAATGTGCTCCAGATCCTCGATCTGTCCCATATCCCCCTTCATTCGGAGGACAGGGGAGAGGACGATCCCATCGT